>JBIKMB010000327.1:0-5246 GCA_044359485.1 Pirellulaceae bacterium | reverse complement strand
ATAGAACCGAAGGCTTGTTTTTTGTGACGATTCGCTTGGAAGGTGCTGTTGCGCTGAAGGGTAGAGGTAATTTCACGCCATTGTTTTTATGGAGGTTAGTTCGATGGAATATTCGTACATTAAAAATGAAAAGGTTGCTCTGGAGAAGCTGCGGAAGCATATCCGTGCGATTGCTATTGTTTATTTGTTGTTTGGCCTATTCGCGGCGGATCTAGGAATCCTCTTACCTTCAGATGCGTTACAGAGGCATAAAGTTGATCGATTGGGCATTTATGCTTTGTCGGGAGTTTATTGTTCGGTAGCATTTGGGCTTTTTAGATTCAATCCAATTGCGCGATTAGTATGCTACTTTACCAGCCTGCCTTTCCTTTTACTTTTTCCGGTTGGTACCATTATTGGCATTTACAGTTTTTACTATCTGACGGCTGGGAAAAAGTTGTTTCGATTTAAAGGGAAAGTACATCGAACCAATGAAGATGATGTTTTTCTCGATCCCCTGAAAAACTGCCCGGGTTGCGAACGTGAGGTATCTCCATCATGTCGCATCTGTCCGCGCTGCGGTCACCGTTTTGATTCTCCTTCCAACGAATCGTGACGGGTGCTCTATGACAAAATGTAGCCAAGTAGTTACCGATTGGTTCTTCCGTTAGGATCGATAACGCCCGTCGTTGTTTTTTGATAACGCCTTGTTTTTCTGTCGTCTTTGAACGGGTGCGATGAGCTTCTATCGCGGGATGGATATCGCTGAGTCGTGGGCGGGTATGGCTTACGCGAGTCCATAGAAAAGAGTTGGCGCATTGCGGGAAGTTAAGCAGGTTATTTCGATTTCTTTTTTGACTTACTTTGTGATGGAGCGGATTCGCCTGAGTCAACTTTGACCATTTTCAGCTGAGCGTTAGCGGTGTCTAACTCAATTTTAAACTGTCAAAGAAAGCTTATACCGAGCAATGGAAACGCATTGTTCGCTTGTTCTCCGAGAACAACACATTCCACATTTTCAGCAGTGAATTTGCCAACACGAACCGTAGAGAGTTTAATGAGTTTGGCAGGAATCTGTCGTCCATCCGCCAGGCCAACCATAATATCTGGATCGGTATCCTTAGGACTGACATCTAGTTTTTTGGCGAGATCGCTCGATATAGAAATTGCTGAGGCACCCGAGTCGACTACCATCTTTTCCAACGGTTTGCCATTGATAAGTGAGCGCTCGCTGAACCTTTCAATTACCCACAAGTTTAATATTCCACGGTTTGGCGTTCGAGTCTAATCTTATGAAGTGGTTAGGGATCGTTTGCTGTCATCGCACAACAATCTGGAGATACTGGCATGGACGCCTGGGTCGAACGCGAGTTGGAAGGATGCGAGTTTCCCGATAAGAGATTGAAAACACGATTTCGCAAGTTGTTAGGGTGTTTAAGCGAGAAAATAGGCGCAGCATTGCCAGTGGCTTGCCAGGATTGGGCGGCCACCAAGGCGGCTTACCGCTTCTTGAGCAACTCTCGCGTCAATGAAAGCATCATCTTAGCCGGCCATTTCGCGGCAACGAAGTTGCGAATCGCAACCACCAAGAGCCCAATTCTGATTCTCCACGACACTACCGAATTCAGCTTTCAACGCGAACACCCTGAGGCAATCGGTAAAACACGGGTTATTCCAAATGGCCGGATAAAGTCTATTAAGGATGCCCGATCGAGATCGTGTTTTTCGAGTTCTTTTTTCAACGCATCTGCCAGGGATCAAGTCCCTTCGGTCTCCAATCGTGCCTCGGCGCCGGCTTCCCTCAGTCGTCGCGCAATCTCGGCCGCTTGGGCTCGCGTCTGTGTACAACCCAATACCACAGGCGCACTCTCCACCAACCGCTTAGAATCAAGCAGCGAAAGTCCTCGAGCCGCTCTAACTATTTTCAACACCTGCAGCTTTTGATCGCCGACCGATAACAACCACACCGCAAATCCTTTGGTCACGCTTTTCGGCTCCAAAAGTACAGCCTCTTTTTGCGTTGGCTCGCCCCCAGCAACACCCGGTGCATTCTCGCGAAGAAAATCCATGTACAAAAACGCCGCTCGCATCGAATTCGCTTTGGCATCGCGACATATCTCAAACAATTCGCCCAGCGTCCCCTTGCGATTCTGCACCTCCTCGAGATAGCCCAAAATCACCTTCGGACACTCCTTATTCATCTCCTCGACCTTAACCCACCAATCCATCATCGCAGGATCTGCGCTCCCCCAACCCATCTCCTGTTTCACCGCTTCAATCTTCCTCAAGATACGCGCAGTGGACCAACCTCGAGTTTGCGTCAAGCCCTGAACCTTCGTCTCGACACTCTCACCATTCAATCCATCGACGACCAATTTGCGACGACGCCGATCCGGATCCCGCTTCTGCTCACGAACTTCGTCCAGCATCAAACTGATCTGCCCCACCTCATGCGCTGATGTCAAATAGGCTTGAAAGGGTGGTGTTCGACCATCACCCAGAAAAACCGTCGCTGGTGCGCCCAAAATCGCATGATGCTTCGCCGAATGAATATCGCCCGGCAACAACAGCGCCCGCAAACCCAAGGTCCACCCGCTGGCCATCATCACGTTATTGCTCTGACGATCGGGCTCTTCGATCATCGATGGCACCGCAATCGTCGTAACTCCCGAACAACGACTGAAATACTCGGCACTCCCCATATCCAAGCCACCCGATAACACAATCTGGCTCTGGAAGCCCGATATCACCACATCGGCATCCGCCCCATAAATCGCGGGAAGCTGAGACACCGACTGCACACCCGCAATAAAACTATATCGCCGTTCGCGGCAGGTATGCAGCGAAGTATCCAGACCATAAATCGGTCCCGATGCCCCAAGCTCATCGATCAAAACGACCAGCTTGTTCGGCAATTGACCCGTCGCCGAATCACACGCCTTACGCTGGATCATCGCTAACAGTCGACTCAGGAATAAGGCGATCACAGGCCGCAATTTCTTCACGGCATACTCATCGATCTCAACAATCAAAAGCCCGCCATCAGCAATAAACTTCTCGAGATTCAACTCGGGCTTTGATAGAAATGGCGCGATCTCGTCGATAAAAGAAGTCGCCTCGCTGAGCGTCGCAGTAATTGTGTCCGCATTCTTGTTGGCACTATCCACATACCGCGCAAATTTCGAAAGCACCGGAAAATCGGTATGTTCGGCTGCAAACGAACCATACTCACCTGACAAAATGATCTTCCGCACTTCCCATAACGTCCGCTGCTCCAGCGGATAATCAGTACAGACGGCTGCAATCGCATGCTGCAACCATTCCTCCGCCTGATTATAGGCCCAAGCCCCTTCGCCAAACCTTGAGCTCGCTGCCGCATTGCCCACCAAGACCGCCGCTACTTCTCCCGCCCTCGATATATCCTCACAACCCTCAATCGCCGTCCAAGCCACCGTTCGATCCGCCTTCTGCGGCGCAACTAACGTGATCTCCCTCTCACGCTTGTAAGCCTTGGCCATCTTCCGCAATAAATGCGTTTGAGCCTTGCCCTTAATGTTGATGTATACCATCGACCAGCCCTCACTGATCGCATGGCAGGCCGCAGGAAATATGACCTTCTGCGTCTTGCCCGCCCCAGATCGACCCACCACCAACAAATTCGGTGAGTCTTTCCCCAAAGGTACCACCAATCCATCCAATTTCACGGCACTCACCTGAGGATCATGCGCTACCGCCCGCGCCTCAAACAATCGAACATAATCCTCTGGATTGTTCTCCGCCGCAGCAACCAATTCCAATAACTCTCTGCGCCGAGCTAATCGCGCCGTGCCGTATGGACCATCAGGAATGTTGCGTGTGCCGGGTGTCGCTATCTCCTCCGGCGAACGAAAATAAATGCGATCCCAGTGCTTCGCTGATGAGTCCTCGGGTTGCTCGTGAAAATGACTCATACTTTTTCTCTCCCTCCGTAGCGCTTCGATCGCTCAAAAGGTTGACAATCTCCATCGCGAAAAGTTCATAAAATCCCCCGCGATTGAGCCGTTTTTTCGCCGAAATTCGAGTATCTCCTTGCGCATTTCACTTGCATTTCCCATGTAAAAACTGGGGAAACATGAAAGAGCCCAGCAAAAGAGAGGAAATAGGCAATCTATTTCTTTACGTCCCCAAGATAAGTAAAATCCTCCAAACGCTCCTGCATTCAGATATCGCCAACTCGCGGAATCGCTTGTACCGCTGATCTGATCCCTCTCAACATAGCACCCACTAAGTTGCCATACTATGACGATTCAACGTTTGACGATTCAACGCTTCACCCTCCTCGGTTTGCTCTGGATCGCAATCGCGCCACTTTTGCATGCGCAGCAAAACGCCTCGCGTCCCCCCAACATCATTTTTATCCTCACCGATGATCAAGGCTGGGGTGATGCGCATTTCGCCGGCCATCCTTATCTCAAAACCCCTAACCTCGATCGCCTCGCTCGCGAAGGGACTTGGTTTGAACAATTCTACACCGCCGCTACCGTCTGCTCGCCCAGCCGCGCTGCTTTCATGACCTCGCGCTATCCAGCTCACTTTCATATACACGGTCATTTTGCGACCCATGAACAAAACGCCTCGCGACACATGCCCGACTGGCTACCGACCGACACTCCCAACATCGCTTCTCTCCTCAAACAACGGGGTTATCAGACCGCTCATTTCGGTAAATGGCATTTAGGGAATAACCCCGGAGCACCTTCGCCGGAAGCGTATGGTTTCGACCGCTCAAAAACGGTTAATTCCAATGGCCCTACACTGGGCGACGAAGGGAAGGAACCTTTCTTCCGCGCTCACTCGACCGAACGGATCGTCAATGAAACGATCGATTTCATCCGCGAACATCGCGAGCAACCGTTCTACATCAACATGTGGACTTTGCTGCCGCACGCACTTCTCAAACCAACACCCCAGCAACTGGCACTACACACCGATCTCAACCCTTCTCTCGAAGTGTTCGCATCCACACCCTGGCTGAAGGATTATCTTGCGAAAGCCAAGGATCTCAAAAGCCAGATGCAAGTTTACGCGGCTTCCATCACAGATCTTGACACGCAGGTCGGCCGACTGCTCGACGAACTCGATCGCCTTGAACTTACCAACGATACTTTGATTTTCTATTCCAGTGACAATGGCCCTGAAGATTATCGCGTTGGGAATGCCTCCAATGCGGGCGTTGGCAGTGCGGGTATTCTTCGCGCTCGCAAACGGAGCATGTACGAAGGTGGCAT
>JBIKMB010000118.1:0-17392 GCA_044359485.1 Pirellulaceae bacterium | reverse complement strand
TTCGCTGGCTGAAACCCCTCTTGGAGAAATAGCTTGTTCAGCCAGATTATGGTATGTTGCAAGGGCAATGCATTAGAGAAGGAGCACTTCAGCATGAATTTCAAAATCCAATTTGCTTTTGGTCTGCGCTATCTGTTGTTAGCCACAGGGATGGTTTGCGGATTGGCGTTGGTAGGTTGCACGCGTCAAGAGTCAGGGGCGAATTCCAAGGAATCGATGAATTCGGTCGCGCAAAACTCCAGCGAGAGCGATGCCAAAACGGAAGCAGCCAAGGATGGGGCAGGCAACGGCGAGACCAGTGGCGATTCCGCGAAAGATCCGGACTCCAAAGCAAGCGAGGCTGCAACGGTCGCCGCCGATTCACCATTAAAGGACCAGCAAAAGGGAGACGACATGGCTCAGGACAAGCAAGAGACGAAGTACAATCCGCTGACGGAATTCGAGCAGTGGGTTATTTTGAAGAAGGGAACAGAGAGACCCTTCATAGGCGAATACACCGACAACAAAGCGGCGGGAACTTATGTGTGTCGCCGTTGCAATGCACCACTTTACGAGTCCACTTCTAAGTTCGAGAGCGATTGTGGTTGGCCAAGTTTTGATGACGAGATCAAGGGGGCTGTCGAGCGTCATCTGGACGCAGATGGTTATCGGGTCGAAATCGTTTGCAAAAACTGTGGCGGCCACCTAGGTCACGTCTTCGAAGGAGAAGGCTTTACGACAAAGAATGTTCGCCACTGCGTGAATTCTGTTTCGATGAAATTTTATAAAAAGGGTGAACCACTTCCTGAGGTGATTCAACCTAAAAAGTAACCTCGTTCAAAATCCCACCTCGTTCAATTCCTCCCTCATCATTCTAGGAGTCACATTATGTCAGCCTCACACGAATCACCTACCTCTCCTCCCGAGTCGCAAGGGCGGCGTCAATTTTTGCAAGCGACCTCGGCAACCTTAGCAGGATTGGCTTTGATGCCGCGGGGACTCTTCGCGGGAACGGCTTCTGGCAATGATGCAGAGACCGTAATCGGAGAACTTTATAATAGTTTATCAGAGGCTCAAAAGAAGACGATTTGTTTCGGCATTAAAGATCCCGTCCGCGTGCGAGTCAATGCAAATTGGCATGTGACAAAACCGCTGATCGGCAGCGATTTTTATAACGACAAACAGCAGGCGATGATTGACGAAATCGTTCGCCGAGTGACCAGTGAAGAGGGTCATAAGAAGTTGATGCAGCAACTCGATGAAGATGATGGCGGTATTGGTGCATACAGTTTGGCGATCTTTGGTAACCCCAGTCGAGGTGAATCTGGCAAAGATCCTTTCGAGTGCCTCATAACGGGCCGTCATTTAACGCTGCGTGCAGATGGCAATTCGATTGAGAATATGGCCTTTGGTGGACCGATTGTCTATGGTCATGGCGAAGAGTCCAGCGCTGAGGATAATCTCTTCTATCATCAAACGGTTCAGGTCAATAAAGTTTTTGCAGCGCTCGATTCGAAACAGGCAGAAAAGGCATTGCTCAAAGATGCGCCTTCCGAAACGAGCGTTCAGGTTCAAGGCAAGAGCGGTTCGTTTCCAGGGCTTGCGGTGGGTGAGATGACGGCGGACCAAAAGGTCGTTGTCAAAGAAACATTACAAAAGTTGCTCTCTCCTTACCGCGATCAAGATAGCAGTGAAGTAATGGCGATCATTGCTGCCACAGGCGGGCTGGAGCAGCTACGCTTTGCGTTCTATCAGCAAGGTGATCTCGGCAGCGATCGCATGTGGGATATCTGGCGAATCGAGGGACCAGCGTTCGTTTGCCATTTCCGCGGCGCTCCCCACGTGCATGCGTATCTGCATGTTGCCGGACCAAGCCAAATTGGCTAATGGGTCTTTGTTCGACGTCTCGAGTCACGCAGCAGCCGCAACCTTCTTTAGGTTGCGGCTGACGTTTTTCCTACCCGTGCTACTTTCTTGTCAGGATTCATGACGTAATGATTCGTTTTTCTCTCGCGCTATGCTCACTACTGGCTGTATTTCTCGGTAACCCGATCTCTGCTGAGGACTTTGAATTTCGAGCGGGTGATCGCGTCGCTATTTTGGGAAATACACTGGCCGATCGAGAGCAGCATGATGGTTACCTCGAAGCGAGGCTGCAAGCGTATCTGAGCGAATTGCAAATCTCGTTTCGGAATCTTGGCTTTTCGGGTGATGAGTTAGATTTGCGTTTGCGCTCGCAAGATTTTGGATCGCCCGAAGAATGGTTGCGGCGTACGAAAAGCAATGTGGTCTTTGCGTTTTTCGGATCCAACGAAGCCTATGTGGGAGTGGGAGGAATTGAGTCGTTCCGAGAGAAGCTTAAGAATTTCATAAATCAAATCGAGGGTAAAGATTTTGGCGCATTGCCAACTCACTTGGTTTTGTTTTCCCCGATCGCCCACGAAGATCTAGAAACCCCAAACTTGCCGGATGGAAAATCCCACAATCAACTGCTTGAATTGTATACCGCAGCGATGGCCGAAGTCGCCAAGGAAAAGAATATTTACTTTGTCGACTTGTTCCATCCCACGAAAGAGATTTACGCGGAAGAAAAAACACCTTTAACGATCAATGGAATTCATTTGACCACGCGCGGCAATGAACTAGTTTCCAAAGTGATGGTTCGCGGATTGATTCCCTCCCGTATCGCCACCAAGATCCCTGATGAAAAGATTGAAACCATTCGACAAGCGGTAGTCGATAAAAACTTTTACTGGTTTCAGCGTTATCGCACGACCGATGGCTTCAGTATTTTTGGAGGTAGAGCCGACTTGCGGTTCGTAGATAATCAAAGCAATCGCGATGTAGCTCAACGGGAAATGGAAGTCTTGGATGTCATGACGGCAAACCGAGATCCCAAGATTTGGGCAGTTGCAACTGGCCGAGAGTATCAGGTCGACGATTCGAACACGCCACCTTTTATTCCGGTCATTAGCAACAAGCCAGGGGATGGACCTAATGGTGAGCATTTGTTTTTGTCGGGCGAAGAAGCTATCTCCAGAATGACGCCAGGTGCAGGGATGAAAGTCAATCTATTTGCTTCGGAAGAAATGTTTCCCGAATTGGTTAATCCGGTGCAAATGGCTTGGGATACCAAGGGACGATTATGGGTGGCTGCCTGGAGAACTTATCCGCACTGGAAACCCAAAGAGGCGATGGATGACAAGTTGCTTATTCTTGAAGACACCGATGGAGACGGGAGGGCAGATCAATGCAAGACGTTCGCGGGCGATATCCATAATCCGACTGGTTTTGAGTTTTGGAATGGCGGCGTCTTGGTCGCACAGACACCCGATCTACTCTTTTTGAAAGATACCGATGGAGATGATCGATATGATGTCAAATTGCGAGTTCTTAGCGGTTTGGATTCTGCAGACACCCATCACGCCTCGAGTTCATTCACATTGGATCCGGGGGGCGCGCTCTATTTTCAAGAGGGGACATTTCATCATACACAAGTAGAAACGCCGTATGGACCAGTGCAGCGCGTGGCCAACGGGGCTGTCTTTCGCTATGACCCTCGGAAGCAGGATTTTGGTATCTACACGTCGTATGGATTCGCCAACCCCCATGGACATGTCTTCGATCGCTGGGGACAAGATATCGTGCATGATGGAACGGGCGCGGTCCCCTATCATGGTCAGGTCTTTAGTACGCATCTGAATTTTCCCGATAAACATGGAGGAGCACCAACCGTCTATCAGCAACGAACGCGACCTTGCTCAGGTACGGAAATTCTATCGAGTTCCCATTTTCCGGAAGAAATGCAAGGGGATTTGCTGGTCAATAACGTGATCGGCTTTCTGGGTATTTTACGCTATAAACTGAAAGACGATGGGGCAAGTTTTTCGGCGGATGAAATGGAGCCGATTGTCTCCTCGACTGATCCTAACTTTAGACCAGCAGACGTTGAGGTTGGACCTGATGGTGCCATCTATTTTGTGGACTGGCACAATCCAATTATCGGACATATGCAACACAATTTGCGCGATCCCAATCGCGACAAGACGCATGGTCGCGTCTACCGCGTGACGTATGAGGGCCGACCCTTAAGCCCCGCTGTCAAGATTGCCAACGAACCAATTGATAAGTTGCTTGAATTGCTCAAGTCGCCCGACAATCGTATACGTTATCGCGCCAAAATGGAATTGAGTGGCCGGCGCTCGGAACGAGTTATGGAGATTCTGAAGAATTGGATCGAATCGCTTGACCCAAAAGATCCCGAGCACGAACATCATTTGATGGAGGCTCTGTGGCTTCATCAGCATCATAATGCGTTCAATCAAGAATTGCTTCAGCGGATGTTGGCAAGTCCCGATTTCCGAGCTAGGGCTGCGGCGACCTTTGTGCTCTGTTACTGGCGAGAGAATACCGACAAAACGCTAGAGTTGTTGAGGAAAATGGCAGCTGATGAGCATCCTCGCGTTCGCATGGAGGCCGTTCGAGCGTCCAGTTTTCTGCGCGATCCTCTCGCAATTGAAGTGGTTGTCATTGCAAAAAATCGCCCCATGGATCGATTCCTCGACTATGTGATCCGCGAAACCGAACGCGTTTTGCAGCCCTATTGGAAGAGTGAAATGGATCAAGGTCGCGCCTTATCGATGACCACGCCAGAAGGTTGGGATTTTTACTATCAACAACTTTCGACCGAGGCGCTTTTAAAACTACCTTCTAGTCCAGAGGTGAGTCGCCAATTGGTAACTCGAGAAAATGTGAGCGACGAAATTCGGCTCAATGCCATTCGGGATTTTGCGAACAGAAACAATAAGACGCCCGTCCAGGAATTAGTTCGTTTCATTCAAGAGATCGACGAGAGCCCAAAACCGATCGATGATAGTGTGGTCTTCGATTTGGTTCGTATACTTGGAGCTCAAGGGAGCGAACAACTCGGTTTGATTCGCAATGAACTGGAACGTTTTGCTTTGGAGGCGAAGTCACCCGTGATTCGTCAGTCTGGGTTGCTCGGCCTAATCGCAGTCGATCGATCGACCGATAAAGTCTGGACGCTAGCCAGTCGCAATGTGGCGAGTTTACGCGACTTGATTCGGGCCATGCCGCTGATTTCGGATACAAGTCTGCGGTCGACGCTCTACGATCGAGTCGCACCATTGCTGCAAGGTTTGCCGACCGAGTTAGCTGCGGCGACCGGGGGTAAGAAAGGATCGTATGGACGATATGTGCGTATCGAATTGCCCCGAGAAGGTACGTTGACCTTAGCCGAGGTGGAGGTTTACAGCGGAGATCGCAACATTGCCCGCAACGGTAAAGCGACACAAATCAATGTCGGTTACGATGGTGATGCTTCGCGTGCGATCGACGGTAACAAAAGTCCCATTTATGGAAATGGCGGTCAAACACACAGCGAGGAAAATACGCAAAATCCCTGGTGGGAACTAGATCTTGGGGAACCATCGGCGATTGAACGCATCGAGATATTTAATCGTGGTGAAAGCTTTGCGGATCGTCTTCAAGGTTTTACGCTGCTGGTACTGGATGAATCTCGCAGTCCGATTTTCGAACAAAAAAATATTCCGGCTCCCCAAGAGAGCAGCGTTTTTCAATTGGAATCCGGAGGTGTTGAAGGTGTTATTCGCCGGGTTGCGATGGAAGGTCTAGCTTCTGTTCGTGGTCGCGAGACGGAAACCTTCGCTTTGCTATCGCCATTCGTAGCGGAACGCAACGAACGAGTCGCAGCGATCCGAGCGCTCAGACGCTTGCCGAAAAACTCATGGCCGATCGATCAAGCTCCATTACTTCTGGGCGAAGTGATGAAGTATGTTGCATCGGTACCAACGGAAGGTCGTACTTCGCCAGCCGTTTTGGATGCCATGGAGTTTGGCGAGTCGCTCATCAGTTTGCTGCCTGTGGAATCGATGCCGCCAGCCCGCAAGAAACTGAGGGAATTGGGTGTGCGAGTCATAAGACTTGGAACGTTGCTAGAGCGAATGTCGTACGATCAGGAGATCTTGATTGTGGAGGCAGGCAAACCGGTCGAGTTTATTTTTGAAAACAGCGACATGATGCCGCACAATTTGGTGATTGCTCAGCCTGGTTCGATGGAAGAGATTGGAATGTCTGCCGAGGCGACAGCACAGGATGCAGGCGCAGCGGCGCGGCACTACGTTCCGCAGTCCGACAAAATTTTATTGTCGAGTCGCTTGCTGCAACCCGCACAAATACAGCAGCTCAGCTTTAAGGTTCCTTCGAAGCCCGGTGTCTATCCCTATGTGTGCACCTATCCAGGTCATTGGCGACGCATGTTCGGCGCGATGTATGTCGTCGAGGACATGGATAGATATCTGGCGGATCCAGATGGATACTTGGCCAGCAATAAATTGGAGCCGCAAGATGCGCTTCTGAAGGATCGCCGGCCCCGAACCGAATGGAAACAAGAAGATTTAGTGGCTTCGGTGGAGTCGCTGCAGGGGGGAAGGTCCTACGGCAACGGTTTACAAGTATTCAAGGTCGCCAACTGCGTCGCCTGCCATAAGAATGGCGATCTCGGAGTGGCAATCGGGCCCGATCTGACTAAGCTAGATCCGAAGATGACGTCGATCGAAATCTTGACATCGCTGTTGGAACCCTCGAAAAAGATCGAAGAAAAGTACCAAACCTATCAGATTCTTACCGAAGATGGCCAAGCCTTAAGCGGTATGATTCTGAAGGAGAGCACTGATTCGATTGAGTTGATCGAGAATCCGTTAGCAAAAGCGGAACCGGTCGTGATTTCCAAAGACGATATCATGGAACGTAAGAAGTCACCCGTATCGATCATGCCCAAAGGCTTGCTTGACAAGTTGACTCGTGAAGAGATCCTGGATCTGATGGCTTTTCTCATCGCGCGTGGCGATGAAAAGCACCCGATGTTTCAGGGATCGTCTCATGATCATCATGGTGCTGACAAAGAGCACGCTGATCATGATCACAAATAGAATGGATCTCCCCCCACCCCAAGAACCACCCGCAGCGAGCGCTGAAATTTTTCGACGCTCTTTATTTTATTTTAGCGCTATGTCGTTAGCACATTATAGGTACGCCCATTCATGCGCCACTTTTTTCTAGTGATGACGTTGCTCGCCGCCTGCACCTTGAAGGCTGAAGAAAATTATAACCCTGCCCGCTTTGAAATAACTCCACTGGTCAGCGGCATGATGCGGCCGATGGAGTTATCGATTGCAAAAGATGGACGTGTTTTTTATATCGAACTGACCGGGCAACTCAAAGTCTATGATCCGCGCACCAATCAAGTTAGTTTGGTTGGTGAATTGCCTGTAACGATCGAACAAGAAAATGGGTTGATCGGTTTAGCCTTGGATCCCAATTTTGAAAAAACGAATTGGATTTTTCTGCAGTATTCTCCCCCTAATTTTTCTGGGCAGCATATTAGTCGTTTTACCTTGATCGACGGCAAACTGGATTTGTCGAGCGAAAAAGTATTACTGACTTATGAAGAACAGCGCAAAGAATGCTGCCATCATGCGGGCGCCCTTGAGTTCGGTCCCAACGGCGATCTGTATATCGGCACTGGCGATAATACGAACCCTTTTGGCGACTCACAAGGCTTTGCACCGATCGATGAGCGACCTGGAAAATCGGCATTTGATGCTCGCCGTACTTCCGCAAATGCCAAGAACTTTAACGGCAAGGTACTACGTATCAGGCCGTTGCCCGATGGAACCTATGAGATTCCCGATGGAAACTTGTTTCCAAAAGATGGTTCAGCCGGTTTACCTGAAATTTATGTGATGGGTTGTCGTAATCCCTGGCGAATCAGCGTTGATCAAAAGACGGGTTTTCTGTATTGGGGTGACGTAGGTCCCGATGCGGGTGGTGACGGTCCGCGCGGACCACGAGGCTACGATGAACTCAATCAAGCGAGGCAAGCGGGTTTCTTCGGATGGCCCCTATTCATCGGTGACAATTATGCGTACCCCGACGTCGATTTCGAAACAGGTGCTATCGGTGAGCGATTTGATGCAGCCAAGCCGCTGAACGATTCGGTGAATAACACTGGTCCGAAAGTACTCCCCCCGGCCCAACCAGCTTTTATCTACTATCCAGCGGGAGCGAGCGATAAATTTCCAGAGGTTGATTCGGGAGGACGCACCGCTTGTGCGGGACCGGTTTATTACTTCGATCCCAATGATCCTTCCACCACGCGATTTCCTCAGCACTTCGACCGAACACTATTCTTTTTTGAGTGGTCTCGTCACTGGATTATTGCCGTACACCTGGATGCGGATTCGAAAATTGTCCAGCTGGAGCGATTTTTGCCGCAACAAAAATTTGCCCGTCCGATCGACATCGAATTCGGACCCGATGGTGCCATGTACTTGATCGAATATGGTGAAACTTGGGGTGTCAACGCCGATGCCAGATTGGTGCGCATTGACTACGTACGCGGCAACCGCGCTCCAGTTGCGCAAGCGACTGCTGCGAATAATATCGGTCGACCACCACTCCAGGTCAAACTCTCCTCGGTGGGAAGCAGTGATAAGGATGGAGATACGTTAAAGTACCAATGGTACGCCATCGAAGCCGGCAATCCACAGGCGGCTCGGAAATGGATCAGCGACGAAGCCAACCCCGAAGTGAAGTTTGAAGGAGTTGGAACGTATAACGTCGAACTTGTGGTGACCGATCCATCAGGTGTTCGCGGCATAGCAACGGTACCCGTTATGGTCGGCAATGCGCGACCTGAGATTCGATTTGTGGAGCCCGCTCCTGGTACATTCTTTGATCCACAGCAAAGTGTAAACTTCCAGGTGTATGTGCACGATTTCGAAGATGGGACTTCAGATAGCGAAGAGGCTGACAGCAAGGAGATCGAATTTTTAGATTCCGATGCACCGCAACGGGTCAATGTGAATGCGATGTTGGTCGATCTACCACCCAATCAATTCAATGCGGTAGCCGATGTGGGCCCCCCCGGCTTGCAACTGATGAAAAAGAGCGATTGCTTCAATTGTCATTCGGTCGATCAGCCGCGCGTCGGGCCTAAGTTTCTTGATATCGCTGCGAAATATCGAGAACAGCCCGGTGCCTTGGAGGCTTCGATTCAACGGGTAATCAAAGGCTCGACCGGAGTGTGGGGTAAGGTAGCCATGTTGCCCCATGATCACAACTCTCCCGACGAAATTCGCCAGATGGTCGAATGGGTCTTTTCTGTGAAGCCCGATCAAGCGGTTAGGGCTTTCAAGGGATTCGCAGGGAAGATCGATATGCAAGCCCCTCCAGATAAAGCCACCAGCTACATGGTGCTGGAAGCAAGCTATATCGATCTTGGTGCAGAAGGTGTACCGCCACAAAGCGAAGTGACGAAACTCACTTTGCGACCTCGCAAAATCGAAGGCGAACATGCGGATCAAATCAGTGGGCCGCAGGTGCTCGCTTCCGGTCAAGCGAGTGGGGGCAAGTTCATTGGGGCAATTAATCATGGACACTATTTAAAATTCGCCGACGTGCCATTGAAAGATGCTAATCGAGTTTTGCTCAGGGTCGCGTCGGCAGGTGCTGGTGGCGCTATCGAGCTGCGTTCGGGAAGTCGCGATGGTAAGCTGATCGGGCAGGCGACGATCGAAGTGAACGGACAGTGGGAACAGTTTTACGATAAACGAATTGATTTGCCCGCTGATCGAGAACGCTGCGATCTCTACATTGTGTTCGTCCATCCGCAGAATGCGGGTGGACTAATGAATCTCGACTCGATCACTTTTGAAAAATCGGAATAGCTTCAACGCCTTGAACTTAGTTGGGACTGCCATGCAACAGGTAGCGGATCTGCTGTGCGAGTTGATTTCCATACCAAGCGTCAATCCAATGGGACGCCAGGTCGAAGGGGAGATTTACTTGGAAGGGCGGATGACCGAGTGGTTGCTTAAGTTCTTTCAGAGTTTTGATGCAGATTGTGAAGCCATCGAAGTATTGCCAGGACGTGCCAATGTGCTGGCCCGGTTTGGCAACGATCCCCATAAGCCGACACTTTTATGGGACGTGCACCAAGATACGGTTCCCGTAGAAGGTATGACCATTGAACCGTTTCGGCCGAAGGTAGAGCAGGGGAGAGTTTATGGACGTGGAGCTTGCGATGTGAAGGGCTCCATGGCCGCTATGCTGTGGGCTTTTCGGCGAATCGTTATCGAAAGGAAATCGCTGCCTTGTAATTTGGTGATGAGTTGCTCCTGTGATGAGGAGGCGACCGCGCTGGGGATAGTCGATTTGATTACTTACTGGCAACCGGGATTTCACAAGAGTCGACTCTTGACCACCAAGCCTATTGGCGCTGTCGTGGCAGAACCCACGGATTTGGATGTCGTGGTCGCCCATCGCGGTGTGACACGTTTTAAAATTCTCACTCGAGGACGCGCTTGTCACAGCAGCGATCCCAAGCAGGGTATCAACGCGATCTATCGGATGGCAAAAGTTTTACAAGTCTTAGAGGAATATGCGGACGAATTATCACGGTCCATAACACCTCATCCACTCTGTGGCGGAGCAACCTTGAGTGTTGGGCGGATCGAAGGTGGAATCAGTGTGAATGTGGTTCCCGATCAATGTGCAATAGAAATCGATCGACGCTTGATTCCAGGTGAGGATCCAAAGATAGCGGCCGAAGATATTCGCAAGTACTTGGCTCTGCGATTGGATTTTGAAGTGGAATTTGAAAAGCCTTGGATCGAGTGCTGCGCGCTGACCGATGCCGATAACGACTGGCTCGCTTCAAGACTGCTCGAAACGATGAAAAATTGGGATGAGGAGCAATCGAAACTCGGTGTAGCGACGCTATGTGGCAATAGGAAGCGACTGGGTGTTCCGTACGGTACCAATGCGTCGACGCTTTGCGAAGGAGGCGTACCGGCTATTGTGTTCGGCCCAGGTTCGATCGCTCAGGCCCATACTAAAGACGAGTTTATTGAGATTGCCGAACTAGAGAAAGGGGCTGAGATCTATTATCGATCGGTCGTAGCCTAAAGTTTTCTATCGCTGCGAAAGATAGGGTCGAACGTAAATGCTCGCTCAGCATTTTCGAAATCTCTATCTGCATGATTGTACTGAGAATAGTTTTAATGGCAGCCCTGATTTGCTACGCTGGGATGGGAGTTCCAAGCGTGAACCAAACTGCTGGATCAAGTTTACTTAAAACACTCTCTTGACGAAGCCCAACGAGACAATGACAACTGACGCAACAATGACAACGATACTACAAACGGCAACGATGGAGGATGTTCGTGCTGCGGCGGGAGTGATTCGCCGTTATCTTGATCCCGTTCCGCTGGTGCGTTCCTATGCCTTAGAAAAAATTTTGCGTGTGGCTCCTGGTCAGCGTGTCTGGCTGAAGGATTTTGGTTGGACACCGGTCGGTTCGTTCAAAGTTTACGGTGCATTGAATTGGATGGCCAATAATCTTTCGAGGATCGGTGACCGCGCAGTGACCGCTCATTCCTCTGGTAATTTCGCCTCCGGTATCTCGTATGCGGGAATGTGTTACCAGAAGCGAGTGATCATTGTGATGCCCGAAACAGCGCCGAAAATCAAATTTGAACTGACCGCTTCGTTCGGAGCGGAGATTCGCACGTATGACATCGCCACGGATCATCTTACCGGACAACGCGATGCGTTAACGGCCGAGATCGCCGCAAAAGAGCAAGCAATCCAGGCATCTCCCTATGACGATCGCTGGGTCATTGCAGGCAATGGTGTGGGTGGTCTCGAGATTGCCGCACAGCTTCAATCGATGAATCGTCGCGTGGGGCGTTTCTATTGCCAAGTCAGCGGTGGAGGATTGATGGCAGGGCATGCCCTATCGATTCACTCTACATTCCCAGATGCTGAAATAATCGGCGTTGAGCCTGAGGGGGCCGATGACTTTGCCATGTCCTTAAAAGCCGGCAAGCGCGAAAGGCTTGCCAAACCCACCAGTATTTGCGATGGCTTACTCTCCTATGATGTCGGTCAATACAATTGGCCCATTCTATACAACTTGGTTCGGCGGAGTATTGCGATAAACGATTTGGAAACTCGACGAGCAATGAAACTGCTTTATCAAAAGCATGGCTTGAAAACCGAGCCTTCCGGCGCGATCGCTTTGGCGGCCGCAATCCAGGATGTCATCCTCGGCGACTCAGTGGCTGATCGCGAAGGTGATATCGTAATCGTGGTCAGCGGACGCAATGCGGACGAGGATGCCTTCCGCCGCTGGATCGATGTTTGACTATTGGAAAAAGACCCTCTCGGCCGTGCCCCGCAACATTTCTTCCTTGTCGCTGGCAGACAAAAAATCGGCACGATCGCGAATCAACTCGATGGAAGATGCATAGGTGTGGCCTCCTTCCACTTGGAAAGGACAATCGCTAGCCCACATCAAGCGTTTCGGTGAATAGGCATCTACAACTTGCCGAATCATGGGCAGCAGATCCGTGTAAGGAGCCTTCTTTTTGCCGAGTGCATAAAAGGCCGATGTCTTCACATGCACTTTCGGGAATTTGGCAAGCGCACATAATTGAGCGAGTTGCTGCGGGTCCACTTGTCCGCTGAGCCCGATTCGCGCGAAATGGTCGATAACCACAGTCGTATCTGGATACTTCTGGCAAAGTTTGTGAATGAAGGGTAGGTCCGTCGGATTGATCAATGGACAGATAGCCAAATTCTCTTTGTGGGCGGTTAGCCACATTTTGGCCATACCCGCATCTTCGACCCATTTCGAAGCTTCCCCAGCGGCTGGATAAATTCGAAAACCTCGAACACCACCCTGCTTGAGCTCCTTCATTTTTTCCGCGACATTCGCAGCTTGATAATCGACAATTCCAACACCCGAAAAGACGCCTGGGTAAGCTTTGATAACATCCAACATGTAACGATTATCATATTGATAGTAGCTCATTTGAATGAGAACAATTCGCTTCACACCTGCAGGTTGACTGTGCGCGAACAGTTCTTCGGGAATAAAACTTGCGGGTTGCATGTCGCTCTTCTTGAAGCCCGAAGCTAGAGGATATTTCTGGAGATCTGGCGTCCAAACATGGACATGAGCATCGATCCAATCGGAGTCTACGGAGGAAAGGGTTGGTGAAGCCATCAGGCGGGTACCCGCAAAAGCAGACGCGGCGAGAGCCGACTGAACAAGAAAGGTGCGACGCGAGCGGCTTATCATGATAGGCCTCATGAGCTGGTGGGTAGATTAGACTTGTCGATCTAAAACCGGATGAAAACAGAATGTTCAGCGGTTAGGATGAAAGTATTGAATACAAACTGTACGCGTTGCGGTATTATAGCCCACCTGCTAGCAACTGTCGCCTTCTCCTCGAATGTACAAGCGAATCTGTAATGTTTTTCTGTTTTCTGGGTCAAAGCTCGACAGACTGGGTACAAAACTATGATCCACTGGGACAGGCCTTTTTATCCACATTGATGGCCGCATCGCCTGTTGTGGTATTATTGGGTCTATTGGTTTGGGGATGGCAAGCGCATCGTGCGGCAATGGCAGGCCTTGGCTTGGCGATCGGAGTTGCCCTTCTTGGTTTTGGTATGCCGTGGTTATCCGTCGTCGCCGCTGCGTTGTACGGTGCCGCATTCGGTCTGATGCCGATAGGCTGGATCGTGATTGCAGCGGTTTTCTTGTATCGCTTGACGGTGGTCAGCGGACAGTTCGATATCGTCAAACAATCGGTGGCCTCGATCTCACCCGATCATCGCATTCAGGCTCTCTTGATTGCTTTTTCCTTTGGCTCCTTTATTGAGGGTGCAGCTGGCTTCGGAACGCCGGTTGCCATATCTGCTGCATTATTGATAGGTCTTGGCTTCCCGCCACTCTTAGCCGCAGGTGTTGCGCTGATTGCCAATACATCACCGGTCGCATTCGGCGCTTTGGGCACACCGATTATTGTGCTCGCAGATGTCTCTGGTCTGGACGAAATGGCGCTCTGTCGCGTCGCGGGGAGACAATTGCCATTGTTCTCACTCTTGATTCCTGCTTGGCTGGTGGTGACTCTATCAGGCTGGAAAGGTTTGCGCGGTTGTTGGCCAGCGGTGATCGTATGCGGGGGCAGTTTTTCTTTATTGCAGTTTGTGATGAGCAATTACCACGGACCGACGCTGGTCGATGTTGTGGGTGGAATCGGATCCCTGGTGATTACGGCAAGTTTTCTCAAGGTATGGCAACCACGAGAGATTTGGAAACTAAGAAGCGATAGCACTTGGTACATCGTGTCGAGAAATGCCGAGAGTGCACAAAGCGAAGTCCACCGAGACACGACAGTGCCACGGCCCATTTACTGGAAAGCCTGGGTCCCTTGGGCTTTATTGTCGTTGATGGTTTTATTGTGGGGATGGCCCGCGATAAAAACCGAACTCAATGGCGGAACCGCTCAGAATCCCAATTTACTCCAAGGTATCTCTGTCGTGAGCTATCCCGTTCCGGCCCTCGATAGACGGGTTTATCGAACAGCCCCAGTAGCGCGTGTGCTTGAAGGAAGTGATCGCGCTGAGAAAGGAGAGGAGGCGGTTTACAAATTCAATTGGTTATCCGCGACGGGAACGGGTATTTTTTTAGCGGCCTGGATGTCGGTATGGTGGTTGAAAATTCCCCTCGCGACTGCAGTTGCCACATTTCGTGACACACTCATGCGACTGCGACTAGCTCTGTTAACCATCGCTTGTATGTTGGCTTTAGCCTACGTCACAAAATACTCGGGTGCCGATGCGACCATGGGTTTGGCATTTACCAAGACGGGGAGTTGGTATCCTTTTTTTGCGCCGCTCTTGGGATGGCTGGGCGTGGCATTGACCGGTTCGGATACGTCAAGCAATGCGCTGTTCGGGAGCTTACAAAGAATAACGGCCGAGCAGCTGCATTTGGATCCTACCTTGATTGTGGCCAGCAACAGTACCGGCGGGGTAATGGGAAAGATGATCGACGCGCAAAGCATCGTGGTGGCTGCAGTTGCCACAGAACAGACGCATGGTGAAGGTAGGATCTTGAGGTTCGTGTTTTGGCACAGCGTTGCATTGGCTGTGCTGATGGGCTTATTGTGCCTGGTGCAGAGCTGGTCCTCCCCTATCGGAAATTAAACGCTACGAATGAACTGCTGAACGGCTTGTAAGCTATTTTGGGGCCAAAAAGCAGCCGTTTTTTCTTTTTCTGCATGCGGATGAGCATTTGGGAGCGAAAAGCGTCGAAATTTCTCCTTTCTCGCGCCCAGTCGCTTGTTTTTATTAGCCCCAAACTATAGAAGTGTAATAAATACACTAAGTAGGCAGTGAAAACTGTGGCGAGGGGATGGACCTATGAATGAGACATCGTTGGCTTTGCTCACCGACCTATATCAATTGACGATGGCTTATGGATATTGGCTCAATGGCAAAGCGGAGCAATCCTCGGTATTTCATCTCTTTTATCGCAAGAATCCTTTTGCTGGAGGATATGCGGTTGCGGCCGGTTTAGAGTGCGTCGTGGACTACTTGGAAAAATTCAGATTTACTGAAGAGGATTGTGCTTACCTGGCAACCATTCCCGGTAATGATGGGCGTCCCATTTTTGAACTTGGTTTCTTAGATTATTTGCAGCATTTGCGGCTGAGTATCGAGGTCGATGCTATACCGGAAGGAACAATCGTGTTTCCGCATCAGCCCTTGTTGCGGGTTACGGGCCCCATCGTGCAGTGCCAATTGCTGGAAACAGCCTTATTGAACATCATTAATTTTCAGACACTGATTGCCACCAAAGCGTCTCGGGTCGCGCGAGTGGCCGGCACGGATCCCGTGCTTGAATTTGGCTTGCGTCGCGCGCAGGGACCTGATGGAGCGATGTCGGCAAGTCGAGCTGCGTATATAGGTGGATGTGCGGCGACCAGCAATGTGCTGGCTGGGAAGCAATATGGGATTCCTGTGCGCGGTACTCATGCACATAGTTGGGTGATGTCTTTTGACACAGAACTTGAATCGTTTGAAGCGTATGCGAAAGCGATGCCCAATAATTGCGTTTTCCTAGTCGACACGTATGACACACTGGAGGGTGTGAACCATGCGATTCGTGTCGGCGAGCAATTGCGACAACGTGGTCAGCGCATGGTGGGTATCCGCCTGGACTCGGGCGACCTTGCCTATTTGAGCATTGAAGCCCGTAAATTGTTGGACGCAGCCGGTTTTCCCGATGCGGCGATCGTGGCTAGCAACGATTTGGATGAACGGCTCATTGAAAGCCTCAAAGCGCAGGGCGCGAAGATTGGAATCTGGGGTGTGGGCACCAAACTGGTAACTGCCTATGATCAGGCAGCCTTGGGAGGTGTTTATAAATTGGGAGCGATCCGCGATGCCGCAGGTCAGTGGATTCCCAAGATCAAGTTATCCGAACAAATGGTCAAGACTTCGACCCCCGGTATTCAGCAAGTTCGAAGAGTTTTCAATAAGACAGGAATGGCAGAGGCCGATTTAATTTACGATGAATTGAATCCTCCTAGCGGCATAGGAGTCTTGATGGAGAACGGTGATTTTCCGAAGAGAAAGTTCTTCGATGAGACCAATTACCGGTATGAAGATCTTTTGGCTCCAATCATGCGCAGCGGCTCAAATGTCTATACGTTGCCGAAGCTGGCTGAAATTCGTGAGCGAACCCTGACTCAGTTGAGCCAATTTCCAACCGGCGTACTCCGCTTTGATAATGCACATTTATATTCGCATGGGCTTGAGGAAAACTTGCATCGAATAAAATCGGCGATGATCCAAGCCAAGCGCGAACAGAAATAAAAGCCCTTACATTCTCAATAAATGAAAAGGATACGCCATGGCGAAAGAAGGAAAGAAGCAGTATTGCTACGATTATCCGCGAGCCTCGGTAACGGTGGATTGCGTGTTGTTCGGGATTTCCGAAGAAAAGCTCAAAGTGCTGCTGATACAGCGAGCTCATGAGCCGTTTGCCGGTTGTTGGGCTTTACCTGGTGGATTTATTGAGATGGAGGAGTCGCTGGAAGCAGCCGCCCTGCGTGAACTGGAAGAAGAGACGGGTCTTTCGAAGATTTATCTGGAGCAACTCTACACGTTTGGGGACTGTGGTCGCGATCCGCGGGGCCGCACAATCGCGGTGGCCTATTTTGCTCTTGTTCAGGCAGCGAAGCATGTGACCAAGGCGGCCGACGATGCCAGCGCGGCGGAATGGTATCCGATCGATAAACTGCCAAAACTGGCTTTTGATCATTCGGAGATTTTAGATTGTGCACTGCAGCGACTTCGGGCCAAAGTGCGATATCAGCCGATTGGATTCGAGTTGTTGCCGAGGAAGTTCACGCTGACCCAATTGCAAAGGTTGTATGAGATTATTTTGGGTCGCGAACTGGATAAGCGAAACTTCCGCAAGAAAATCCTGGGCATGAATATTTTGGAA
>JBIKMB010000117.1:0-17472 GCA_044359485.1 Pirellulaceae bacterium | reverse complement strand
AAAAACTCCTTTTTACAAGACTCTGCAACCATTGTGGTTCTAGGCTCTTGTATTAAGTAATGGTCTACCAAAGAATATGGGATCGCGCTAGACTACTTATTTACCCCAACATCGCGCGCGGGCCGTGGGTACGCAGATTACTGAACTCAGATGCGTAAGCATTGGGCGAATACTGGACTGGATGAATCAAGCCGATGTCGTAGCGCTGCTGCGTAAGCAGCGATTGGTCGACTGCGGTCCAAGCCCATCGAAGACCAGAACCGGGACTATCTATTGGCTCGTCGATTCGTGAGTAATTCGACGCGCTAATCAATGCCGCACAGAGCGGTAAGCCATTTTCAGTAACGCCACGATGAGGAATAGGATTACCACATGAAAAGACTCAAGACCCAAAATGAACGTAAGTCCTTAGAGGGTAGGGCTTTCCTATATATAAATAATAATTCATCATTCCATCATAAGGGCACACGTATACCTGCACATACGCGTGCACGCACGACCCCCTGTGATGTATTGCAATATTGCGGGATCTGTTTTTGGCCCGTCTTGGTCAGCCAACTTCGCTACGTCTCGTTGGCGCTCTGTGAGGCCCGTATTCGCGTTGTGTCGCGATTGAATTGCGTGATGCGACTATTCGCCTATCGCTACGTTCTGTTCGCTGTGCGGGCGTTTGCCGTCATCCGTCACTGAATGACTGGCAACCAAGGTCATCCATGGCCACCGATCAATAAAAAACTAGGTCACGGCAGTTCGCTGATACTCGTGACGTTCATCTTGAATTGGTCATTATCACGATCACGCGAGTTTATAACTTTGATCAAGTCAATCGGAACCTTTTCGTAGCGACGGTCGCTAAAAGGCATGATGTCAGCTTCGTTTTCTTTCGGCGCTGCAGAACATTCTGGAAAAAAGCGTTCGAGAACTCGGCGCTATTAGGCGAGTTGATGGTGCGGCGAGAGTTTCTCTGAGGCACAGCTCATGCAATCGATGTGCTTGGACTCACTTCGACCTAAATGGGCGAACGGTTGGGGCGCTTTTATTGTTTTGTGAGTTGGTTCTACCTCGATTTTCCGGCTTGAGACGATCAATCAGACATCCATCGAGCTTGGTGCTCGCTTGGTGACACTCTTTTCTTGGTACCAGACGCAGGTGCATAAGGCTTAGCTCGTGTTGTTTTGGAGTGATACAAGTGTTGGTTCGCTTTCGCTCGCTTTGCATAGATCACACGACAGAGCGCGATTGTGGGCTAACCTCGCAGCTCGCGCTATTGCTCGCTTCTCTTTAAGGTCCACCGAAACTTTCGCTCCGGTCCCAAAGTACATCTCGTCGGGTGTCT
Source organism: Pirellulaceae bacterium (assembly GCA_044359485.1). Classification (GTDB taxonomy): domain Bacteria; phylum Planctomycetota; class Planctomycetia; order Pirellulales; family Pirellulaceae; genus JAFLCP01. Next base: position 16,136 of record JBIKMB010000117.1, on the reverse strand, counting down.
GCCCTGGAAAGGCAAAATGGGGAACAACCGAGTTGTGCTGCTCGACGTAGAAATCAATGAGCTTGCGAACGGAACTCGCGCTATCGAGTTCGTTTAAGTACAACCACTGGTGCTTTAACTGACGCCACCAGGCTTCGATCATACTGTTCGATTCCACAATGTCGACTTGCGCTAGGATGCGTTTGATTGTGCCATCAGAAACAAGCTCATTTACTGTGTCATTCACGTTTTCAACGCCCGAATCCATAACTGCAGAGGGTACTGTGTTTTCGGGGAGTCCCTTTGCTGCTTCCTTGAGGAGTTCCGCTGTCGTGCCTGTTTCGAAAGTGTCGTTCAATCGCCATGCGAGAATGCGGCGTGAGAAGTTATCGAGAACTGCATGAACGTAAACGCGACTTCCATCGAGCAAACGTATTATCGTCGTGTCAACATGCCAATACTCGTTCGGTTTCGTGGCTCGCAAGCCGACGCGCGGTTTCGGTTGGTAGATGCGTTTGCGAGCCCGGATCCAATTACCATTTTGAATTGATCGGTACCAAGTCGAGGTGGAAGCGTAGACCTTTCCCAAGCGCGCGGCCAATCGAGCAATCGATCCAACGCTGAGATGACGATAGTCTTCAGACTGCACCATTGATCGCATTTCGGAGCGTTCTGTCGCAGTCATTTGCCCCGGCGAAGATCTGGGACAAGACGAGAAATCATCCAATCCACATTCTTGCGCGTTCTTCCAATCGTAGTAGCGTGAAGAAGAGAGTCCAATGCAGGCAAGCAATCTCGGCAATCGAACGAATCGGCTTGCAAGGTCAATGACGCGGAGGAGTTTTTCTTTATCGATCCCCTGAGGCAATCGTTGGTAGGTAAGCGAAAAGCCAGATAGCCGAAGCAGGACAACGCACAATCGAAGCAAAGCTCTCAATCGTGCTGTGCGTCGTTCGAGAAGGCAGACCCTCTTTTCGAGGCTCTCGACATAATCACCATCTGCTGTCAGTGTCACGACCGGTCGTGGTCGCGCTTTGGTCCAGCCGTGGATCGTGGATCGAGGAACACCGATTCGTTTAGCGGTCTCCGTTTTTCCAGATTGGAAGACCAGCTTACGAAGACGGTGATCATACGAGTTCTGTCGTCGTTTTGATGCGATCACAATAGAGGAAGTAGAGGCGAGGTTGAGATCGCACCGAATGGGGTTGAACGAAACCACTGTAACTGGCTCTTGAGTTATTTCTTTTCAATCCACGCTTCACTTGGATACCAGCGATTTACGAACGCACTCCCGTGAATTGCTGCATAGGCTGGCGGAATGAACCACACTTATAGAGTAGTCTAGTCTTTACTTTGGCGTTCACGATTTAACCTAAGCTGAACGAGTTCTTCCTTTAGTGGCTTCCAATACGCCTCGTCAGCACGTCGTTCCCGTTCCTCTTCTTGCCTCAAGAACTTTTCGATCTGCCCAAAATCATTCGGCTCAACCGACGACAACCACGGACGCGCCGAGACCAGTGTCATCACGGATTCGGGAAAGCGTTGCATGAGCTGGCTTAGCATTTCTGGTGAGCGAGACTCTCGCAGCCAGAATTGAACCATCGCGTCATTGTGATCATCTTGATTCTCATCATAGTGGGCTTCCACTAAACGGCGGATCATGGGCCAGTCTTTGTCGCGTTGCGTCTTTTTGGCTCGAACGAGATCTTCAATCGCGAGAACCTCATATGCCGCGTGTGCGATCGGATCCTCGATCGTGGTGCGCCGTTCCCACAGGCGGTCAAATGGTTCGCATCCACGCAGTTGGGTCATCACATCAATTCGCAGTCCGTTCACGTCGGCATGCTTACACCGAAAGTGAACCGCGTGACCTCGTTGGAGGTACTCTGCCTTGAATTCGGGAATCGCAATACATTCTGCCTGCAATTCAGCCAACGCGGCGTTTAGATTCTTGAAATTGTCTTCGTCGGCCAAAATCACGACATCGCAGTCGCGACTAAACTCCGCTGCGCCGTAGAACACGCACGCTTGACCGCCGATAAGCAGGTGGCGTACTGCGTGGCATGACAGAGTCGAAAGGACTTTGAGAATCGGGTTCGGGATCAAGTGAGCCTCCGGCCTCCAAGTAGAAACGCCAAAGTTTTGTGGATTCCTGCATTCTCTCAAGCGGGGTGAGGCGATACCACTCCGTCCATGAATCCGCTTCGCATCGTGCTTCTTCCAGCCTAAGGAGTCGTTCTTGGTCGGTCACTCGTCACACTCGAGGAGGAGATAGGGAGATAAGTACATTTTATTTCATTTTACCAAAGGCTTTGGTTTTTCCAAGATCGTTAGCAAGGTGTGCGTTCTTGGAAACGCCGGTTCTCGTCCTCCTACGCCGCAGGACATGCTGGAAAATTAGGTTCGAGAACCTGAAATTGCCGCAAAAAAAGTCGCAGCTCCGAAATTGGTCGGTGAGCCTACATTTTTGGCAAATCGAATGAGGCGATTCTTCTCGCGTTCTGTTAGAAGACATCCCCTCATCCCCAGCCCTTCTCCCCGAAACGGGGCGAAGGGAGCAAGAAGGGAAGGATTTGGTTTTCCGCCTTAAGGTAACTCATTTGGCGGGCGAGTTCCTTCTCGGTGGAGCGAGCGATGACGAGTAACGCCGAGGTGTAGATATTTCGGAAGTTAGCCATCGCGAAATGCCTTTTTCCCAGCAAGAAATTGGTCGGAGCGAGGCTTTTGCCCCCGGTTACCGATCCCAGAATAGTTGCCAAAGTCGCTTCAACAACATTGCAGCCCTTCACAAATTCTCCGTTCGAACTATTTCTGTTAATTCTTCGGTTCGTAAGTCGTATTGAGGCTGCGAACGAGACGAGTTCGAGGAAAGTCTACGAACTCGTTTCCAGATGGCAAAACTACCGAACGGGTCTCGAACTAGAGTAACTACTTATTCTGAAACGCTTTAGAAGGATTCGCAAAAGAGAGTATTGTTACGAAGAGGGTTGCGCTCGCGGAGCTAAGATTTTTGGCTCGGAAAGAGCCTGTTAACCAGTTAACACAGAAAGCCGAGAGTGAATGCTCTCGGCTTTTTGCATTAAACCCCTGGTTTTCCAGGGGTTTGCGACGATTCGGCGATCGCGGCGCGAGTTTTAGTTCCGAAAAGGTTGCTCTCGGGGTCCGGAAGCAACCATGGAGGTTGGCCTCGCACCCCGGAAGCAACCCTTTCGAACTCTCTGACTCTCTGGTTAACAAGCGTTATTACTTAACAACCCGGTTGCTCTCGCACCCCGAGAAAAAGTTGCGAAAAGCCGACCGGGGAGTGAACGGTAAATCGAGGGTTTGCGGTTGCCCAGCGTCTCGGATTCGCCACGATTGTTTCATTCGATGCAGGCTAGGCGGCAAACCGAACTGCAACGAGAGTTCCTGCTGCGCGTCATTTGCTCCTGGCTTGGCAACTCACCATGAATTGCGCAGCAGAATTACCTGCTGGTCTCCCAGGATGATTTTGCCAAGGCGGCGGGAAAAGGGATCGTGATGCATTAGGGGGGGGTTGGCGAACAGTGCAATAAGGGTACCCCTGTTAGGTGCGTAGGGATCGATGAACGGCTATACTTTTCCCCGCAGCTATTTTAAAAACTAACTCGGACTTTTGTGCCATGTCCCAGCCATCAGGAAACGACGATCCTACGATTCAGCCTGAGAATCCACCAGCGGAGAAACCAAACCAAGAAGCTGCTACTGCCGCGTATCAAGACAACACGCCCAAATCCTTCGGTCGCTATCGCGTTGTTTCGATGCTTGGTAAAGGTGGCTTTGGCGCCGTATATCGCGCCGTGGATGACCAACTCGAGCGCAATGTCGCTATCAAAGTCACCCTCGGATCAATGCTCGATCCATCGCTGCGAAAGGGCTTCCTCACCGAGGCCCGCATCGTGGCAGCGCTCGATCACCCGAGCATCGTTCCGGTCTACGATGTTGGTCAGACCGACAACGGCGATTTCTTTGTTGTCTCCAAGCTGATTGACGGGAGCGACCTATCATCGCGCATCAAGCTCGATCGCCCCGATCGTATTTTGTCTCTGCGTATCGTCGAACAGATGGCCGATGCACTGAACTACGCACATGCCAAGGGACTGGTCCATCGCGATGTGAAACCGGCTAACATCTTGCTCGATCGCCAGGATCGGCCGTATCTGGCAGACTTTGGTCTCGCGCTACGTGAAAGCGAACAACGCAAGAAAACTGACACTGCCGGTACTCCCGCTTACATGAGCCCTGAACAGGCTCGCGGCGAAGGGCACCGGATCGATAACCGCAGCGATATCTACAGCCTGGGCGTTGTGCTGTATGAGTTGCTCTCCGGTCGCCGTCCGTTTCGTTCCGATAACACGCTTGACCTGATGATGTTGGTGGCAACCGAAGAAGTCCGGTCGCCTCGCTTGTTCGACGATACTATCTCGTCGGACCTCGAACGGATCTGCATGAAAGCACTGGCTCGTCGTGCGAGTGATCGCTTCACGGTGGCTCGCGATCTTGCGGATGAGATCCGATGGCTCTTGACGCAGAATGCTCCGACTCCGGGACTGCGTCCTACGGTAGCGTCCATGCCCGCTGGCGCTACGCCCATGAGTCAGCTGACTCCGAACACCGCCCAGCTTGCCGCGAGTGCTGCAGATGCGACACCGACCGGGCCGACACGCATCGTTCCTAAGGGACTTCGCTCCTTTGATGCATCCGATGCGAGTTTCTTTCTCGAACTCCTTCCCGGCCCTTTCGATCGTGAAGGTCTTCCTGGAGGACTTCGTTTTTGGAAGACCCGCATCGAAGAAACCGATCCGGAGAAGACCTTCAAGGTTGGACTAATTTATGGCCCATCGGGTTGTGGCAAATCCTCGCTCATGAAAGCAGGGCTGTTACCACGACTGAGTCCCAAGATTATTCCGATCTATCTCGAAGCAACACCCGACGATACGGAAACACGGTTATTGCGAGGTGTACGCAAAGCGATCCCCGATGCCGAGGGAGGATCGCTGAAGGAAATCCTCAGTGTCATTCGTCGTCGCAAGCTGGTCCCAACAGATGGCAAGCTGCTACTTGTTCTCGATCAATTCGAGCAATGGCTCTTTGCAGAGCAGGATTATGCCAAAGCTTCGTTGACCGATGCACTGCTGCAATGCGATGGGGGTGCGGTACAAGCCATTGTCATGGTGCGCGATGATTTTTGGTTATCAGTCAGCAGATTCTTAAGAGAATTGGAAATTCGCATTCTCGAGGGTGAGAACAGCGCGCTGGTCGATCTGTTCGATATGGATCATGCGGCCAAGGTGTTGGGCCTTTTTGGCAAAGCGTATGGGAAACTACCCGATAGTACGAAGAACTGGAACCAAGACCAGAACGAGTTTGTGCGTCAAGCGATCCATGGCCTAGCGCAGGAGCGCAAAGTGATCTCGGTGCGGATCGCCGTGTTAGCCGACATGATGAAGTCGCGAGAATGGACAACCGCCGCATTGCGCGAAGTGGGTGGGATCGAAGGGGTCGGCGTGACATTTCTCGAGGAGATGTTCGGATCGCGGCATGCGCCGATCCAGCATCGTCAGCACGAGGAGGCAGTGCGAGGGTTGTTGTCTGCTCTGCTTCCTTCGTCCGGTACGGATATCAAAGGATCGATGCAAAGTGCAGCCTCGCTTCAGAAAGCTGCTGGCTACGAAAACAAACCGCGTGAGTTTCAAAATTTGATGGAGATCCTCGACAAGAATCTTCGCTTGATCACACCGGTCGATGACAGCAGTGGGGCCGAAAGTGGCACCTCGCGCAGCTATCAACTGGCGCACGACTACATGGTCACTTCGCTGCGAGAATGGCTAACGCGAAAACAACGTGAAACCAAGAAAGGCCGCGCCGAATTAAAACTGGCCGAACGGGCGGCCGTGTGGAGTGTGAATCAAGAAAACAAGCAACTCCCAACGCTAGTTGAATGGTTCCAAATCCGTCGCTGGACCAACAACAAACGCTGGACGGCGCCGGAGCGGTCTCTGATGCGAACGGCGGCACGCGTGCATGCGAAGAATTGGGGCAGCTCTATCCTCAGCGTCCTGATCTTGGGTGGAATCATCGGATATCTGTTCCAGCAGCAGAGCCTTCGCAGCCAGCAGGAGAAAATCACCGTTGCTCTCGATTCGCTCCAAAAAACGCTTGGTCCTGCGGTGCCGGTGAATATCGAAAAGCTGATCAAGATGAAACGACCCAATCTGATTCGCCCCGACTTAGCGAGTCGCTTTACTGCCGCGAGTGAACCGCGCGAGAAACTGTCGTTGGCATTTGCCTTGGCAAACTTCGGGCAAGTAGAAGCAGACTACTTGATCTCGCAAATCGATGCGATCGAGGATCGGGACACGGCCAATCTGATCGACGCGCTTGGGTACGATGCGACCGGCTCGATCGAGAAGTTGCGGCAAGCCGCCAATGCATGCAGCACACCGGAACTCCAACGCCGCCAAGCCCGTCTGGCATTGGCCGCGTTGGGGATCGGTGACACGACCTTACCGCTCGATGCCTGCGAATTCGAGGGTCGGCCTGATCCTGGCGTGCGCACATGGTTCATCGAAGAGTTTCGGCGTTGGGAACTCGATCTTGAAAAAGTCACAGCGACCGTAAAAGATTCAACCAGTCCTGCCCTTCGCTCCGCAGTCTGTTTAGGCCTCGGCCAGATACCGGTGAAGCAGATTTCAAACGACGATAAGACTCGCATCGCGGAACTTGCGACCAAGTGGTATTCGCTCCCCGATAGTTCGACGCACAGCGCAGTCGCTTGTCTGATGCGCGAGTGGCAACTCCCCGAGCCGACACTTCCTGATGCCAAGCAGATGGTCAACGAACGGAACTGGTTCGTAAACTCGCAAGGAGTCACGTTCGTGCGGATCACACCACCCGCGGTCGACCTAAAGCCGCTACCGGACCCGCTGGAACAAGTGCGTCAGACCCTGTCGCAGATGGAGAACGCAACACTGGAAGAAAAGGCTGAAGCCGATTTTCTCTATCAGCGTGGCCGAAACCGATATCTCGCAGGGGAGTATGAATCCGCGCTCGCAGACCTCGATGCGATGCTGTTGAAAATGGAATTGGACGATTCGATGGCGGGCTTACGTGGTGAAATCGAGAAACTACGTCTCTTTGCGTTGGCGCGGTTGAAGCGAACAGAAGAAGCTGACGCGGCCTTCGCTCAGTGGTCTGCGAGCGAACCCGATGCCGTTTATCGCGACTACGTGGAGAGCGTCGTGCCACTGTGGCTAGGGCGCAAAGAGGCCGCCGTCGCGAGACTGGAACAAGGGCTTGCGGGTACAGAGTCCGCAGATCCCAGAGTACTTTACAATTTGGCGTGCGCCGTGTCGATGTTTGCAGCCAGTGAGACGGCAACCGCCGAGGAAAAGAGCAAATGGACAGATCGAGCGGTTGCACTACTGGAGCGTTGGAACCAAAACAATGAACAGTATCGAACCCAGATGCGGGAAGATCCCGATTTGATGGTGCTGCATAGTAACCCCCAGTTTGTGAAACTAGCGGCCGATCGGTCGGGAGTACCAGAGCAACCGTATTGGATGGCCAGTCGTGAAGTGACGCGCGGGGAGTACGAGGCTTTTCTGGACGACACCAATTACGACGGCGAGAAGCCGGAAGATGCGAAGGAAGCGAGACCCGATGATGCCGTCAGCCCCACGCCGGACCATCCGGCCCAGAACGTGAGTTGGTACGATGCGGTGATGTACTGCAATTGGGTTAGTAAGCGGGAAGGCCGCACGCCAGCGTATCGCTATGCGGGCAAGGAAAAGCGGAAGGAGTATGGAGGAGAGATCGAAGTGGACAAGTGGGAAGAGGTAGTCGGAGCGACTGGCTATAGGTTGCCGAGAGAGGTGGAATGGGAATATGCATGTCGGGCCGGGAGTGAGACCGATTGGAGCACTGGGAGCGACGAGTCGCTTCTGGCGGCGTATTGTCAGATGTATCCATCGAAACTGGCATCACCGAGTGGCAAGAAACTTCCGAACGCTTGGGGTATACATGATATGCATGGTAACGTGTGGGAATTTTGCGGGGATCTGTACAATACAGTGGTGATCTCGGACCGCGTGTGCCGTGGCGGCAGTTGGGGCTTCGCGGCCGCGACTTGTCGGTCGGCGATCCGGAACAATGGCGAGCCGTGGGACCGGTACTCCCTCAGCGGCAACAACGGCTTTCGCGTTGCCCTGAGTTCCTCCGGAATCCCCAAGTAGGTCTAGTAGGGCAGGAGAGCGGAGCCGGTGGTCGTAGGCAAGGAGGTCGCGCGGCGGAGGTGCGTTGGGCATGGTTGAGTGATTGAGGGTGAAAGTCCTATACGGAACCTATCGGAGGTAACCGTCAGTGAAAGCAACTGCATGAATGGACAACCAGTTCAAAGACCGTTATATCCAAGACCTCGCTTGATGACGGAGAATCGTCGACCATCCTACGAAGTCCTAACTGTTCGCCGTTTGTACTCCATTGGAAGACAAAAAAGTCGGCGAAATTGAATAGGTTGATCGTTCGTGGCAACTGAAGACATATTCGAACCAGCGTTGATGCAGTTTATTTTAATTCGAGTAGGCCTAGCCAGATTCCGGCAATTCGGTTCGCCAACTCGAACCTCCTCCCGGTAGGTAAACAATAGGGCCAAGCTCGGCCACAAACCTACTTCAGCAACAAACACTGGGCCACAACCGTTTGCCATTCTCTTGCTGAGTTTTTCACGATGACCAACTGCGCTGAAACTGCGCGCACGCCCGACGAGCAACAACTCGTCGATGTCGCAGCGATCCTGGCTGCCGGCATCCTGCGGCTCCGGGAGAGACAAGCTCAGTTTTCTGTTATGTCGCGGACGAACGAGGCCGATTTTGAGCTCTTACGCCGCTTCAGAACCTTCCTTCAAGCTATTGATTTGTATTCTGAAATCTAGCGGCGGTGAGCGGAAGAAAGTTGTGTACGCATCAAGGAAGGGGAGCTTTCCCGTCACTTATACACACCAGACGGGGTTCGGTTAACAAATCGGCGATACTGTCCTCAGGGGCTGCATCGCCGTTTTTTGTTTCGGGAAGCCTGCGCTCGTCGCAAATCAGCGCGTTCAGGTACTGATCGCTCCACCCAATACGCCAGTCTGTACAAACCTCCGGAAAAAGCTTCATAACGTAGGTCCCGGCTTCGCCCTTACTGTCTGACGGGTGTATCTCGATTACTTCCACATAATGTCGAACGAGCTGGGTTTTTTCCTCTTCGGTTGCCTCGTCGAGCAAAGATTCCTTCCGGCGCTGCAGGACATTCTGGAAAGAAGCGTTCGAGAACTCGGCGCTATTAGGCTGATTGATTCACGCATTGGCGTTCCTGGGCAATTGGCCAGGAATCCGGGGTAATCTTAGGGCGATTCAGGACAACAATCAGATTTGCATCGCTTCGACTTCGCGTTTTGTTGGTCAATCTCAGACTTCACTCCATACATTCAGACATCCATCGAACCAGTGGATCGCTCGGTCGTCGCTTTTGATGGACTCATGACACCGATGCTGCTGGGTTAACTGGTGTTGCTTCCAATCGTCACCATCGCTGGCTTGGGATCCTCGACTTTGCATCTCGCACAAGTCACCGCGCGGTTGTGTGCTAGTCTAACCGCTCTGGCCTCAACTCGCTTCTCTTTCAGCGTGGCCGGAACACTCGCTCCGGTACCAAAGTACATCTCGTCGGGCGTTTGAACTTGGAAGGCAAAATGGGGCACAACCGTGTTGTGTTGCTCAACATAGAAGCCAACTAGCTTGCGCACCGAAGTCGCACTATCGAGTTCGTTCAAGTACAACCACTGATGCTTGAGCTGACGCCACCAGGCTTCGATCATGCTGTTCGATTGCGCGATATCAACCTGCGCAAGCACCCGTTTGATCGTGCCGTCTGAAACAAGCTCGTTTACCTTGGTATTCAAATTCTCAACTCCCGAGTCCATCACCGCCGATGGAACTGTATTTTTGGGAAGTGCTTTTGCTGCTTCCTGCAAGATCGCTGCTGTGACTGTCGTATCGAATCTCTCGCTGAGTTGCCAAGATAGTATACGGCGCGAGAAATTATCAAGAACTGCCTGTAAGTAGACGCGACTCCCATCGACCAGCCGAACAATCGTTGTGTCAACATGCCAATACTCATTCGGTTTTGCTGCTCGCAGTCCGACTCGCGGTTTAGGTGGATAGATGCGTTTTCGAGAACGCACCCAGTTTCCACTTTGTATCGCACGATACCAAGTCGAAGAGCAAGCATGGACTTTGCCCAAACGAGAGGCTAGGCGAACGATTGATCCTATACTTAGGTGTCGATAGTCCTCGGACTCCAGCATTAGCCTCATATCAGACAACTCCTTTGAGGTCATTTGCCCAGGTGTGGATTTGGGACACGACGACGCGTCGGTCAGCCCGCACTCCTGCGAGTTCTTCCAGTCGTAGTATCGCGCCGAAGAGATCCCGATCCACTGAAGCAATCGAGGTAACCGAACGAATCGGCCTGCATGATCGATCGAGCGGAGTAGCTTTTGCTTGTCATCCCCGTTAGGGAGTCGTCGGCTTACAAGCGAAAATCCCGAAAGTCGAAGCAAGACAATGCACAATCGGAGCAGCGCTCGCAACCTTGCCGTGCGTCGCTCGAGCACGTGCACTCGTCTCTCCAATTCTTCGACGTAGGAATTGGGGGCTACGAGCGTTACGACCGGTTTAGTTCGAGCTTTTTTCCAACCATGGATTGTCGAGCGTGGGATGTCCAGATACCGTGCAGTTGTTGCCTGACCTAGATGAAACACTGCGTCCATGAGGCGATGGTCGTAGCAGTTCTGTTTGCGTTTTGGAGCGATGAAATTGGAGGCGATACTTTCGGAATGGATGTCAATCAAATTTATCTGATACAAATCCTATATAAAGGACAATGCGTAATCACTTTTCAACCCAACCGACGCTTGCCTGCCAAAATCTGCTAAATGCAATACCTTGAAGTGCCGCAATAGCCGGAGGCATCAAGAAGTCCGCAAGGCGAATTGTGACTTGAGTCAGATCCAAGTTCCTACCGTCTAGATTGGACTTACGTAAAAATGCGATCCACTGGGTCAATTTTTGCTTATCCTCAGAGAACTCAGCCGTCAGCGCAAGTGGGCATGAATTTGGGATCGCTGTCTTACGACGATCGAAGGTTGCTTTGATTGCTTGGCAGATCACTTCTCCGTCGAAATCAAATTCTGTACAAAGGATAAAAAGGTCAAAAAAGTCCTTCATTCGACTATTGGCGATCCCGAGCATTACCATCGCTTGAAACTTTTCGGCAACGACGGTTTCTCGCGGATAGGATTGTAGTTTCGGAGCTGGCAAATCAAGTACGGTTGGGAAGTCAGTGAGAACGGAATTTGGCGTAATAGCATCACCAAACCCGATGTCGACTTGGATAGGAATGCGAGCACTACCAAGCTTGGCATCGAATCGCATTCGAATGCCTTCATACAATTGGTCTTCCTTGATCTTGGAAGCGGCAATCGTATCGGCCATAAAGACAATGCCGTCGTCCTTCGGCTCTTGGGTGCATAGATCTCGAAAGACACCTATCATCCGTTCAATGGTAGGTTCTCCAGTTCCCAGTAAGTCTAAATCCCGAGTTGGCCGGTGGCTGAGCTTGCTCCAAACCTGGAACATCATCGCCCCCTTGACCACGAATTGCTCACGGTATGGAGACCGCGAAAGTCGATACAGCAATCGTTCGATCGCGAATCGAACTAGCACTAAATCAAACGCCTCGTTGTTAAACTTGGCGACAGTCATCAACCTTGCTCGTACAGATGCTGCGATGTCCCAAGGCTGTTTACCAGTCATGATGTCGCTTCCAGATATGGCCTAATTACATTGGCCATTCGACAAACCTTGGCCGCTTTCCAAATTTCATCGACGGTCGCCTTTTTTGATTCTCGACAATCACGCAGCGCTTCAATGGCCACATCGAGCCCGATTTTATTCCGAAATTTGAAACAGTCAGCAACCGTCTTGGCCGCAGAGTAAACATGGATCGGCACCCCTTCGATTTTACGTTTCTCAACACCGAATTGTCTTGATGCCACTGAGAACCGAACGACTCGAATCGGTGGGTACGCAATCTGCGGTTTACGATCCTTCTGTCCGATTGCCAGCCACACTTCATGTGGCGATTGAGTTGTCAGATCGTGAATACGAAGTGCGCTTAGCAAACAAACCGTTGAGTTAGGGGAGAGTTTGCAGGCCTCAACGATGGAGCGAAACTCACTGGGCCGTGAATCAGGAAGGGTGTATAGCCCTCTGCTTTGCCGCTGAAGAACCCCTTGGCTGGCAAGCACATTCAGGTAGGACCCCGAAATGCCTATCGCGACAAGATCACGGGGTCGCAGGATTTCCATTCGCTTGAAAAGCTGAAGGATCTTATCTTTCTTGTGGTTTACCATTTGCATTTTGTCGGTAGATAATAACAAGTACAAACAGATTCTAAACCCTAAGAGCTAAAGAAAGCAAGCCAACAGCCTTCAAGCGGGACAGGATATTTCTGAAAAGTGAGATCACGAACAGGTAGAGTCGCTGGGCGGCCAGGGAGTGGGTTGTAGAAAGTTGAAAGTAGAGGTTTTTAGAGACGCGCCACGTCGACCCACGGGTCACGACTGAGCGTGCCAAAAACTAACTCGCTGCTGGTTAACAACTCTGTTCCGATCGATAGATCGACAAGGGGAACATCCATTGGGCTGTATCGACAAGCAAAAACTGAAAAGCCCGTTTTTCTAGTGTTTTTCGCATTTCAAAGCGTGAGAGTCTTGGGTTTGTTCGAGGAGAGTTTCGGACAGGAATCTAAGATTTTTGGCTCGGAAAGAGCCTGTTAACCAGTTAACACAGAAAGCCGAGAGTGAACGCTCTCGGCTTTTTGCATTAAAGCTCTGGATTTCCAAGGGTTCGCGAAGACTCGAAGGTCGCGGCGCGAGTTTTAGTTCCGAACCGGTTGCTCTCGATCTTCCGGAAACAACCATGAGGGTTGGGCTCGAACCCCGAAAAAAAGTTGCGAAATGGCGATCGGGGAGTGAACGCTTGGCCCAGTTCCAGGTACTGTTTTCCTGGTTGATGTTCTCCCACAATTGGGGTAGGCTGACGGCTTCCCTCGCATGAGAAAAGCCCCTCTTGCGGTGTCGGACGTTTACTGAACTCCAGCGGAGAAGAAAGCGATGCAATCACGTTTGATACTCGTCACGGCCCAGGCCGGTAAAGGGATCACCAACAGCATCGGGATGAAGCTGGTGCTGATCCCAAAGGGAACGTTTACGATGGGTTCGCCGGAGAGCGAGGAGGGACGTGATTCAGTTGAATTGCAACGTGAGGTAACGCTGAGCAAAGACTTTTATCTGGGTGTGACAGAAGTCACTCAGGCGCAGTACCAAAAAGTCATGGGTTACAACCGGAGCGAATTTCAGGGTGATGAAGTCCAAGGTGACAGTACCAATCATCCCGTCGAGAGTGTTTCGTGGAATGACGCTGCGGAATTCTGCAGGAAGCTTTCGGACTTGCCAGAGGAGAAAAAAGCGGGCCGCGTCTATCGATTGCCCACCGAAGCGGAATGGGAATATGCGAGTCGGGCTGGTAGCAAGACTGCATTCTCTTTTGGGGACGAAGCAGAGTCTTTATCGGAACACGGCTGGTTTGACGCCAATAGTCATCACCAAACACATCCTGTGGGTGAACTAAAACCGAGTTCATGGGGACTGTACGACATGCACGGTAACGTGTGGGAGTGGTGCAGCGACTGGTATGGTGATTACCCCAAGGGAGCGGTCCGTGATCCCGCTGGACCACACGAGGGTTTGGGCCGTGTGCTCCGTGGCGGCAGTTGGGGCTACCAGGCCGCGGTTTGTCGGTCGGCGTTCCGGTACTGGGACGAACCGTCGACGCGGTGCAATACCGACTACGGCTTCCGAGTAGCCCTGAGTTCCCCGGAAATTCCCAAGCAGGCGGAGCCGAGACAAGACAAGTAAGCGTTGCCAGGCGGTCGCAGGCACGGAGGTCGCGCGGCGGAGCAGCGACCGGAGATGCCCTGGATTAAAGTTAGAGTAAAATATACATGGCGCATCGTATGTGAATAGGAGCGAAAACCTTGAGACAGGTAGATAAGTACACACTCGTTAAGGATGTCATTGGTGATCTGGATGAAATATTTCTTGCTGTTGTGAAAAGAGAAGGCCTCTCAATAGACCCCCAGTTCGTCGGCGCAATAATTCCAGAATGTCGCGCGGGCTATTTACACATGCTTATTGAGAACAGTCCCGAAATTGGGGCTGGTGTTATCTATGGCACCTTAATCCTTCGCGGCGCTCAATACTTTGTAGATGCACTCGACGTTGCGCAAGAGGAATGCGCTCTAGCCAGCGATCAAAGCATGCCAAATATCCAACTGTTAAGGCATGCAGTTCTCTTGGCTTTTCAAGCCAGGCAACCTTCGGAATTGAAAAATTCCATCGCCATCGAAAGAATGGAGGAATTCAGGCAATTTGAGGCGAACCATTGGCGCAGTGAGGGCGACACCACGGATATCGAGTCTCAGTTTCCGGAGTTCTATCGTTACCGCGCGATTATTGACGAGCTCAATCGCTTACTGATCTCGGGGGAGCCTGTTCGGTCACCGCTTTTTGCTGAGCAGTCACCTATCATGGAGTCCTATTTCAAAGCTGTTTTTGGATCTCTTACACACAAAGGGTCGGAGTTGCAGCAGGCCGCCCTGAAGTTTTTTAAGAAGCTTGATCCTCTTTTGCACCAATACTTCAAGCATGGCCTTGAGCACTATTACCTGTCGAGGAGCGGCCCAACAAGATTGTAATGTTAGTTGAACGTATGAGAAAAGCTTGCATACCGCTGGCGTTTAACTAGCAACGGGCATTCTTACCAGCCTCGGCATGCCTTTGCTACTCCGAGCGATCGCAGTCCGCGAGACAAACCAGTCCGTGTCCAGTCGGCAGGCGGTAAGGCGTCCGCGCGGCAGGTGGCTGAGATCTTTAGTCGCGCTATGCTCCTGATATTTCCATCTTGGTAAGAGGGTCTTGGCCTACCCATCATCGAGGCGCAGTTTTGCGGTTGTCCGGTGGTGGTGCGCGATCGTGAGCCTATGTGGAGTCTGGTTATACCGGGCACACCTTTTCTCCGCGATTCGCTTTCTGGCGAGTCAGCGGATCTTGCCGCATTTCAAGAGGCGGGCACTTCCCCTTTTGCTATTAAAGACTGGGCATATAGAACCTTCGACCCAATGGTTGTGAATCAAATTTTGGTCGAACAGCTAAGCTCAGTTCTCCATGAGCATGTCGGTGTCCGTTTGGACGCGGCGGCGGCATATGATGCGCATCATGCGGCCTGAAGCGGCTCAACCCTGAACCTCAACCGCGACAAACTCCTGTCAACTTCTGTTATTCTGTCTCACGGCTGAGAGGCCCGTGAGTGATGGCTTCCGCTATCAAACGGCAATTGTATATACTCTTGTTCTGCTCGCTTTATGAATTGGACCGCACGTATACGAGAACCAGCGAGCAATCAGATTGGGGTAATTTTGAAAGGGAGCAAATGGTGGCTGATGAATCTGATCATACACTAGATCTTCTTAGGGAAGCGGACTTGTGGTGCGACCGCTATGAGCTGGCTCTTCAAAAAGGGGAGCGGCTTTCCCCTGAGGAATTCCTCACCAAGCATGGCAAAGATGCCGCGCAAGCTTCAGGCAAGTTGCTTGCGGAAATGCGCAAATTAGAAGTTGCTTACCTTGAATCGGCCACGTCTGCTGCACCCAGAGATACCGAAGTTTTAGAGCCGTCGGCCAAAAAACGCGTTGGAAGATACGAACTTTTAAGGCCACTTGGATCGGGCGGTTTTGGTGAGGTATGGGTCGCATTTGATCCCCAGCTTGATCGTGAGATCGCTATCAAGATTCCTCATGCTGGTATTCTCGTTGACGCTGCATCTGTTGGCAGGTTTTACCGCGAAGCAAAAGCCGCAGCCAAACTGAAGCACCCCAACATCGTTCGCGTGCATGATGCTGGCTCTGACGGCTCGACGCACTTTATCGCAGCAGAATTCATTCCTGGACGAACATTGCGGGAATATTGCGCGCCA
>JBIKMB010000326.1:0-5284 GCA_044359485.1 Pirellulaceae bacterium | reverse complement strand
ACCAAGCGCGCCGATGCGCGTGAATTCAGGAATTCCTTGTGAGCGTATCCTCGTTTGATTTTTCACCTCCCAAGCTTTTAATCTCGGTTCGCGACCTTGCGGAAGCTGAAATTGCCTTACAAGGGGGTTGTGATTGGTTGGATGTGAAAGAGCCTTCCGCCGGATCTTTGGGGACTCCTTCGCTGGAACAACTCGCGGAAATTGCGTCTCTATCCACAGCGTTTGCGGGTTGGAGCACCGCGGCCGGTGAACTCCAAAACCTTACCGATGCAACATGGAATACCATTCTCCGCTCCTTTCCGCAGTTATCCCTCATAAAAGTGGGACTTTCCGGCTACCCAAACCATGCGTCCGCGCTAGAGCGACTGAAGAGCTTGAAGTCCCAGCAGCCTCAGGCCACTTTGGCGACAGTGCATTATGCCGATCACCTTATTGCTCACTCTCCGCCCTGGCCCCACACGCTAGAAATCGCTCTGGCCATTGAATCGCCAGTTATCCTCATCGACACTTTTTCCAAAAATGGCAACACCCTTTTCGACCATGTGCCTCTGGAACGACTGCAAACGATCCGCGCTCAACTTACGTCCTTGGGTATCGGGTTGGCGGTGGCAGGCTCCTTGCGGGCCGAACATGTCCCGCTTATCATTCAAAAAATCCACCCAGATTTAGTAGCCTTCCGTGGGGCCGCCTGCAAGTCGGGCAGGACTTCGGAGCTTTGTGCTGATCGAGTTGCACTTTTGAAACGATTCCTGCAACAGCCACATCAATGATCTCTTTAGAGCCAGCAGGTTGTGGAGTATGATCTAGGGAAGTCTTTTTAAGGGTGGACATAATTATGCGATTTATCGAAATGACCGGCGACACTCTGTTATCCGTAGTAACAGAACCTGATGTCTCTGCGTCGGAACTTTTGCAGGCGGGCGTGACACCTGATGCGATCATACGCATCAACGAACAAGGGGATATTGAAATTCGACGTCGCGATCGCTGGGATGTGATTGGTGGTTTGCTGGGCAATTATCTAGATCGCGTGAAGGATATCACCGGCTTGGATTACGCTTAGCCATTCCAAGCATACATGGAGGTCACCAAAGACGATGTCGAGCTATGATCGCGGCCCAATGAATGGGGTGATTCGTCAAGCCAATAAGGTCGTTGGTGCACTTTGCCTTTCAGAAAGCTCAAAGGACTTTGTCGAACAATTCAATCGTTGTTATGGTGCAATACTCTTGCGCGCCGAAGGGGATATTCCCCCATCGCCCCAAGACCCATCCACGCGCACTGGCCCAACTTATCGCCCCCCTAAACATGCTCGCTCCCCCCGATTCGGCTGATCTCCGCGGTGGCGACGTTTCCAACTCACCCACGGTGGCTCGGCAGCGACGAGCTTACTGAGACTCTATCTCAATAAAGAGAAACAACTTCCCTTATAATGCTCAAACGAGGCAGGAAGGGCGTAATCTTTTCCGCAAGAATTTTCGCAACGCCACTTGTCAAAAAAAGATATCCCTCCTACAGTGAGTCGTCAGAGGAAGCGAGGGAAGCGTAGCGTTGTTGGACGCAGCGAACTTGTGCTTCGAGAAAAAGAATCTTCTCGAGACCCCGGCAATGCATGATTTCAGCAATCCAATTTACGATCATTCGAATTCGGAAGATCATTCGAATTCGGAAGATGATGCGAATTCGGAAGAAAGCGTAGGCCAAGCGATACGCCCTATCGACCAGGCCGTGTTAGATCTGTTGCGCCGTCATGGCAGCTTGACCATCCAGGATCTGATTGAACAACTCAACGTTACCGCCACCGCCGTTCGACAACGACTCGATCGATTGGAACAACTTCGGTTGATTGTCAAAGAAAAGCAGGGTGCTGGGCGAGGACGTCCCTCGTTCCGATATTCGATTACCAACCTTGGGCTGCGGTATGCGGGTGTTAGCTACGCAGACCTGGCGTTGGCACTTTGGCAGGAAGTGAATCTGCTCCCCAACTCTGCGGATAAATCGGCTTTACTAGAGCGAGTTTCCAGCCGCATGGGCAAGGCTTATCGGGATGAGATTCAAGGCGAAACCGTTGAGGATCGCATGATTGACTTAATCAAAGTGCTGGGCGATCGAAAGATTCCCGCGACTCTGGTTACCACTGGTCAACTTCCTATTTTGGAAGTGCAAGCGTGCCCGTATCCCGAACTGATCAACGGAGATCCCTCCAATCGACAGCTTTGCGAGATGGAGCAGGAGATGCTCAGCGCCGCGATGGGACAACCGATGGAACTTTCTCGTTGTCGGCTGGATGGACACAGCTGCTGTCAATTCAAAACTGCATCGGATTCGTCCGGCGTGGTTCCAATCGCCATTTCACCCACTTAGCACGTGGCAAGGCCAATTGGTTCAAACACAAAAAACCTTTATTTCAGATATTACCTATTAGGAAAAATTGAAAGCGATCGACGATGACACACGTTTTGAAAATTGAAAACCTGCATGTCTCTGTGGATGGCAAAGCGATATTGCGCGGTGTGAACTTGGAAATGAAGCATGGTGAAACCCATGCGTTGATGGGACCCAACGGTTCTGGCAAGAGCACGCTCGGGCTAGCCATCATGGGACATCCCAATTATGAAATCACTGAGGGTTCGATCACTTTGGACGGCGCAGATGTCTTGGCCATGGAAGCCGATGAACGAGCCCGACATGGAATCTTCATGGCATTCCAGCGTCCTATCGCGATACCTGGCGTGAAGATGGCGGACTTTTTGCGGCATGCAGCGACGAACGTCCGACGCCCTGATCGCAAGGAAGGGGAAGAACTGATTCCAATGCGTGAGTTTCGCAAAGAACTCAAATCAAAAATGCAGCAACTCAAGATCGATAGCGAGTTTGCCAAGCGATACGTCAACGATGGTTTCTCGGGGGGTGAAATGAAGCGAGCCGAAATCTTAACTTTGGCAATGCTTCAACCCAAGTTCGCCATCTTGGACGAAACAGATAGCGGTTTGGATGCCGATGCTGTGCGTCTTGCCAGCGAAAGTATCGCCGAAATAGGTCGCGAAAAGATGGGGCTGCTCATCATCACCCACCACGATAAATTGCTCGAGCACAATCCACCTGACTTTACACACGTCATGCTGGGAGGTCGCATCGTAGAGACCGGAGGAGTCGAACTAGCTCGCGAACTGCACTCTTCAGGCTACGATCGTATCCGAAAAACGTATCCAGAAGCGGAGCAGGCCAATCGTGCTATGCTCGGTTCGAGCGAAGAAGAAGTCGCTGAAGCCACAGCATGACAATACCGCGTGACATCAACGCCTGACAACACCTTCACGTTATCAACAATACCCGCTCGCGGGAAACCATAAGGGAGAATGCCGGAAAATGGCGACTGATACAATTATTCCAGCCGAAAACGGAATTGGCGAGATAAATAAATATGACTTCCGTACGGAATCTAAGGCTGTCTTCAAAGCCCGAAAAGGAATCGATGCTGAAATCGTAAACCAAATCTCGGAAATGAAGAATGAACCGGAGTGGATGCGGCAATACCGCCTCAAGGGTTTGGAAATATTCAACTCCAAGCCCATGCCGCACTGGGGCGGCGACATTGCGATCGACTTCCAGGATATCTATTACTACCTCAAGCCAACCGACAAGCAAGGTCGTACTTGGGACGAAGTTCCTCAGGAAATTAAGGATACGTTTGACAAGTTGGGAATCCCAGAAGCGGAAAAGAAATTCCTGGCTGGAGTTAAGGCTCAATTTGAAAGCGAAGTCGTCTACGGTTCTCTCAAAGAAGAACTCTCCAAGCAGGGAGTGATTTTCACAGATACCGATTCGGCGATACGCGAGTATCCAGATCTCGTGCGCGAGTATTTCGGAACGGTTATTCCGTCGACCGACAACAAGTTCGCAGCACTCAATTCGGCAGTCTGGTCGGGTGGTTCGTTTATTTACGTTCCGAAGGGAGTCAAAATCGATTTCCCGCTGCAAGCCTATTTCCGCATCAATGCCGAGAACATGGGTCAGTTCGAACGAACGCTTATCATCGTTGATGAAGGTGCTAAGGTGCATTACGTCGAAGGCTGCACCGCTCCGATGTACAGCAGCGAGAGCTTGCATTCAGCGGTAGTGGAAATCATCTGCAAGCGAGGAAGCCGCTGCCGATATACCACGATTCAGAACTGGGCAAATAATATTTACAATCTGGTCACCAAACGAGCAGTCGCGTACGCGGATGCGACCATGGAGTGGGTAGACGGCAACCTCGGTAGCAAATTGACCATGAAGTATCCTGCCGTTTACATGGTTGAACCAGGTGCCCGTGGAGAAATTTTGTCCATCGCTTTCGCCAGCAAGGGGCAGCACCAGGACGCCGGCGCGAAACTTGTACACGCCGCCCCCAATACGACCGGGCAAATCATAAGCAAGTCGATCAGCAAAGGTGGTGGACGAAGTAGTTATCGCGGTTTGGTTCGTGTTGAAAAGAATGCGAAAAACAGCAAGTGCAATGTTGTATGCGATGCACTGATTCTTGATCCGCAAAGCCGCAGCGATACGTATCCCTACATTGAAATCGCTGAACAGGACGTAAGCGTGGGACATGAGGCAAGTGTATCGAGAATTGGCGAAGAGCAGCTCTTTTACTTGATGAGCCGCGGACTTTCAGAAGCGGAAGCCAGCACCATGATTGTCAACGGATTCATTGAACCGCTGGTAAAGGAATTGCCTATGGAGTACGCCGTCGAAATGAATCGGTTGATTCAACTTCAAATGGAAGGCTCCGTCGGTTAAACCACCGCTCGTTTTGAGAAACATTGTAAGGAAGTGTATTCCATGTCGTCCTCGACTTTAGTACCTACGTTTGATGTATCCACATTCGAACAATTTCTGAAATCCGGCAACAATACGCCTTGGGTTGAGCAGCAGCGTCGCAATGCTTGGAATCAGTTTTCGAGTATGGCTTGGCCTGCTCGCAACGAAGAAGATTGGATGCGTAGCGATTTGCGTGCGTTCCAACTGAATCGTTTTCCACTGCCCCTAAACGCTGGCAGCCAGGATGCGGCTTCCCAGCCCAGTGGTAGCGAAACGCTATCGCTGCCATGCTGGTTGACCGAAGGAATCGAACTGGCGGGACGAATGGAGATCGTGGATGGCTTTGCTCGTCGTTCCGAATTGGTCGAAAGCTACAAGGCGAGAGGTGTATTGTTCGGTTCGCTGGAAACCTTGGCCACCCAGCACCCTGAAGTGGTGCAGAAGCATCTTTTCAGCGTACTTGATACTGCCCAAGATCGAT
>JBIKMB010000325.1:0-5302 GCA_044359485.1 Pirellulaceae bacterium | reverse complement strand
GCTGCTGCTCTTCCAGCAACACCTGCAACTGATCGTCGGTGATAAAACCAAGGTCGACAAAAATCTGACCCAGTTTTCGAACTGCCATAAGGGAAAACCTTGTAAAGAAAAGCTAACTCGAAATACACTGTACCAACCCACTCTGGCCCAAACATGGCTGGCCCAAACATGGCTGGCCCAAACATGCTGGCCCAACGCGCCCAAACCCGCTCAATGTCCGCCCGAAGCGGGTGCATTGTGATCAAACTCTTCCCCAGCCCCATCTTCCATGATGCCGCGGCGAGCATTCACAATGCGTTTCGCCAAATCGTCCGGACGATGCGATTTGGCCAAAACATCTTCCACCGTGCACTTCCCATCCCGCCACAAATTGAACAGCGCGTCATCCATCAAGTTCATGCCGAACTTGGCACCGGTTTGAATGGCCGAATTGATACGGAACGTTTTGTTCTCGCGGATCAAGTTGGCGATACCCGGGGTGACCACCAAAACCTCGTAAGCGGCAACACGACCACCACCGTTTTTCGGCAAGAGTGTCTGAGCGACCACGCCGATCAGCGACGTGCTCAACTGAGTTCGAATCTGATCTTGCAAATTACCAGGAAACGCGTCGATCATACGGTTGACCGTTCCCTGGGCGCTGTTGGTATGCAACGTACCGAACACGATGTGACCGGTTTCTGCCGCCGCGATCGCCGCAGAAATCGTTTCCAAGTCGCGCATTTCGCCCACCAGAATCACGTCCGGGTCCTGACGCAACGCACGGCGAATCGCTTCCGCAAAACTCGGAACATCCACCCCCACCTCACGCTGATTGATCGTCGACTTCTTGTGCTCGTGATAAAATTCGATCGGGTCTTCAATCGTGATGATGTGATGGTCGTGCGTCTCGTTAATATAATTGATCAGCGATGCCAACGTCGTACTTTTTCCAGAACCGGTTGGACCTGTCACCAGAAATAAGCCTCTAGGCCGCTGAACCAACTTTACCACCGACTCCGGCAAACCGAGCTGCTCGGGCGTCAGCTTGTCGTTGGGGATCTGCCGCAACACCATCGAAATGTTGCCGCGCTGCTTGAAAATCGACACGCGAAAACGAGCCAAATCGCTAAAGGCAAAACCAAAGTCCGAACTACCCGCTTCCTGCAACTCACGCTGACAACGCTCCGGCGCAATACTTTTCATCAACGAAACCGTATCGTCCGGCTCCAGCACCTTGGTCTCCAGTTTGCGCATGCGACCGTGCAAACGAAACACCGGCGGCTGCCCCACCACAATGTGAATGTCGCTCGCCCCACCCTTGACGGCAGCCTGAAGAAGCTTGTCGATCAAAATTGTTGCCATGCTCTACGTCCCAACTCCGTGATAAATGGTTGTCCTGACAAACGACTAAAAAACATTGAGCTTGCCGTGCCCACCCCAAATGGGGCAAGTGGTGCCCTCCCCAACAGGGGCGATCTTAGGAGGTCTTGGTACCCACGAATTCCGTGTAAACTCGACTCAACGCAATGTCCTCGATCTCCGTCTTCTTGGAAACACGATACACTTCTTCCAGGGTAGTAATCCCCCGCATCACCTTGCGGATCCCGTCACAGTAAAGCGTCGTCATACCCTGGCGAATCGCTTCGTCGCGAAGCTCGATCGAACTCTTGGCCCGGAACATCATCTCTCGCAACTTGCCATTGACCATCATCAGTTCATAAATACCGATGCGTCCGCGGAACCCCGACTTGCCGCAATACGGACAACCCTTACCTTTGGAAAACTCCGCTACAGCCGCTACTTCCGAGGGGATCCCCGCGTCGGCCAGCACCGCCGCTGAGAGACTGTTTTTTTGCTTGCAACGCTTGCAAATCGTACGCACTAATCGCTGAGCTAACACGCCGTTGACCGAACTGGCCACCAGATACCCCGGCACACCCATATCAACCATACGTGTAATAGCACTGGGCGCATCGTTCGTATGTAGTGTACTAAATACTAAGTGTCCAGTTAAAGAGGCTTGAATGCCCATGGATGCCGTCTCGGTATCGCGCATCTCGCCAACAAGAATAATATTGGGAGCCTGACGGAGCATCGCTTTGATGATGCGGGCAAAGTCCAAGCCGATGTTGTGACGAACTTCCACCTGATTGATACCCGGCAAGTAGTACTCGACCGGGTCCTCGGCAGTAATGATTTTTCGGTCTGGCCGGTTCAAGGCGTTCAAGCAAGCATACAGAGTGGTCGTCTTGCCGGAACCCGTCGGACCGGTCACCAACAAAATACCGTTGGGCCGCTTGATCAAACCCATGAAGTTCTTGAAGTCGCGTTCGGCCAAACCCAACTGCCGAACCCCCACTTTAATGTTATCCTTATCCAGAATACGCATAACCGACGACTGACCGTGATTAGTCGGAATGATGCTCACGCGCAAGTCGAGCTCTTTCTCACCGACCGTCACTTTGATTCGACCGTCCTGGGGCCGGCGCCGCTCGGCGATATCCATTTTGGCCAAAATCTTAATACGAGACAAAATGGCCCCCAACAAACGGCGGGGTGGACTGTCGCGTTCCACCAAGATACCGTCGATTCGGTACCGGATGCGAACCCGGTCTTCAAACGGCTCAACGTGAATATCGGAAGCCCGCAACTGCACCGCTTCCTGAATCATCAAATGCACCAACTTCACAATCGGCGCACTGTCGTCATCGACCCCCTCATCGTTACCCCGAGAAGACTCGTCGGTCACCGTGAAGTCGATCTGAGTATCGGTGAATTCTTGCATCATCGAGTCAGCCGATTCGCCTTCGACCTGACCGTAGTAGCGGTTGATGGCTTCCGCGATGTTCTGGCGAGGCGCTAGGGCCGTCTCGATCCGGCGGTTGAGGATAAATCGAAGCTTTTCAATGGTTTCGAAGGCCATCGGGTCGCTGATGAGCACCTTCAGCGCATCGCCATCTTCGGAGATGGGGATGACGTTTTGTTCGCGGGCCACCGACTCGGGGACCAACTGAATGACTTCGTCCGGTATTTTCATCGAAGCCAGATCGACAAATTCCATCTTGTGGAATTCAGCCATTGCCTGAGTTACTTCATCAGATGTACAGTAACCCAATTGAACGAGGCAATCACCGACGGTGATCGACTTGCTTGATTCGCGGACCATCCTTGTCGCTTCGCTGAGCTGATCCAAGCTGACGACCCCGCGATGCAAAAGCAAATCGGTATACTCGCGCATCGGTTGATCCATATGGCAATCCCTCCAAGTCAACAAAATTCAACACAGCCAATCACGCCCGCCCCCGCGATGCCTCCCTTTTTGGACCCAAGGACCGATCGAGCGATCCAAGGGACCCAGGGGTGCTGGACCACCGACCCAACCCAGTGCCAGATCCGGCGGAACTAGGTCCAATAGACCTCCAAGGTTCCAGGGTACTGGCGATGGTTCCAGAGCAGGCAGTGGTTCCAGAGCCCAGTGGTTCCAGAGCCCAATGGTTCCAGAGCAATCGTAGAGACGTTAGGATTCAAACCGCCAAAATATCGTTTGCGGACTCGAAAATTGCCATCCTTCGAAAAAAAGGGAGCCTGGCAACTGAGGGCGCAGCAGAAAAGTAAAAAAATCGGCGGTAATACACCTTTGAAACATCTTGACTGAAGTGCCCCATTGTTGTCAACAAAAGCGGATTACGAGTTGTGTTATATTTCGAACGAAAAGGATAAAGGAATGGATCGTAGCGAATCCCGCTGGGCCCTGATCACCGGTGCCAGCTCTGGAATTGGGCGTCAAATCGCATGGCAACTGGCTCGAGATGGCTTCCGTATCGCCGTCAATCATCTGGACCATTTGGAAGCCGCTACCGAAACATTGCGAGGGGTGGAGGGGGCCGGCAGCCAGGGAGTCGCTCTCCAAGGCGACGTCGGCTCGGCCAGCGATGTCAGCCGGATGTTTGAACAGCTTCAGCAGATTGCTGGCCGGATCGACGTCTTGGTCAACAATGCGGCAGTTCAAACGTTCGCTCCATTGCTAGATCTGAGCGAAACGGATTTCGACCGGACCATACGAACCAATCTCAAAGGGACTTTTCTCTGTTCGCAACAAGCGGGCCGAAGAATGAAGGAGCAAGGGGGGGGTATTATTATTAATATTGGCTCGGGAGCCAATCATATACCTTTTCCTAACCTCGGGGATTATTGTGCCAGCAAAGGTGGCATTGAGATGTTGACCAAGGTTAGCGCGGTCGAGTTTGGTAAATTCGGGGTGCGGGTCAACTGTGTTGCCCCGGGGGCGATCGAAAACGACCGCACCAAAAAAGAGAGTCCCGAGTATGGACAAACCTGGGCCAATCTCACCCCGGTCGGTCGACCCGGTACAGAAAAAGATGTCGCCGACTTGGTCTCTTTTCTGGTCAGCGACAAAGCGACCTTCATCAGCGGCCACACGATCTACGTGGACGGCGGCCTGTGGGGACGCAATCAATGGCCCTATGCGTTCTAAACGCCACACCACCTACCGCCTCGGTTCACCCGACTCAGCCAACATTCTAGGTGAACCTCCAGGCTGGGATACGCTACCACGCATACCATGGCTGCGCTACCGGTAGTTTGACGTGACATTGAATAGCCGCGTGAGGAGCGCCAACGCGATGAGCGGTATGGCTATGCGAATCAAATATCAAAAAACCGAAGCGATCTTGCGTAACCCAACTTTTCGCTTGCGCCAATAAGTTCGGAAGGAAAAACTAAACGCAAAATGAACACCTAGAAGTACAAGTCACTAAAAACCGCTGGTAACTACAGAAGGCTCACCCATGCCGCGACAATACTCCTCTCAGCGATGAAGAATCAAAACAAAGAACTGGGACTTCTCATATTTTGATATGCGTTGCTTTGGCGACCCCATCGTTCATCGCCTCGGTCACCGGTTGACCGAAATCGTTGTAGCGAACGACTTGGCGAACATAGCCTACCAAATAAGACTGTAAAAGCTCTGCCGAAATCCACTCTTTGTGATAGTGGGGAACACCTCCATGGACACCTGCCGAAATACCACCGATCGCATGCTCCGCTTCGCCCGGCTTTTGCCGAGCAACATGACCAGCCGGATCGATTCGCACAATCGCATAACCGCGACCGGCTAACCTCAACCAAATCTCCGTCGTACTTGAACTCTGCTGCCGCCGGAATCCCTCGCGCTCCAAAATCTCACGTGCCGTGGCAGCACTGGTTCGCGAAAGTTGTACACAAAGCGGAAATATCACTGGATAGTCCATCACTTTATCCTTTACCCGATATTCGTATCAAATTGTATGCGTGTTTTGGC
>JBIKMB010000324.1:0-5306 GCA_044359485.1 Pirellulaceae bacterium | reverse complement strand
ACCATAAGAAATGGATTACGTTCGGAATTGGACTGAAAGAGTTCCTGGACGTCACGGCGAATAGGGCCGTTTTCATCGCGGAATTCGGCGCCCAAGGTAAAGGAGCGAACGGTGACCGGATGAGGAACTTCCCTGGAATATTCAGGAAGCAATTCCTCGATTTGTTTGCGAACGGTTTCGGAGATGGCGAGGATCAAGTCGGCGTGTGTCACAACGGCTCGCAAATACTTTTTGAAGTTGGCATGTCGCTTCTCACCGACGAACTGTTTGTGCGTTAATGGGATCAAGTCGTAAACCACGATTGCCGTTTTGGCTCCGCAGGCTCGCGCTTTGGCTGCCGCTTGCCAGACAGTGTTTTTTCCCCAGTAGGCATCGGGCAGCACCATTAAGTCCCCGGCTTGGGGCCGCACATGCTGGCCGCGAAAATAAATCAATCCGCGCGTCGCTCGATCCAAAACGTTGTGAGGTAATTTGAAGGCACCAAGGTGGCCCGCTTGTGGGAGAAACCATTTTTTGAGTCGCGGCGAAGCGGACATGCGGCACAGCTCCGTGGCACAGGTCCGGTAATAGCTTGGAAGACAACGCAGAACATTTGCGCGAAAAGCTGCTGGTCGATCGAGCCAGCGCTCTTCACGCTCGCCAAGCGCCACAAATTGACCGCCAGTAGCGATCACATTTTGAATCGAACTGTGAGTCTCTGCCCGGCTAGTGGGTTTAGAGGTATGGATGAGGGCTTCGTCGTAGCATGACGACTTACCACAGAACTGATTGTAGTGAGCGACTTGAGTACTCATTTCACGTTGCAACGAGCGGACGACACGTTCTATTCCGGAATTACGTCCGGATGTCGCCGTGTAGCTGCAATCGATAAAAATTCGCGAGGGGAGCCAGCTCCACTCGGGTTGCGAGTTACTCATTCAGTGTCGCACTCCTTCGCGAGACGAATTGGAGAAAAGTCTTCATGGCCTCCTGCCATTACCGTGGTGAAACGGGAGTGTGGGCGAAACTGGGGTTTAGTGTCAAGACGAAAGGCTGGGGTTCTTTGGGCGAGCTCGCGTTCGCTGCGCAGTAAATTTAATGTCATAAGTCCATGTGGTGTAACGCTTTATCGAGATTGTCGCCCCTGGAATATCGATTTTCACGGGCCGAAAACGGTTGGAATTCTCCGAAAAACGCGCTCGTATTACGTCTTATAGGGGGGTTTTGTGAGTGGTAGAGCAGGATCGATTCGCGAATTGGCCGTTTTATCGAACCACGGCGTTGATATTCCAGTCCTAGACAGGGTCAAATTCATCTTGTCAGTTCTAGCGTGGGCTGTACACTTAGCCCTTTCCTACCCGGAGAGGCCAACCCGAACAGGCCGGCGTAGCTCAGTTGGTAGAGCAGCTGATTTGTAATCAGCTGGTCGGGGGTTCAAGTCCCTTCGCCGGCTCTAATGAGATCATGATTGCGCTTGTGCGATGGAACCTCAGCGGTGATTCAATCCCAAGAAATCAAATCTCGAGAGTTTGATGGTGGATGATCAAGCGTGGGAGGCTACTGGTTAACAGCCATTGGTTGATAAACCTTGGTTAACGGCCAATAGAGCACTTCGCGATCCAGAGTTGGTTTGCCCCAGGAAATGTTGGAATTTCATCGGGCGGATATGTCGGAAGGATATGCGGGTATGTCGGAAGGATATGCGGGTATGTCGGAAGGATATGTTGTGCGACTATCCGGGGTGCGGCGGCGCGGGTTTTAGTTTTTCGGTTTGCGGCATTGAGTTGGCGCGGTCGTGGGCAACAAGGGCTGGAGTGATATTTTCCAGAGCATTTGCTGCTAGATGGCTGATGTAGATGATGATGATTGGGTAATTGAGGCACCTTGGTGGTTTGGGTAGCCTGGTTGTGCTGGGCGACTTGTGAGTTTGGTGATGGCGCTCAGGTGCCGAGCCAGAAAATACAATCCAATTTTGGGCTGTGATTTCCGATAAGTGAAATTTGCCACTGGGCCAGCTCGGCGTCAGGGTAGTCCCGGCCGGATTGGCTGGAGATTAGCTTAGGCTGCAGTGGCCAGAGTGTTTGCTTGAGTCGAGGCGATTGCTTGAGTGGTGGCGAAAAGCTTGCCAGTCGAGGGGCGTTGCCTGGGTGAGAGAGGTTTTAGGATCGTTTGGTTGGGACAGGAAAGTTTCAAGCTGAAGCGTTTGCGGTGGTGGTGCCAGTTCGAATGGCCAGGTCGCCGTCGAGAAACAGTTTGTTATGAAAACCTGCGAAAGTTTGGCTGGAAGGGATGGAATGGCTTTTCGAGAATTCATCTCTTCAGTAAAAAGACAATTCGAACATTCAATCCATCGGACCTTAGGGGTGGATTGAGGGTGCAGGCGGCGCGATGAGAGTTGAAGTAGCTGGATTTGCAGATTGAGGCGAGTCGGTGTAGGGCGATTAATTCGGGCAAAACTTGTAAGGCAGGTGGTGCCGAGATTGATTCCTGCGGTGGTAGCGGTTTGGGGCTCGACTTTTCGAAACGGTTTACGAGCGCGGCGGTAGGGCGCAGCTAAATAAGCACAGGTTGATAGGATGTGGAATTGAAAGCATGTCTACCGAGGCATGTTTTTAACGATAGGGTTTAGGGAGGGAAGTTGCCCGAGCGGTTAAAGGGGACGGACTGTAAATCCGTTGGCTTTGCCTACGTAGGTTCGAATCCTACACTTCCCACTGACGATGAACTGGCCTAGGCACCTTTGCCTGGGTAGGACTGGTGACTCGAGACGATGGATGTAGCGGTTGTATTTTGCGTAATGGTGAGATCGACAGCTTATCTGTGGTAGCGGGAATCCGGAGGTAACGCTTACAATGGCACGCCTCCATGTGCGGGTGTAGCTCAATGGTAGAGCAACAGCCTTCCAAGCTGAAGACGAGGGTTCGATTCCCTTCACCCGCTTTGTGAAGGCTGCTGTAGCTCAGTCGGTAGAGCACTTCCTTGGTAAGGAAGAGGTCATGGGTTCAAGTCCCATCAGCAGCTCTCGCCTGGGAAGGGCGTCACGGGCCTGGGATTCGTCGAATTGTGGATTCGTAGATAGTCATAGTTTTTTGTCGTCGGACATCCGACCTGAGATGGGCTATCGGTTTAGCCTCACGATCGGTCGTGCAGACACTTTGATGAGTAGGTAGATTTAGAAATGGCAAAGGACGTTTTTCAGCGTACAAAACCCCACGTTAACGTAGGTACGATTGGTCACATTGACCATGGTAAGACCACCACCACCGGCGCCTTGGTAGCTGTTCAGGCTGCAAAGGGCTTGGCCCAATTCAAGTCATATGCAGATATCGCGAAGGGTGGTACAGTCCGTGACGAAACGAAGACTGTTACCATTGCTGTTTCGCACGTTGAGTATGAGACCGAGACACGGCACTATGCTCACATCGACTGCCCTGGTCACGCTGACTTTATCAAGAACATGATCACTGGTGCGGCTCAGATGGACGGCGCAATTTTGGTTGTTAGCGCTGCTGACGGCCCGATGCCACAGACCAAGGAACACGTTCTTTTGGCTCGCCAGGTGGGTGTGCCCGCTTTGGTTGTGTTCCTCAACAAAGTTGACTTAGTAGATGACGAAGAGCTACTTGAGTTGGTCGAGTTGGAAATTCGCGAATTGCTCAGCAAGTACGATTTCCCTGGCGACGATGTGCCAATCGTGCGCGGCAATGCACGTGCTGCTTACGATAGTCCTGCAGATCCTGAAAAGAGCAAATGCATCTCGAAGTTGTTGGAAGCAGTTGATGCATATATTCCAATGCCTGTTCGCGATGAAGAAAAGCCGTTCTTGATGGCTGTGGAAGACGTGTTCAGCATTGAAGGTCGTGGTACGGTAGCCACGGGTCGTGTGGAGCGCGGGATCATTAAGGTTGGTGATGAAGTTGAAATCATCGGCTTGAAGGACAAGTCCTCCAAGACCACCTGCACGGGTGTTGAAATGTTCCGCAAGCAGTTGGATTCGGGTCGTGCAGGTGACAACGTTGGTTTGTTGCTTCGCGGTCTGAAGCGTGAAGATATTGAGCGAGGCCAGGTTTTGGCTAAGCCCAACAGTATCACGCCGCACAAAGTATTTGAGTGTGAAGTGTACTGCTTGAGCAAAGAGGAAGGTGGCCGACATACTCCGTTCTTCAGTGGGTATCGTCCTCAGTTCTATTTCCGTACGACCGACGTTACCGGTTCGGCCAGTTTGGTTGGTGCCGAAATGTGCATGCCGGGTGATAACGTGAAGTTGAAGGTCGAATTGCAGAAGCCGATCGCGATGGACGAAGGTGTTCGCTTCGCTATTCGTGAAGGTGGCAAAACGGTTGGTTCCGGTGTGGTAACCAAGATTATTGAGTAGTTGGCAGTGATTCACCGCAGGGAGGGGTATTGGCTCCCTTGGTGGATAAGAAATAGATAAAGCGGCCGCTTGAAAAAGCGGCTGTTTTTTAGGGGTGTAGCTCAATTGGCAGAGCGTTGGTCTCCAAAACCAAAGGTTGCGAGTTCGATTCCCGCCGCCCCTGCTCTCGACAGAGTAATTGGCTAATAGGTTTCCTGGGATCTTAGCAGAAATAGAGTCACTAATGTCCAGTGATGCGGGGATATCCTCCAGAAAACTGATCACCGAAATGTTTTCTGGTGAGCTTTACAAACGCAATCAAGGCAAAATGGTTCGCCAATTGACCTGCTTGGCCGTATGGGTGGCTGTAGCAGTGGGGATTTGGCGATTTCATCAATTGAATTTGGAAGGTACCGGCTACATCGGCTACCTCGTGGCTGCTGCCCTGCTGGCGGCGGGCGGTTGGTTTGGGTATCGATTGGTAAACTGGCCAAGATTTGCTGATTTTTTGATTTCGGTGGAGCAAGAGGTTAATAAAGTTTCCTGGCCGACTCGGACTGAGCTTGTCAGGGCTTCGATTGTGGTTATATTTTGCATCTTCTTCCTGACGATCATACTCTTTACCTTTGATGCTATCTGGCAAGGCTTGTTCTCTTGGCTGGGTATCTCTTAGTTGAAAAAGCTGGTTGAGTGGTTGAAGCTGTTGGTGGTTGTGACTGCATAAAGTGAATGGGTGATTTAGGTCTTTCGCACAGCGTTAGATCGTTCGTCCAAAGTCGTCCCGGATATACGTCGGCTGGTTGTGGTAAGATGAGGTTGCAGCGGATCCGAAGGTGGTCCGTTCGCAGGTGGTTGTTCTTCTTGAAAGGTGCCTCTTAATGAGGGGCAACTTCGAAAGACACGACTAAAAATGTACTGTTCAAGAACGTTTAAGAAATACGGTTCGAGAATTACGGTACAAGAAAAATAGTTC
>JBIKMB010000013.1:0-56823 GCA_044359485.1 Pirellulaceae bacterium | reverse complement strand
TTATTTGCTGAGCTATTGTCTAATGAGCTATTGTCTAATGAGATAGAGTTCAGACGGGCCGCCGCCCCTATCAAACTCCACCTTGAACTAACGCCGCGAATACCAAGCCGCCTCTAGCGTCGACCAGATATGGATAATCCAGCCCAGAAAAACGAACCATAGCAAAATGGCTAATACAAAATGAACCAACGCTTTGACCGGTCGCCCCTGAACCAACTGCCCCAGGCCAGGAAAAAAGAAACTACATAACGCGGCTATCACATTACCCGCAGAACCTGGTTCCATAACGCCCGCTACCTCATATTCGTAGTTCATTTCTTGTACCTTTCACCAGCAGTTTGAAAACTCCGATTAAATGTTCAAGAATGAATTCGTTTTTGAATCAAAATAATTGCCAAACGGAACCAAATAATTATGGTTTTTCGCGAATTCTCGCCCCAACAGTCGCCAAAGGAAGTAGAGCGTCGGCCGGTTGATGTCCTGCCCACATCATGCCCCGCAAGAGCAAAATACGATACAGCGGGTCATCCAACGTCCATGAGTAATGCCCCATGATGCTGACAAACACTCTCCCCTTCCCGCGTTGCACTGTCCAAATCAGCGGCTGAGCAGCGTTTTCTTCTTCGCCCGACGCGACGCATTGAATATGCGACGGATCGCCTAGCATCTTCCAATACGATTCATCTACCAGTTCCAGTGTCGGCAATCCCTGCGTCAATGGATGATCGGCGGATAATTTGAGCGATATCGGACCATGACGAAATTTCAACGTTTTTGTGTCGCAGGCTAAACCGATTCGCAGGGCCAATGGGTCAACATCCTGTTGACCATTCACCGCAAAATGCATGAAAACTAATCCGCCTCCTCTTTCAAGGAAACGATCGAGATCCTCGGCTTTCTCTTTTTTCCATTGCGGATTGGCCGAATAGAAAACAATCAAATCGGCTGTTTCCCATTGTTCCTGACTTGGCCACTCGCTGGCTTCACCAACAGTTACATCTTTAACCAAACCCAACAGCCGCAACCAGCGAATTTTCCATTGCGGATAATCGTGCTCGTCTTGTCCATGATCTTTCGGTCCATCGCACAGCACGATATGCATCGGCTTGGCCAGCGCCGTATTTTTAAATGCCTGGGATGCAACCGGCAACGCTTGAAAATCACTCCAACTTCGATACGAAGGTTGATCATCGCGAAACACTTCGGTAGGTTCCAGCGGATTGCGTTTGAGAAAGAGCAGCAAATCAAATAATTCTTCTGCGGTGAGCGTATCGACTAGGCCCGTAGGCATCAAGGAAACCGACGACGACTTTATCTCATCGATCTCGTCACGAGGCAACTCGCGCCGTGCCCCGTCGACCAAACCAAGCAACAAAGTACTTTTGTTTTCATTCGCCAGAGGAACGCCAGTCACCACTTCCCCATCCAGCAATCGGACCAACATCGTCAAATGATCTGGATTCAACGTTGCACTGGGTTGCCGAATATCTCGCAAGATACTGGCATCATCCTTAAAGGCAAGGTTCGTCAAATCTGGCCCAACCCCACCACCTAGCATACCACGTAGCGTGTGACATCGAGAACAAAGCCCGACGCCATAGTAAATTTCTCGCCCTCGCAGCCATGCCCCTGGCAAAATGTTCGAATCCCAATCCTCGACAACGGCAATCGCTTCCTCGTTTGCCTCCATCTGTCGATCCGAAAGAAACGTCGGTCGCAAACGCTGGACAGCCAAACTCCGCGGAATGTTATCGCGATCCGTTGTAAAAGACAAACTCAATTCGTTCGATATGTCCGGGCCAGTCTTCAATTCGATCTCTAAAAGATGTGGCGATTCAGTGGGCAACAGATCGATAGAAACTTTTCCCGAATCGATCACAGTTTCGATGCCATTCCAGAAAACTTTTTCAATCTTCGTATTCGCCGCAGCACTCAAATGCAGTGCACCTTTCTCTATCTCTGGGGTGTAATCCAACTTGGCACCTTCCTGTACGCGCGGCTGCAGCAAATGAGTTGTATCAATCTTGCAAGCAAGCTTTAAACGCCCAGATTCACGTAATCCAGCCAAAAAATGCTCATGCTCAGCGCTCCCGCGTGTCCATTCCCGATATAGCTTGGATTCGATGTGCGGCAAAAGAATCTTTCGCTGTTCCACACCACTCGCGTCGCTCCACGTTGCCACGACACCTCTCATATCGCAAACAAGATCCATCCCAGCAACTTGCTCGATCTCATGCAACACAGGCTGTCTCTGAACAATCATCGAGGGCGAGAGAATGGATACACGCTCACTAAAACTCAACTGCTCGGTAACCAGTTTTATGGTGCGTCGATTTGGCGTCAGGGAGATTCCTCGCAGCGGCAGATCGCGGCGCAAGCTTTCTCGCTGCATCTGCACAACGCTATAAGGTGGCGCAAGAGTTTCGAATCGATCACCGGCAGCATTGTAACGACCACTTTCCAGCCGAATCGATTGACTCAACTGTCCGAGGTAACCGTCGCTCAATTCCCGATCAAACGCGATGCTCAACTCGTTCGGCCCACTACACCACTGCCACACCGGTTGAGGCAAATGCGGCTCTACATATTCAATCACATAGATTGAGCCTGGACCTTCAGGACCTGTTCCCCAATCCGGCGGGCCGCTATGGCATGCGACCAACAAGCCCCCTCTGGGCGTGACACAGCAATCCACGGCAAGCTGATTTAAACAAGCAATTACCGAATTGGTGGCCACATAACCCGTGGGTGTACGTTCCAAGTCGGTGCGAAAAATCTTACCGCGTGATTCACCACATACGAAGGCAGAATACCGCCAATACTCCGGCCCAAATGTCGGGCCTCCTCCAATCGAACGATTGAAAAATAATCCGCACGTCGACTGGTGTTGTGGCCCGTAATCAAACACGCTCGGCTCATCGACCACGTTTGGCAAATGCTTTGGATGATAGGGTGGAAAGCCATAATACTTATCGCGTTGAATATGCAGCAATTCATCAAATGGATTGCCGTTGCTCAACCAAGTTGCTCCCTCTTGATCCGTAGCAAATAGTTCCCCATCGCGATTAAAATCTAAGGCAACGGGAAAGCGAACGCCCTTGCAAATAGACTCACGACTCTTCCAATCGGGCGAGATTCGCAAAATATTTCCGCGCTCACTCGCTAAATCGAAATTTGCGTTACCTTTGTTGTCCAGCAAATAACCGTTCGCATAATTGGTCGTCCCCAACCCAAAATAAATAGACTCATCGGGACCAACCGCTACTCCTAACGCATCGACATTTTGCGTTATCTCCTTCCATCCGCTGGCGATCACTTGCTCTTCATCGGCGACATCGTCTCGATTGCGATCATGGAGAAAAGAAACCTTTCCTTTTGATGCAACGATGACACCAGCGCCGCGGGAATAGTCGCGCGTTGCCACATGCATGCCCAGTGGCCCACGCAACCGACCTTTGTTTTCCCAAAAAAGCTGCGCGGTATCCTCCAAACCATCACCATCTGTGTCGCTCAGTACGAAAACGTTTCCATTGTACGCCAACGCAATTAGCTTGCCGTCGTCACGATACCGTAGATTATTGATGTTGGTGAGCTGTAAAGGGAGTTTGCGAACACGAAACCCGGGTACAAGCATTTGAACATCAGGGGTCTTCGGCAACATTTCCAAAGGATGCATCGACAACTCTTCTTTGATGCCCGTGAAGAGCGGCCGATGCTTGCTCAATAGATATTCGCGAACTTCTTTCTGCGAAACCTCATCCAGCGCTCGGCCATACACAATGAGCTCGGCGATCGAGCCATCCCAAAACCCACTCACCCGAGACGGCTTAGCATCGTTTGAATAGTATCGACAACCAAACCAGAGCGAATCCCAAATCATCCGATCGTCACGTCGAGCGCGGCTCTTCTGCTCGCTGCCATCTATCCACACTCGAATATCTTCTTTCGAGATTCTTAGTTCGATCAAATGAAATTTTTCGAACGGGAATTTCCCCTCAGTGAAATCGTTTGCTCCCGGGAATCCGGCACCTTCAATGTTGAGCGTTTCCCATGATGCGGTAGGAAGTGGCCCAAGATCGATATTCGTTCCCGTCACATAATCATTATGCGAATGCTTCGCCGCAGAAAAGATGGAGCGATACATTCCAAGATTCTTGTTGGCAGATACGACAGCCAAAATCGTCAGCTCATTGTAGGATTGCTGAATATTGGCTCGCAAGAAATCATCAACGCCATCGAAGTGAAGTACGCGCTTGCCAGCGAAGTTTTCTATTCGCGGCAATGACGACTCGTTATCCTGTCGAGCATCGCGATTCCAGCCCGAGGCATCATAGATGACATCGATAGGCTGACCCATGATGAGTGGTTTGTGATGAGCGGCCCTCCAAGCTTCCCCCTGCTTCTCCAGATCCAACCAAAGTTCTATGCCCTCGCGATAAGCAAGTCGCTCATCAGCCCAATCGCGCAGGCTCGCTTTCTCTTGTGCCATCAATAAAGAGGCAAACATCGCCAGTGTCCAACAGATCGAAAGATGAGAGAGGCAAGGCAAGCTCAACCGTAGTAGATAGACGATTCTCATAGCAGTTACACAGAAGAAAAAGTGGCTGAGGAAGCCCCTATGATACTCCCTGCATACTTCAAAAAGAAGCCACGGATCCCCTGCCCAACATCGCCGAAGCATTAGCCTGTTAGACTGGCAGTTAAGAAAATAAATTCGCCACTTGATTGGGTTTACCGCGCTGACGATCAACTGAAGGCGTTAGCCGCGGTTTTCGGGTTTTCGGGGTTTCGGATAGGCTCTTCGATTTCCTTTGCGATCTGAGCGATTTTATCGTTCGACCGTTGGCGATAGCAGATCAGATTGATTCGCTTGCGGTTGGATTTCGAAAGTAGTTGTTGTTCCGTCGCGGACGGAGCGATAGGTTTCTGGATTGACCTGAGCGCCGTTCCAGCGTCCCACAGCATGTCCCCACAGCACGCCACCGATGTACAATGGATTGGCATAGTCGGGCAGCAACGATCCAGCGGCGCTGCCAACATAAGTACCGTAAGCAGGATAAAGGATATGGTATCCTTCCTTCTCCAGTTCTGGGTCACCCAAATACTGGAGGTAAGCGACCACATCTCGACTTGCGATTGATTCGTGCCACAACGGGACTCCGGGCACTAGATAGACAGCAGCATATGTACCCGCGTACTTGCGCCGCGAAAAATCTTTGGCATGCGCCGCTTCATGCAAGGCAATAGCTGGAACATCACTGTAAAGATGCACGGTAGCCGTGTAAGGATTGTAACGGTCTCCCCCAAACACTCGTCCTGGAAGTATCGCTTCGCCCGCTAAACTCAATACGCCCAGTGTATAACGCCAACCCCATCCAACACTCTTGTTGGCCCTAAGACGATGCCAATCCTGAATGGGAGCATACTGGTTCAAGCGAAACTTGACATGATACAGTCCGTTGTCTTCGATGTATTTAACAAGCACTTGTTCGGTTTCCGGCGAGATGCAGTGCCGATCGACACGCGAATCCCACAGAATAATCTTGGAGGGTATTCCGATGATCCAGCCAATCGTATCCAACACGGGCATCTCTCGACCTCGCTCGATCACCGGCTTGGTCGATTGCACTTGCTCATCGCAAGTAAAGTAGGGATCTGCGGGTATCGGACGCGGCGTTAGAACATGACAGCCGGAAGAAAATAAAACCAGTAGAGCTATCAACCCAAGCTTATACCGAGCAAAAAGGAACTTGCCGACGCGACAATAGTTGGCATTGATTCCATGTTCGTCCAGCCGGGCTGGCCAGAGACTGCTCGAGATACCGGCGCATCCTTGCACCATGATCCCAACCCCTTGCAAAAGTTTACACAATACCGCAGTGTTTCAAAATCGAATCGGAGTCACTCACATAACCCACAAAGAACTCGCCGAATTCCCCATAGCGAGCACTCGCTTTATCAAACCGCATCTTGTACACAATTTCTTTCAGATACTGAGGATTGCGGGCCCATAAGGTGACACCCCATTCCCAATCATCCAACCCCACAGCTACCGTTACCAATTGTGTAACGCGACCTGCGAAAGCCATTCCGCTTTGCGCATGTTCGGCCATCAATTCGTTTCGTTGCGAATAGGGTAGGTCGAACCAGTTCGCACCGACCACACGCGACTTGTTCATAGGATAAAAACAGAGCGAAGGCCAGGGAGGAATCTCTGGACGAAGCCGCTGTTCATTCATCATCGGAAGTCTTCGTTCGTATGCAGCTACCTTCGCTGTAAACGCGGGACTATTTGGATCTTCACCCCCCGACTTCAGCCTCGCAGCATATTGCTCTGGCGAAGGAACGTATTCCGATATCTCTGACATCGACACGAAAGAATACGTCGATTCCAACGCTGGCCCCAGTGGTGAAGCCAGCAATTGTTGATGAATCGAATCGATCTTCAGCGGATCACCATCCAGCATCATCAACATAAAGTCCGCTTTGTGGCCGCTGATTATCGCCGTTTGCAACCTCTCCGTCGGCGTGAGACCAGCGGGAGCGAGTATGTCTCGCCAAGCTTTCTTGCCTGCATTTTTTTCATGAACGCTCATCGTCGCCAAAACCGCGCGATTGAAACGATAAAAATAATGGCTGCAATGCCACCCCTGGACAGGTATGATCGACGGTTCAGGAAGTTCCGTCGGGCGATGCGAAGGTGCGTTCATAGTAGATTTGGATTCCGTAGCGATCTCACAAAACATCAAGGCTTAAACTTACAGCTTAAGCTTAACTGTTACAGACCACCTTGCAAACCAGCGACCGCGAACATCTATTCAAAAGACCACTGAGTGTAAGCTTGTTGATAGCCGAAACTGCGGTGCGGATGTCGATTCATTTTGGCCCCGAACCAACCGTACGCATACGGATCGGCGGGCCTCTTCTCCAGCACCGGCGCTCGAACCTGAGTCTTTTGGCGATGCGAGGTGTTCTCTTGTCCTTGCAATACCAAATAACGATGAGGAGGTATATCCCAACCTGGCGCAGTGAACTGGTGGGGCCGGACTACGGCAGCCACCGGTTGAGGAAGAATGGACTCGGAAGTCCCCCCTACCATGACATCTTCACGAGGTGCCATCGATGGCAATTGCCGCTTTTGTATGGTAAGTCGTCGAGGCTCCTGTCCCTGTGAGATCGATGCCCCGCCGAAAAAAATCCCCGCACAGCATTGCAGAATTAGAACGAAAAACGTTGAACGTCCCATTGCGACCTCCGATTGCTAGCAACACCTTAGGTGTTTCTCCTAAGATCACTATCGTCGCACTGGCATGTTAATCTGTAGCAATCGTGCCAACAATGCGGCTCAAGAGTACCCAAAAGAATGGGAATCGGCAGTCAAAGAAAATATCCCTCCATGTAGAAAACCATCAGCCGACGGCGTTAGCCGCGGTTTTCCTATAGCCGCGAAAATTCCATCCGATCAGGCATCAGCTGCATTGGCGTTGGTCGCGGTATTCGCAGTTTTCTGCCAGGCTTTTAGAAACTCAGAAAAATGGTGCGTTCGGTGGAACTGGGCTCTCATGCATGCATGACATCTGCGGCGCTGGCGATCATTTCTGCCGCGCGATCGACATCTTCCTCGGTCGTCTGCCAGCCGACACTGACGCGGATGGTGCGTTGGCCATTATCTGCTTTCAGCCCCAGCGCCCGCAGCGTTGGATTGCGGCTCAAGGTGTTGGAATCCAAGTCGCGATCGAGTACTGGTCCCAAACAAATTTCTGGCAGATGACGCAGCAATTGCTCGGCTTTCATGTTTGGGAGTTCGAGGCTGAGCGTATTGGGGAGACGTTCGGCTTGTCGAGCGTGCACGACGACCGAGTGATTGAGTTCGAATTCCAAGCGGGCCAGAAAGCGATCTCGCAATTCGACCATGCGATCCGCTCCATCTTGCAGCGCGGTATCGATCAAGCGAGCGGCATGGCCGATACCCACGATGTGAGGCACGTTGCGTGTTCCCGGACGCAAACCGCTTTCATGTCCTTCGCCAAACATGATGGGTTGCAGTGGGACGCCGGCTCTTACAAACAAACCACCAATTCCTTTGGGCGCGTACATTTTGTGACCGCTAAACGAGAGCAAGTCGACATTGAGTTCTTCGACTAATGTTCTGATTTTGCCTACCGATTGCGATGCATCTGTATGAAAGATGATATCTCGAGCGCGACAGAGTTCAGAGATTTGCGCAATGGGCTGAATGGTTCCAATTTGGTGGTTCGAATGCATGATGCTCAGCAGACGCGTCGCAGGACGTATGGCGTTTTCGATATCGTCTACAGAGATAACTCCATTTTTATCGCAGCCGACAACAGTCAATCCCCAGCCTTGTTGTTGCAAATACTCGGCACACTGGGTGACCGCGGAATATTCGATTGAGGAGATGATTAAATGACGTGGGGCATTCGAAGGGAGCTGCGATGCGATCTGAGCAGCACTACCGAGTAAGGCAAGATTAATACTTTCGGTTCCGCCCGAAGTAAAAACCATTTCAGACGGATGACAACCTAGCAGCTTCGCAACGCTGGCTCGCGAGTCTTCAACCGCTTCCTGCGCTGCGCGACCGAGCCAATGTGAACTGCTTGGATCCGCAAAAAAATCGCCCAGGAAGGGTTGCATTGCATCGCGCACGCTACCTGCGACAGGAGTGCTGCTGTTGTAATCGAGGTAGATCGTACGCATCAAAAGTGCCTGACTCGCCCTAATCAAAAAAATTTGCCACAAGTCCATTCAGATTGCGAGCACTCATCAATGCAACTCCCTCTCGATTTCGACCCCAACAAAATCAAATTTTCTGCGGAGGGATTT
This sequence comes from Pirellulaceae bacterium, assembly GCA_044359485.1. Lineage (GTDB taxonomy): Bacteria > Planctomycetota > Planctomycetia > Pirellulales > Pirellulaceae > JAFLCP01. Next base: position 47,979 of record JBIKMB010000013.1, on the reverse strand, counting down.
GAGAGCCGTAGCAATCATTCGGGCAGTAACGGTTCGGGACAAGCGGTCGCGGGCACAGTTTTCGGGTGATACAGAGCGATTTTGCGGAAAAATTGGAATTCCAACGCGTTTGGGCGCCTAGAATGTCCAGAAGGAGAGCCCACCAACGAATAGGGGTTAAGGAAAGGGGAATAACTATGGCGCGAGCAGATCACATCAGAGTTCGATTTTGCTGGAAAGGGTTCGTACCCTACTGGCATCATGGCATCGACCTAGGTGACGGGACCGTTGTCCATTTTACCAGCGGTCTACCCATGAATGCTCGGACTGCCGGTGATTTGGGGCGTTCCACGGATCGAGAACGTCTCGAAGCGATGGAAATTCGTCGAACGACTCTGCAAGAATTTCATTGGGGCAAGCCTGTCGAAGTGGTGCAGCACGCTACGTCCCTGGATACCGACACCGTCGTGTCTCGCGCTCTTGAATCGGTCGGCCAGCAAGCTTACCTACTTTCCCAAAATAATTGTGAGCATTTTGCGACATGGTGCAAAATCGGCTCCGCCCGTAGTTGGCAGGTCGAGGGAATGGAGACACTAGCTCAAAGCACACTGTCGGCAACCGCGAAAAGCGCTTTAGCATTCGCAGTTAAGAAGCGCGCGACCTCGGCTGCTCTCATGATTATATCACGCCCCGTTGCAACGGCCGCCGCGGCGATCAAGCCGGTCTTTCTTCTGGCCGACGTGGCAGAATACTGCTCTTATGCAGTGGCTCAAAAAATGGGTTATTCCGACGACGAAGCGAAGAAAGTAGGACGCTGGACCGGTCGTAGCACCGCTGCCGCGATCGGCATGGCGACCGGCGGTCCCGCTGGCGCTGCCGCTGCGGTGACGGTGCATGAAGTAACCGGACGGATTGGCGAATCGATTTGCGGCTGCGTCAAGCAGAAAATAACGCCATCAGTTTCCGCTTGAACAACTCCATAGCGCGAGCCCTATGCGACAAGACCGATTTCACGGTCGCCCCCAATTCGGCAAAGGTCAAACGATACTCAACAATTTCAAAGAGAGGATCGTACCCGAATCCATGCTGACCGCGGGGGCTGGTTAATATTTTGCCCCAGCATCGCCCCTCAGACTCAATATAAATCTTTCCATGCGGGTCCGCCAAAACCGCGGTGCTGACGTAATACGCGGCTCTCTCTTCGCCGCGAAGTTCCGCCATATTTTCCAGCAACAAGCGATTATTTGACTCGTCCTTAGCATTCGGGCCCGAGTACCGCGCAGAATAGATGCCCGGGGCACCGTTCAATGCGGGCACCACCAAGCCGCTATCCTCACCGATGCACCAATGACCGAGAAATTGGGCCTGACCGACCGCTTTCAGCCGCGCGTTCTCAATGAAACTCGTCCCATGCTCCTCAATATCGATGGATTTCTCAAAATGGGACAAATCGCGGATGTCATACCCAAGCGGTTCCAATAACAACCTCATTTCCCCCAATTTTTTTCGATTCGTGGTCGCTACCACAATTGGGGCGGTAGGGGGAACTATTAAATTTTCCAATGCTGGCGAGTTCGTCATAAGAATTCTGGTTTCTGGAGCGCCGGTTCGGTATGCTTAATCGTTAAGAAATGCCGAGTAGGAGATCTGAACCGGGTAGAAAACCCTGGAAAGGTACTCTCACCGGGTACGCTGAACCGATCCCCAAGGTTGGTAAAGTCGTCGACATGGTATAGTTTCACACAGACTGAGTTTCATCAATCTAAGAGATATAGGATACACGGCATGACGGGTTCGGGTGTAACGGATGCTCTCTCACATGACGCCATAGAGCGATTACAAAAGGCCCGACAACGAATCTTGGAGCAATTATCGCAGACGATCGTTGGCCAGCAACAGGTTATCGAAGAATTGCTCATTTGCCTATTCTCTCGAGGACATTGTTTGCTGGAAGGTGTGCCGGGTTTAGCGAAAACTCTCTTGATTAGCAGTTTGTCGAAGACGATGAGCTTATCGTTTTCTCGAATTCAATTCACGCCGGATTTGATGCCTGCGGACATCACCGGAACGGAGATCATCGAAGAAAATCGCGTAACAGGCGCGTTGGAACGTCGGTTTATGGAAGGACCCCTGTTTTCGCAAGTGATTTTAGCGGACGAAATCAACCGTACTCCGCCGAAGACGCAAGCGGCTCTGCTTGAAGCGATGCAAGAGCGAACGGTCACGGTGGGACGCACGCGTCACCAATTGGCTGATCCATTCTTTGTCCTTGCCACACAAAACCCGATCGAGCAGGAAGGAACGTACCCGTTACCGGAGGCGCAGCAAGACCGTTTCATGTTCAAGGTGCTCGTCGGTTACCCATCCTTTGACGAAGAATTTGAAGTGGCTCGTCGAACGACAGGTACGGTATCGGGGCAAATAGAACCGGTTCTGACTGGCCCGGAAATCTTGGAATTGCAGCGAATGGTCCGTGCTGTTCCGATTTCAGATCATCTGATTCGATACACTTTGGCGCTCATTCGACAAACTCGCATAGGCCAACAAGGGATTCCCGACTTCGTGCAAGATCAAGTGGGTTGGGGGGCAGGACCTCGAGCGGTTCAGAATTTAATTTTGGGGAGCAAGGCTCGAGCATTGTTATACGGTCGGACAAGTGTTTCACCGGAAGATATTCAAACTTTGGCCAAACCTGTGTTGCGTCATCGCATGGTTGTAAACTTCGCGGCGGAAAGCGATGGAGTCACCACCGATCGCGTGATCGAACAATTACTGGCAGCCACACCGACAAACGAGGATGAGTTAACCCGCGATGCCCGATTCAAGAAGATATTTGCCTCCTGATGCAACCAGGCGTCTAGGACGTCTTGAATTGCAGGCTAGGCACATTGTAGAAGGCTTTCTGTCGGGAATGCATCGCAGTCCCTACTTTGGGCAATCGATAGAGTTCGTACAGCACCGGCAGTACCTTCCCGGCGACGATCTGCGCCACATCGACTGGAAAGTTTGGGCCAGACAAGATCGTCTGGTAATCAAGCAGTACGAAGAAGAAACCAATTTACGCTGCACATTGTTAGTCGATGGTTCGGCAAGCATGTCCTACGGTAAAGCGACACAGACCAAATACGAATATGCTCGTCTCTTGGCCGCTTGCATCAGTTACATTGTGTTGCGTCAGCAGGACTCGGTAGGATGTGTCGTATTCGATGATAAGATCCGAGCTCGTGTTCCATGGCGATCCCAGCAGCAGCATTTGCGGACGATTGTCGAGTCGCTTGAGCGCCAAAGCCCGAAAGATAAAACCAATTTGGATGCTGTGTTTCGCGATATCGTCAGCACATTTCCCAAACGTGGCTTAATGGTCTTAATCAGCGATTTATTGGGAGCCGAGCAAGAAACACTCCGTGGACTGGGCATGCTACGGCGAGCGGGCCACGATGTGCTGGTGTTCCATGTGCTGCACGACGATGAACTTGACTTTCCCTTCAATGACCCCACTCGCTTTGAAGGACTTGAATCCGATGCTTATCTCACGTGCAATCCAAGGTCGCTGCGCGAAGGTTATTTGGAAGCATTGAATCAATTCCTACAGCGGGTTCGCAAGACCACGGCAGCTCAAAAAATAGATTACATGTTGGTGAAATCGAGCGATGCACCCGACGCCGCATTATCTCGATTTCTTCATGCCCGTATGGCACACCATTCTCACTAAGTCGACTCACATCTTAACCCCCTAACTTCCAAGAAGTTTGTTGGAATTTAAAAGCTTATATGCAGTTCGTTTTTCAACCTTTAGTCTTTGGATTTTTGTTGGTCCTGGTGCCCTTGTTGGTGCACTTGATCAATTTGATCCGCCATCGCAAACAGCCCTGGGCGGCGATGGACTTTTTGTTGGAAAGCTACAAGAAACATCGACGCTGGGTTCTTTTAAAACAATGGTTGCTTTTGCTGTGCCGAATGCTGGCGATGGCAATCCTCGTCGCAATGCTCGCCGGTTGGATCAGTTCCAATCGCTGGTTACCGAGCTGGTTGGGCCAGCAAGTCACGCATCATTATGTTCTCCTCGACGATAGCTATTCCATGAGCGATGGACTGGAAGGAGAAACGGCTTACAGTGCTGCTTTAATGGCGATCGATGCCATCGTACGACAAGCGACCTTGGATAATGGTGAACATCGCTTGACATTGATTCGTTGGAGCCGCAGCAGTCTAGCGGCGGAAAGCAAAAATGGTTCCGCAACTATGGCCGCTGACTTCCTCGCAACCTCGATTCCCAAGGGGAACGAAAAGTTTCTCGATAAGATCAAATCGACAAGACCCACCGGTCTAGAACTTTCACCCGAATCGGCGCTTGGCTTGGTGCTGCCCGTCATCGAAGGCTTTCGTGGCGAACAGGCGAATCTTTACATTATGAGCGATTTCCGCCGCAATCAGTGGGATCGGCCAGAAACACTCCGCAGCGCGTTGCAACCCCTCTCAGCCGCCGGTGCTGACATTCAACTCATCGATTGCGTCCGACACGAACATGAAAATCTCTCGATTGCCGCCCTCCAGCCGGAGCAAGAAGTCTGGGTGGCAGGTGTGCCTCTGTTTATTGAAGTCCAAGTTCGCAATCATGGCCAACAAACCGCTCGCAATGTTTTGCTCAAACCGCGAACCATCGAATATGCAGCGGGACAAGTCAAGCCGGTTGCAGATCAACCCTTCTCTGGCGTCATCACCGAGATCGCACCAGAAATTATTGACCAAATCCCGCCAGGCGAAGTTGCCTCGCGAAGGTTTCAAGTCGTGTTCGAAAGTCCGGGACAACATATTATCGAAGTTCGTCTCCCCGATGATTCCGTCCCCTCCGACAATGTTCGCGCCTGCACGTTACCGCTCACCAATGGACAAAAAGTTTTGTTGGTGGATGGCGATTTGACACGCACCAATGCCTTTTATCTCGAAGCTGCTTTGAATCCCGGTGCGGTCGCTCGTACCGGTTTGCAAATCGACATTCATGGTGAATCCTTTCTCCGCGATGAAGCCGATGAGGTGCTCGCAGAATATTCGGTCATTTATCTGCTCGATCTACCTCGGCTCGATGAACCATCGATCGGGAAACTAGAACGCTATACCCAAAACGGCGGTGGAATTTGTTTCTTTGTAGGTGATAACGCCGACAAAAATTTCTACAACAGCAGATTGTTCGGCTCCGGCAGCGGTTTGTTCCCAGTTGAAATCGGACAACCAGGATCGCTCGCCGAATCCTCCGCCCAAGAAGATCTATTCGATATTCAGGCTGAGCCTCATCCGGTTTTTGATCCCCTGCTCTCCTCTGCAGGTTCGCCCTTTCGTATGCTCCGCATTCAGCGGTATATCGAAGCCACGGTGCCGAAGTCGATCCCCTCAGACGCTACTGTCGACCAGTCCGCTGCAAATAACTCGAATAGCCCCAATGCCACTGCTGATACAAGTGCCGCTACCAATTCGAATTCCCAGCCCAAAACGAATCCGGTTCAAATCGTGGCCAAACTGCGAAACGGCAAACCGCTCATTCTCGACAGAGCCTTCGGCGAAGGGCGCGTTATGGCCGTCATGACAAGTCTTTTGCCCACTTGGTCCAGTTGGGCCCAGCATCCTACCTTTGTGGTCTTTGCCCTCAGAAGTGTTGGCTATCTGGGCAGCTTTAAACGTCCAGAAGTGGGCGTTCCAAGTGGCACTCCCTGGTCCGAAGAAATCTCCCTGCAAACCTATCTTCCGGAACTCGAATTTCTAGTTCCCGCTGGATCTGGTGGCACTCGGTTGCCCATCAAAAGTATCGCCAAGGCCGATTCGGCCAAGAGCGAAGGAGAACTAGAGCTCAAGGGTGTCGCCACGCTCTCTGTTTTTGCAGAGAACTTGTCGGAAGATTTAATCCATCAACTTCTATCGCCGGGAGTCATAGAAGCTTGGCGTACCGATATCACCGGCAATCGTGAAGTGCATAATCGTTCCTTCTACGCACCTCCCTCCGAAGGCGATTTGCGAAAACTCGCACCGAGCGAATTGATCGCTACGCTCAGGCCAGTGAGTGTCAAACATCGCTATGCAGAAAACTTAGCCAATAACATGCTGACTGCAGGGTTGGTCAACCGCGACAACTTGCTGATGGCCCTTCTCATTGGTTTGCTGCTGCTCGAACAAGCCTTAGCTTACTGGGCAAGTTTCCATCCTCCTGCTCGAAAAGGAGCAGTGGCATGAACACAAGCGAAGTTGTCTATCGGTTCAATCGCCTCGATACGATCGATCAATGGTGGAAATGGGCAGTCGTTGTGCTTGTTGTTTTAGCACTCGCTTCCTATTTTTGGATTTGGTACCGCAAAGATACCCAAGAACTCTCCAAGCCTCTCGGATGGGGTTTGTTGATTTTACGTTTAACGGCCCTGGCGGGGATCGTCTTTTTCTTCTTTCAACTGCAAAAGCGAACAGACGAGCGAGTCGTTCGGCCTTCCAGGGTCGCGCTTTTAGTTGATACTAGCTTGAGTATGACACTTCCTGCACAGTTGCCTGACAGCAGTCAACCAGTCCCTCTGAGTCGAATCGAAAAATTATTGAATGAATTCGAGAATGGAAATCTATTGCCCAATTTGATGAAGCAACATGAAGTGGTGGTCTATCGATTCGATGCGACCTCAAGACCCGTTCAAATCGCGCAGTTTCTTCGAGACAATGTTGATTCTACCACCGCCCAAAAAATACAAGTTGACCAAAACGCTGTCTCGGCAGCTCGGACATTCGCTTGGATATCGCTCAGCCTCCTCTCTATTGCCTTGCTTGCCTTTCTCTTTGGGCTGATAGGTCGCTCTCGTCGCAGCAATTCCGATTCGATTGGCTATGCCTATCTCGTTACGATCGTGACAGCAGTTTCGGCGATGGTTTTTATCGGAATCGCGTTAGTTCGTGTTCCCGAGTTACCCCTTGCCGAATTGTTCAATACCACCGCATGGACACCCCCGACGGAAGTCTCGGCTGATGAAGGTAATAAACCCATAAACCCTCGGCAAGAGATGCTGAATCGTCTTATTGCGGATGGCCCAGAAACAAGATTGGGCGATGCTCTTAAAGCGCTTCTCGAGTTGGAACGCGGGTCTGCCTTAACCTCAGTGATCGTTTTCACGGATGGTCGAAGCAACTCGGGACTCGATCCTTCGGCCGCTGCCAGCTTGGCGAAAGGGATGTCTATCACAGTTCATGCTGTGGGTCTGGGATCGGAGAAGAATCCTCCGAACGTTCGTCTGATCGATCTAGAAGCCCCCAAACGAGTCTATCCGGGCGATTCCTTCTCGATCAGCGCGGTGATCCAAGCCACTGGAGTTGCCAAAGAAACCGCCATTGCTCGGTTGCGACGTCGGTCGGCAGCCTCCAGTAATGCTCCCTGGATCAGCGAAGATGAAAAACCTGTCTCGTTACCCGAAGACGATCAATATGCGTCCATTTCTTTTGACATCAAACCCTCGGATGTCGGACGTTGGCTCTATGAAGTAAGCCTGCTTCCACCTAAGTCCGATTCCAATGAAAAAGACAATCAGCAAACGAGAGAAGTTCAGATTGTGGAACGCAAGAATCGAGTGCTGATTGTCTCTTCAGGCCCCACTCGCGAATATCAATTTGTTCGCAATCTTCTCTACCGAGATAAGGACATCGAAACCGGGGTTTGGCTGCAGTCAGGCCGTCCCGGCATGTCACAGGAAGGTACGACCATTTTAGACAGTTTTCCAACAACGCAGGATGAACTTCTAAAGTATGACGCTATCGTAGCATTTGATGCCGATTGGCTCGCGCTGAAGCTGGAACAAATTCAATTGCTGGAACGCTGGGTTTCCGAGCAAGCGGGTGGTTTAATTTTGATTGCGGGGCCGGTGGCAACTCCAAAATGGAGTGGCTTCAGCGGCAAAAACGATAGCGTCACTTTGTTGCGTGGTCTATCGCCAGTCGAATTAGACGCGCGAGGCACGAGATTGATTAGCTCTGGTCGCTTTGATGCCGATAAAGCCTGGAATCTTTCTTTTGCCGATGGCGCGATGCAAAACGATTTTCTCTGGTTGGACAACGATCCCGAAGTGAGTCTCGATGCCTGGAAGCAGTTCCCTGGAATTTACAGCTATTTCGCTACATACGAAGCCAAGCCGGGGGCCCGCGTGATCGCCACGTTCTCGGATCCCACCAGCGGCCGGAACGGTTTACAACCCGTGTATATGGCAGCGCATTTTTACGGCGCTGGCCGAGTCTTCTTCCAAGGTTCAGGGGAAATTTGGAGGGTTCGCGAGTTGTCGGATTCTTATTTCGACACGTACTACACAAAGCTCATTCGCTGGGTATCTCAAGGTCGCTTGCTCAGAGACTCCGATCGAGGCATCTTACTGTTTGATAAAGAAGAAACTGTTGTCGGAGAACAAGTCGCCGTTCGAGCCGTGCTCAAAGATGAGAAACTGCAACCTTTGATGGAGAGCGAAGTCAAGACGAACCTCCGCGATCCAAGTGGTCGCTTGACGCCCATCACCTTACGGCCTTTGCAAGATGCTGGACAACCTGGTGTTTATGTAGGTCAATTCGTCTGCGGCAGCGAAGGCCTCTTCGAGATGGAACTGACCCTTGGCTCTCTCGGTAAACAAGAAATCTTGAATCAACAAGTACTGGCTAAAGTGCCTGCCAGAGAAATTCAATTGCCACAACGCAATGATCCATTGCTGGCAGAATTAACACTTCGAGCTGGTGGGAAATATTTTCCAACACTCGAAGAGGCACTCGTCTCCGATGCATCTGGCGTTCCCGCGCTGGTAGCCGCTTCACCCACTCAAGATCAAGTGAATAAGGTATTGGGAACACCCGATCAAAAGTTTCAACTGCGTCTGATGGGGGCGCTGATGGCTCTTATCGGCGGCGTTCTCTCCTTGGAATGGTTAATTCGCCGACTTAATAAACTCGCATAGTTACGGAATACAATGTCCACAGCAGGTCCCCAAAATCTACCCGCAAAAATTGCTAAGCGACTCGATGAAGTCCGCCGTGGCATACGCGTGTACGTTGCCTGGGATACTCTTTTCTGTATCGCCCTCTGGGTCATGGGAATGTTCTGGGGCGTCTCCGCTGCCGACTATCTTCCCATTCGAGTCGGTAGTACCGAAATGCCGCTCGCCGTAAGAGCGATCGCGCTGGCCATCATCGCAATCGGCGGATTGATTCTGCTGTATCGTCTCGGACTAGCCCGCTTTTTTATCAAGATCAGCAACCCCTCCGCTGCCAACTTGCTGGAGCGAAAGTTTCCCGAATTGAAAGGAAAACTGCTCACCTCGATCGATCTAGCCCACAAACCGCCACCCCCAGATGCTAATGCTGAACTCTACAAAGCGATGGTGGGAAAGGTGACTCAAGAAGCCGAAGAGCTGGTTGAGCCGCTGAAGGTTGCCGATATCTTCGACTGGAAACCATTGGCAATTCGGTGCGTGATCAGCTTGCTGATACTCATAGCTACCATCGCTGCTGGAGTTTCAAACCCTGCTTGGTTCGGCCTCGCGGTCCAACGCATCTTCGCACTATCGGCTGAAAATTGGCCGCGTCAATCCAAGCTCTTCAATGACGGTATTCAGTTAGTCATTCCAGGGTTCTCCGGGGAAACAACCACTCGCCGGAAAGCGATCGCCTTCCAAGACTCTAAAGTGGCCGTTCCCCGTGGCAGCTCTGGGATTCTAAGAGTGATTGCTGATAATAATGCACCAGTCGTCCCCGATCTATGCACACTGGTCTATCGCATGCAAGATGGCCAGCGCGGGCAAGCCGCACTCAAGGGTGTCAACGGTGGTCCTGAGGATGGGAAACTCTTCATTTTGGATGGTCCTCCATTTGAAAGTATGGTCGACTCGATGAAACTCGATATTTACGGAGGCGACTTCCGACTTCGTGAACAAACCATTGACGTGGTGGAGCCCGCTGTCATTCAAACGATGCAGATTGAATGCGTCTATCCTGCGTACCTTTTCGAAAAAGAAACCGGTCGATGGGGCAAAGAAATTCTGGAGTATCGATTTGGAATGCAGGTTCCTGAAGGAACGCGATGCACTTTACTCGGCAAATCTCCCTCTTCTTTATCGGCAATCGAATACACAATAAGAACCAGTAGCGAGGATACTAAAGGCTCACCCAAGATTTTGAATTTGAAATGCGATGGAAATGAATTTCGGATTCCGATCGAAACATGGAAAGGCAATGTTGTTGTCGAATGCCTCGCCTACGACGCAGCTGGATTGCCAAGTGCCCAAGTCCAAAGATATCAACTGTCTTCGGTTCCAGATGCATTGCCGAGTGTCAATACGAGGTTGGAAGGCATAGGAACCGAGATAACATCCAAAGCGTTTCTACCCCTCCGCGGTAAAATTACCGACGACCATCAAGTCGCCAGCAGCCAGTTGGAATTCGGAGCAGCCGAAACTGGAACTATTCAAGTTCCCATTCCTCTGGCCGCTGACGGAAGCGTCGATTTTATTCTCGATTTGCAACAGCTCACCGACAGCGGACAACTTGCCCTGCCGCTCAATTCTACAGTCGGACTTTCGGTGAATGCGACCGATTTGTATGACCTGGAACCAACACCACATGTCGGAACGGGCGAAGCGATCCAACTGACGATCGTTACCCCGGAACAATTGATTCTGTCGCTGGAAAAACGTGAGTTGGCTCTCCGCGGACGCCTGGAACAAATCATTCTGGAGCTTACCGAAATGCAATCTCTGTTGACGCGTATCGAAAAATCCCCTTGGAACTCGGAAACCCTGACCGAAGAAGCCGATACGCCAGGGGATGAAGGAGATGAGAACACAGACGAGAACGGTGAATCTGAGAATGGTGAATCCTCCAACACCGCAGACGAAAACTCGAAGCGACTGACAGCTGCCCGACGTCGCCAGACGCTATTTGTGCAACAAGTGTCCGTTCAAACGGACAAATCGTTTGATGAAGTGAACGGGATTTTGACCGCTGTTCTACAAATTCGGGATGAACTGATTCATAATCGAGTGGATAGCACAGACCGCAAAGAACGCTTGGAAATTCGAATCGCAGACCCGTTGAAGGCTTCCCTAGAAGGTAGCTTTGCCAAGCTACAACAAGCAATTAAGAGCCTGAATCGCTTGCCAGCGAATTCGTCGGAAGGCCCACGGCAAACTGCAGAATCCGTACAATTAAACCAGCTAGTTATCAGCGATTTAAACGCCATCCTGGAAAATATGCTGGACATTGAGTCTTATAATGAGATAGTGGATATGGTGCGGGCAATGCTTGAACAACAAGAGAAAATACTGGAACGCACGAAATCTGAACAAAAACGCAAGGTCAAGGACCTATTCGGACCCTAAGCAAGAGAATTCAGTGATGAAGTACAACGACAAAACAGGATGTGGTCTTCGCACGATTTTTTTACTCTGGGTCTATCTTTTCGGATCGATGATCGGTTCCCCCTGCCTCTTTGGCTTCTATCAAGAACCGACCGAAAATGCTGCCGATGCGACGGAGGCAAGTCCACTGGTCGATGAACAGACAAACTTGGCAAAACAGTTTGGGGATTTAGAAAGCTTGCTGCTGAAATTGTCTGAAATTGAAGCCGACAGCAATCCGATCCGCGCCTCCATCTTGCAACGGGCTTCCAAACTTGGAAAAGAATCCTCTTTGCAAAGTCGCCTGAAGGAAGCTGCAAAAGCTTTGGAGTCGAAACAATTCAGCCGAGCGATCGAAGAACAAGAAGCAACTAAAGCGAGTTTGGAACAATTGCTCACACTGCTTCTCAGCGAAGATCGTGATGACCGTGTTCGCGAGGAAAAAAAGAAAATCGAAGAGATGATCAAGGAAATCCAGCGTCTCAATCGACTACAAAAGTCGCTCCGACAGCGGACTGAATCGACCGACAGTCCACAAGAACTGAGCGAAGATCAAGAAGGCTTGGAACAAAAAGCGGGTGAATTAGCAGAAGATCTGAACCAAGACCAAGACAACAACGCCAAAAATTCTGATCAACAATCCCCGGCATCTCCAACCAGCCAGTCAGATAGCGCTGAATCAGATAGTAAAAATGGCGAAAGCGAAAAAGAGGAAAACTCAGACAGCGGAAAAGCAAAAGAGGAGAGCACGGAAGGAAACAGTGCTGAGGCTAAGAACCAACCCACCGAAGACTCGGAAGAAAAAAACTCTGATAGCGAAATGAAGCCAGACGAGGGCAAGCCTCAAGAGGGAAAGCCTGAGGAGAGTCAGGCAGCGGAAGGTAAGCCGCAAGACGGTAAGAACGCAAACGAACCCCAAGAAGATGAAAAGAACGAAGGCAAGCCGAATTCGGCCCAAACCCCGGAAGGGCAGCCTCGATCCGCAGACACTCCTCCTAATGAATCGAAACCCAACAATTCCAAGCCCGACAATTCCAAACCAAGTGATGCTCCGAAACAAGGGAGTGAAGAAGCTCAACCGACGCCTGACTCACCTCCAACCGAGTCTGGAAAGCCGCAAGATTCTTCTGGTTCTGAATCTGAATCAGGAGAGTCCCAAAAACCCCAAGATGCACAGCAACCAACTCAACCGCAAACGCCTCAGCAGCGGGTCGAACAGGCTCAAAGGAAAATGAATGAAGCGAAGAAGAAACTCGAAAATGCCGAGAAAGAGCAGGCAGTCGAAGCCCAAAAGCAAGCTGAGGAAGAACTTCGTCTAGCGGTAGATGAACTGGAGCAAATCCTGCGACAGTTGCGTGAAGAGGAAGTCGAAAGGACTCTTGTGCAATTAGAAACTCGGTTTCGAAGAATGCTGGAAATGCAAGTGGAGGTTAACGAAGAAACCACCAAACTCGATCGAATCGCCGCCGATCAGCGAGAAAGAGCTTGGGAACAGCGAATCGTCAACCTTTCTCAAGGTGAACGCAAAATTATAAGCGAAGCGGAACGAGCCCTACTTCTGTTGCGTGAAGAGGGGACTTCGCTAGCCTTTCCGGAGGCGGGTGAACAAATTTTGGCCGACATGCAAACCGTTGCCGGTCGTTTGGACGGCTCCGATGTCGGAGCTCTGACGCAAACGATTGAAGCAGAAATAGTCACCGGCCTCGAAGAGATTCTGGAAGCACTCACGGCAGCCCAGCGGGAACTAGAGAAAAAGAAAAACGAAAGTGAAAAGCCATCCCCTCCTCAACCAGGCGAACCGCAGCAACAGCCGTTGGTTGATAAGTTGGCAGAACTTCGATTGATCCGAACGATGCAAATGAGAATCAATTCTCGCACGACCAAACTGGCAGAATTGATGGGAACAAAAGACGATGCCATCGGTCTGACCGAGCAAGGTGAAATGCGTCAACAGATTCGCGATTTAGGTGGGCGGCAACAGCGTTTGCAACAAATCACCCGCGACATTGTTGTTGGCAAGGGCCAATAACCAAGGTGATCACCGCAGATCGATTGAACAGAACTTATGCCAGTCATGACAGGATTTCGATCATGAACCGTTGCCATCGAACAAATTGGATGTCTTTTTGGACCATGGGGCTTCTGTCGCTATCGATGCTTTTGCTGATGCCCACTCGGTGCGCCGTCTCGGCCGATGTGGATGGAAAAATCAGTCGTTCGGCGTCCTGGAAATGGCCTGAAGCGGCCGGAATCGAAGCTAAGCTCGACGAATGGATGACATCAAAATCGATGACTCCGGAACGGCAACTCGAACTATTAAAAGTATGGATCGATCCGGCTGTTCCCACTGCCGGTCCGCAAACGCTAGATCGTGTTTTGCAAGTTATCACTCTCATTGAGCCTCGTATCGCCGAGACTCTCAACGCAATCGCTCCAACGGAAGATGCCAAAGGCATCCCCGATTTATCTTGGCTTGACACTGAACTGCCTCCCTGGGCCAGAGACTCTGTACGCGTGGCAATAGGTCGAAATCTTGTCCAGCGCCGTTGGTTTGATGAGGCGCTCGCAATTCTGGAACCTCTGGCGCTCGAACCATCCGTAGACCCAAGCACTTTGCTGTATTATCGCGGCGCATGCTACCATCATTTACTACGCAAAAAAGAATGCCTTAGCGACTTGGGCAAACTGCTAGAACGGGAGACAGAAATCCCAACGCGTTACGCTGTTACTGCGCGATTGATGATGGCCGACATGGAACCGCTAAAAACCGATTCGCTCGACGAGGTCGCCCGCTTGATGAATGATGTCAGCCGAAGACTGGATCTAGGACGAGCAGGAAAACAGACACTGGATGGAGAGCAACAGGTCGTCGAGAAGCTGGATAAACTCATCGAAGAGATCGAGCAACAGATGCAGCAGCAACAACAGCAGCAACAACAGCAACAACAGCAGCAGCAACAACAGCAGCAAAACCAGAATCAGCCCCAAGATGGCCAACAAGGAAATCCCGCTGAAGATACCAAGATTGCAGGAGAAACAGGGCCTGGAGATGTCGACCAAAAGAAGTTAGGCGACAAAAACGGTTGGGGGAACTTACCCCCTGCCGAGAGGCAGGAAGCTTTACAACGGATTACCAAAGACCTGCCATCGCATTATCGCGATGCAATTCAGGAGTACTTTCGCAAACTAGCCACCAAGCCCCGAGAGTAATCTCATTGATCGGCCCTGCATCGCTGAATTCAGCTATGTTCCAATTGCAAATCGTTGCCGCTGACAGACCGACGCCTTTTTTATTTCGGGTGCTCAGGCTCTACCTTTGAGCCCGACGAGCTAGTCTCCGCTTGTAACTTTTCCAACGAAGTAGACTCGCCATTTTTTGACTCCTGCGCGGTTGCCTCCGGCTTGTCGCTGAATGTTTCAACATGAGGCCATTGATTGTCGCTTGTTTCATGCATTGTCTGATTATGAGCATCTTCTGGGTTTTCATGGTGGAGATGGTCCACTTCCAATCCAGACTTTGAACTCATTTCGCGAAAAATTTCTCGAGCCGCATGGTATCTTGATTCAATCCCGGGTTGCGGAAAAATTCCTCCTCCGATGATCAGCAGCGCTAAAGCAACCAGTCCGATGTATTCACTCCAGTGTCCTTGGAGCGAAATCCCCGTCGTGACACGGCGACCGGTAAAAATTCGAAGATATACTTTTACCACTCCAATGCCGTTGAGAGCTAGGGCGATCACCACGGCGACACCGATATGGGGAAAGCGTTGAATCGCCCCATCGATCAGGATTTCCGTTCCTACAAAACCAAAGGTGCCAGGGAAACCCACGCTTGCCAAAGCCATGACCAAAAACATCGCAGCCAAATGAGGCACGCGATCGTAGAGTCCATGATAAACGTCTAGCGATAGTCGTCCGTCACGGGCTTCGATGGCACGAAAAGTGAGCCCGAGCCCCACTAACGATAGAGAACTAGACAACCATACGCAGAGTCCCCCAGCCAACCCTAATGGAGTGAGGCTTTCTAAACCTACCAATACCAAGGACGTGTGACTCAGAAATAGGTAACAAAAGAACCGACGTGACTCCAACTGAATTAGGGACATCCCAGCGGCATAAATCGTGGTGATAAGCGATAAAATACCGAGCCACCGCAAAGCCCAATCGGGAGCGATGGGCAAAATGAGCCGAATCGTTGCATACTCGCCGATCATAGGGCATACAAACAGCAGCGCGCCGCCTAGACTCGCGTGCTCAAACAAGTCAGTCATCCAGCAATGTACGGGGGCAATGCCACAGCGTATCAAGACGGCAACCAGCAGCGGCAGAACCACCCAGAAACTTACCTTCGATGACTGACCGTAAAAATCGACCAGCATCATTCCCAGCACCAGCAAAGCGACAAAGGCCACCATATGGCTGGCGAAAACAAAAGTTGGCTTTCCTCTTCGTTTCAATTCCATCAAGGGAGGTAGAACACCTGCAGCGAGAAAGAAGACGATCCCCCAGGAATGCTTGCAGGATAGTGTTGCCAAAAGGATTGCAGCCGAAAGCAGCGTGGAGGCGTAAGAAAAACGTTTTGTTTTTGTACTCTGCGTCGTAGCAACGATTAATAAAACCATGAAAGCTGACAGCGGAAGCAATGGACCGCTGAGTTCATCAATAACAAAGAATGAACGCCCGGTAATCATTCTACCTAGATCATATCGATCCACAGCTTGAAACTGGTGAATCAAGCCGAGATCTAACCACGCTCCCACGGATGCCATTAATGACAAGCCTGCGAACACGATTGCCGTAGCCCGGCAATGCGGGCTACCTTTGGCAATACTCGTCACCAAAGATCCGAGCAACGGAAGAAAAATGGCAAACTCGAGCCAGGGAAAATGCAATTCGCTCATTGCAACTCCTCGATGGATGATGACTGGCGAATGACTTCATCCGATTCCCGGGATGCTACACCTCCCATCCAATCGGTCCAAGCGCGTTCCCAAGTATCGCATTTGCGAAAGATGCTCAGAAAAGGACCTATGACAAAGCGATGGATGCCTTCATCCAGATACCCGCGATAGAGTGCAAAAACAAAGACTCTATTTTTTACGTTAGGGGGCAGCCATGAATCCTGGCCACTTCCTACGGCTGCCAAATCTCGACCTATCGCATTTTCGATAATCGCATAATCGCGCAGCAGCGATGGGGCTCGCACAAGCTGTAGAGTTCGTAAAAATGCATGTCCGATGATATGGACCAAAGCGAGGTAATAGAAACCACAAGCGATTTCAAAAAAGATGATTCCGACTTGAGTCAAAGAAGCATAAGCTAGAGCGCTTTTGATGTCTGTTTGGACTCGGTCTGTAATAGACGCAAATATTGCGGTCGATAGACCTGTGACGCCGACAGCGAGACGAAGAAATAAGGATTGCTCTAAAATCGGGCTGATACGCAATAATAAAAAAGCCCCGAGATGCACCGATAAAGCGCCATAAAAAACGGCGCTCGATGGGGTTGGTCCTTCCATTGCCCGCGGCAACCAATTCGAGAAAGGTATCTGAGCAGACTTTCCCGCAGCGGCTAGCAAGATTAGTAGTCCGACCCACATCGATTGTGTCGACGTCAAAGCCGCCGTTCCTTCGGGCCATGGATATTCGCTGAACAATGCCGAAAAATCACCTTGGCCAGCCGAGTGATGCAAGGCGACAGCTGCCACCAATAGAGCTGCGTCGGATAATCGATAAATACTCCATACAATTAGGCCGTTAGTCACCGGCGCCGATCGCTCGTGAAAAAATGCGACCAACAGAGCGGACGAAAGTCCAACCAACTCCCAACCCGCAAACAATGTTTCGATCGTCCCCGCTGTACTGGCAACGACCATACCCAACATGAAGAACGAATAAAAAGTAAAAAATCGACTGAAGCCAGGATCGCGATGCATATAATTCCTCGCGAAGGCCCCGATCGTACCGCACAACACATAAGACATCATCAGGAAGGGGATACTAAGACGATCAAAGATAAACTTAACTGTGAAATGAAAATGCTCTTCGGGTATGACCGACCAATTGCCGACATTCAGCTCAACCAAGCGAATACCCGTAAATAGCATGCAACCAAGAATCGAGCAGGCAGCTAAAATTCCTGATATGACGGAAAGAGACGTCAAAAAGGTGATTCGTTTCTCGCTCAGCCTCAATCCGAGTAAACCAGGGAGCCCTAGACAGGCCACCAAAAATAATGGTGCCAGCAATGTAACTGCCCCAAGCATCAGCAAAACATCCTCGAATTTCATTGAGATAACAGCCTGTTATTTTTTAGGAGAGCAGCATCGTTCAACGATTGAGCCCTTTACGGATGAGAGCAATTTCTAGGTGGTTGCGTTTTCCGCCATACCAGTCAATCGAATGCTCAACCTCGGGTAATTTCTCATCAACTCTTGGCACGAGTCTAAATCGACCTTCGTCATAAAAACAAAGTTCATTCGTTTTGGGATTGAGTATTGCCAACTGGGCCCAACCATTACCCAGTATTCGCCCCACCGTCTCGTTCCGTTTCATAATCGATAAAATGGAGTCAGGGGTTGTTTCAATGACAAAAAGCAACCGCATGGGCTCGTGAATGTCTGTCCCTTGCAACGGAAGTCCAGTCCGCATGTCGCTCATCGCCCCATCCATGACCCCCAACAGTGAGGTTACATTGTGGGGTAATTTACTTCCACATCCCCAGCCAACCGGATCCATCGCAGACAATGTGTATTGCATATTGATTCCCGAGCAGACGGGTACGACTGCGGACAAAATTCGTGCGAGGATCGTTGAGTTTTCATCATCTTGCGTTGGGTTGTACGACATCATGAAGGATCTGCGTCCGAAGAAGAGCCCTCGAAAGCGATCGCGTCTACCAACCAAACATAATGCGTTACTAGCATTGCCATACTCAGGACGGGTTTGTGCAAGATCTTCGGATCTAGCATCCACATGTCGATGAGCGGCGGCAAACGTCATGGAGAGATCGGCGGTCTCAAATTGTCGGCATCTCTCATGTGCATTCCGCATACAAGCTTCACTGATTGTTTGCCGAATCTGTTTGAATTCTTTTACTTTCCGCGAGGGCATCGAGGCCAAGTCGTAATACGTCATTGAGTCATTGCAAGTGTTGTGTTGTGCCGCTACGAAATAGGTTTCCGCTGGGATTGCAATGGAACGCTCAGCAAGTTTTTCTCGCACACGACTATCATTTAACATTGCGGCCAAAAGCCGAGCATTGGGACCCCCGGAGTTACCTGAACAAGCCCCGCAATCATAAGCGGATTCATGAGGATTATTCATGCATTGTGAACCGTGACCGACCCAGAGGACCACGCCTGCAAAGTGACTGGTAAGTCCGATGTCACGCAATGCCGTTTCGCAGTGCTGGACCATTTCGCCCAGAGATAAACCAATCTGTTCGTCCCCAGGACCCGCTTCAACTGCCTCGCGCTCAATCCGCAGTCTTGTTACCGGGGGCGGTTCGACGAGGACACCCGCCGATTTCTTGAGACGAGCTGTTAAAGTAGGAAACAGGATTCGAGCGATTAGTGGGATACTGGCAAGCGATCCCAGCAGTGTGGTAACCAGAGCGCCGCCAGTAAATGTACGACTTCCCAGGTGTAATCGATGAGAAGCGGTGCCGAGCGTTCGCCGCGCCCAAGCGCGCCGTTCATGCACATCTTCCAGACTGAATACAACTTCTTCGTTCACCCAATACTTAGGACGCAGCACAATAGGACACAGGGAGGCGTAATTGGCATCTGCCACGCCCTTATAACGGATGGGAATTCCAAAAAAACCAGCCGTGCCGAACGTCTTACATTCAGGATCCAACTCTTCTAGATGTCGACGAAACGATTCCTCACGGGCGTCGATGCAGAAGACAATTTGAAAAGAGGGAACGCGTGGTTCTGGTATGGCTCGCTCTTTATGAACTGCGATGGCCCTGAGAGCACGCCAACGAAAATGACGCTCATAGGCTTCGTGTAAGATCGACCGCCGCTCAATCTCTGAAAATATTTCTATCTCCCTGATGCCCCGCCCCCACTCGCTCACAGATAACGAGAACAGTTCCGGTGGGGCGATTGCGGAAACCTGAGCCAATTGAAAGATACTAAAGGCTCGAACTTCAGCAATTTCCAATGCTGTTTTTGCTGGTCTAACACTTGGCAATCGTATCGCAGCTACCGGAGTTTTTTTTCCTAACTGCGTTAAACAAGCGCGTAAAGAAACAACATCCAGTAAAAATCGAATCGCTACAAACTCGAAAAAAGAATCTTTAGGCAAGGCTCGGACCGCCCGATCGGGGCGCGACTCAAGTTGCCAAATCATTCCCGCCCACCCGCGCAAAGCCAATACGCTTTCGGCCACAAAGCGCTCTAGCTCATCGTCGCCAACCCCAAGTTCTTCAATAGCGCGACTGAAAACCTGTTCGGCAGTTAGAGAATGCTGTTTGATTCGTTCCAGTTCTTTTTTGAGTTCACGTTGTGGACCCTTTGCGACCGTCTTGCACATCGATAGCAACTGGACGAAGCATGCAAAAAAGCCTTTATCCCGCGCCGGCATGTGCCAACTGGCAAAGCCTTGATCAATAAATCCACCACAAAACCGAATCAGAGTCTCATGAACCCAAGCATCCGAATCAATACTCACCTCAGACAACAAGTGATTACGATGCCTGCCGCGCCAGGAGGAAACTGCAGATTCAGGATTCTTTCGCTCGTTTTCTTGTGCTGCCAGGACCCCTTGCAAGCAGATTCTCCATAAAAGCTTAAGCGTAATGGCTTCCCATTGCTCATCGCTCCAATTCTCAATGCTCCTTAGATTGTGCGGCAACAAGCCCTTGGCCAAGCGGAAGAACGGGTTGCCATCTTGCGTGATGTGACGATGCTCAAAAGCGGAACTCGCTTGCAATTCCCGATGAACCCATGATTTCGTGGCGAGGAGCATTGCACTGCGACTATTCTCCCGAACATCGCTGCGAAATTTCTTTAAGGCGTCGGTTTCCGCTACAAACCACTCCAATTCTCGACTATTCGAAAGCTGCAACGGATGCTCTAAAAGAAGTAACCTGAGTTCGCGTCGCGACAGCTTTGAGAAAATCGAAGCGCATGGTTCGTTCGACCAACGTTGATCCAATACTTCCAGCAGGTCTGCCTCATTGATGCGGCCTGCTTCGAAATGATGATGGTAGGTTTCCTCTGGTAGAAATGGCTGACAATGATAGAGCGAGGCCCCCAACAATAGTCCATCGCGAAACGGGAGATTTTCCAGAGCTTGAAGTGTATTGAGAAAAGCAAAGGAAGTGATGGGACCTTGAGCGGGCAGTAGGCCAGAAACCTTCTCGACGATACTTTTAAACTTGTCAGCCATGACAGGCGTTCTTTCTATCGGACGACGCTTCGCCCTGTATTACTTGCTCGACTAGCGATCCAGCGAGTATTTTATCCGTTTATCGGAGTAGCTTGGTGAATTGTATAACGTACAAGCTAAGAAGTTTTGCCGGCTTTCGACAACAATGAAATCAATTACAAATATGTAAGTTAAAGCCCCACCTCGGGCAATTCGTTAGCAATTCTGGGTTAATGTATCGTCCAAGTTGTAGCCGCAACCTGCACAAAGGCTCGCTAAACTTGACAAAAATGACAGTTGTGGCATTGATCGCATTTCTGGGGTTGCTGCTGCTCCGTTCGCGATTCTTGGATATTTCTTGATTAAGCCCGGAATAGATGCTGAACTCACTTTTTGGTAAATTATCCCAAGTAAGCGAGATGCGAAGATGGAAATGGATAAGTGTTTCGAAGAATACTCAAAACCAGAATTTCCTTGTTATGAAAATATTGATTGTTGAGGATGACCCAGTATTAGGCCCCAATCTTAGTCGTGGATTGGGAGACTTGGGGCATCAAACGGTACTTGTCGATAATGCCAGTGATGCTCTATCGAAATTTGAAACTGAGCTATTCGATGTCATCATACTGGATCAGATGTTGCCAACGGATCAAACTTTGGCTGTAGAACAAGCCAAGTATACCGGGCTTGCACTGCTGAAAAAGTTTCGGCGCGTCAATCCAGAAATTGGCATTTTGATTCTCACGGCAATTGGCGGAATCGATGACCGCGTCGAAGGGCTGAACTTGGGTGCTGATGATTACCTGACCAAGCCATTTGCGTTCCCGGAACTTACGGCGCGTCTCGCAGCTCTGAACCGTCGCCAGCGGAATATTGCGACACAACTATCTTTCTCGGACCTAACGCTCGACCTCACGCAACGCCGCGTCTTCCGCAGTAACCGTGAAATTGAACTGACACCCACCGAGTTTAGTCTGCTGGAGCTTTTCATGCGTAATGCTGGTCAAACCGTCACCCGCAAGATGCTATGCGAGCATCTCTGGGAATCGAACTGGGAAGGTGTTACCAACGTGATCGAAGTTCATATCAACCGACTCAGAAACAAAATCAACAAAGGAAATCAGGTTGGCCTGATCCACACAGTTCGAGGAAGTGGTTATGTTCTTCGAGAAGATTAGAATTCTTCTTCGTTCCTTTCGTGTTCGACTCGGTATTCTCAACACATTTGTCGTATTGATTGCCACCATTGGCGTTCTTTTTGGTGCTCGCATCAGCGTGCGAACAACGCTCCAAAATGAAATGGATGTTATGCTCGAAGAAGACGTCAGCGAAGTGGAACTCGCCCTCGCTGCCGCCGGCTCTCCACATTCGCCACTATTGCTGGAGCAACTGGATCGCAAAGCGCGTGGACATGTTCAACATAGTTGGTTTTGTCAGTTATTGGAATTGTCACCACCAGGCGTTGTGCTTCCAAGAAACCAAAACTCGGAAGCTATTGAATCAAGTTTTGAGAAAGCGAATGAGTGGAAGAGCGTCAATGCGCCCGAATCCTGGCAGGGCTTTCCGTTTGAAGCGTTCGAGCCGACAAGTTACAAAGGGTTTCGTATCCTCGAACGTGTCACGAAAGCGGGACTGGAAAAACCTGTCCGAATTCGTGTAGGCGCATATGATACCTTGGTCCGTCGAGATCAAAGCCTACTGGATCGCGTCATTCTGACCGCACTGTTGATCGGATTGCTGCTCGCGCCACTTGGTGGATACTGGCTAACCGGCTTAGTTACTCAGCCAATCACTTCGATTGTGGACACCACCAATCGACTGCGTCCCGAAAAACTTCAAGAACGCCTTCGACTGCGTGGGACTGGGGATGAACTAGACCAATTATCCACGTCCATCAATTATCTGCTCGATCGAATTGCTACCTACCTCGATTACAAACGAGACTTTCTCGCAAACGCTGCGCATGAATTGCGATCACCGCTGGCCGCGATGCAAAGCACTGCCGAATTGGCCCTAAATTCAGAACGGTCCCCACGTGAGTATCAAGAGGTTATCGCAAGCTTGATTCGCGACGTGGAATCTTTGACCAATCTAGTCAACCAGTTACTATTGTTGGCGGAGACAGACGACCCAAGCTCGATCTATCAAACCTACGTCACTAATGTTGACCTTTCCGAATTAGTCGCCCAGTGCTGTGATATGTTCGAACCGGTGGCAGAATCCAAAGCCATTCATTACAACATTCGGATCGAGCCGGGCCTTCAGATGCTAGGAAATCGACAACACCTTCGGCAAATTTTCAATAACCTACTCGACAATGCCCTGAAGTTTACTCCCGATGGAGGCACGGTCGATGTAGATATCGAGTTAACCCAAACACCTGCGCCATCCATCGTGTTCAAAGTTTCCGATTCGGGTATCGGAATCGCGACGGACGAATTACCAAGACTCTTCCAACGATTCTATCGAGGCGATCGCAGTCGCAGGCGCGAGTCTCCATCCCGCAGCACCGGACTAGGCTTGAGTATTTGTCGTGCTGTGACTTACGCTCATGGAGGAACCATTGAGGTCACCAGCACTTTGAATAAGGG
The DNA here is from genome assembly GCA_044359485.1 of Pirellulaceae bacterium. Lineage (GTDB taxonomy): Bacteria > Planctomycetota > Planctomycetia > Pirellulales > Pirellulaceae > JAFLCP01. The sequence goes on along the minus strand of JBIKMB010000013.1, from coordinate 24,645 downwards.
AAGTCAATTTGTCGTGACCTTCCCTCACAATCCTTCGAACGAAAAAAAACTCTCTGAAGCGACGGCTTAAGGCACTTCGCGAGGAAAAGCGATGCGGGGCCCCTAGATTTCTGGCCGCTGGTTTTGGCTAGGGTCTTAATACGGGCGAGCAAAGTGGGGTAAGTTCGTCAGCATAGTGCCAAGTCTAAAAAAAAAACGCCGAACCCCATCAAAATAGGCTTCGGCGCTCTTTAAAGCGGAGGGCACGGGAATCGAACCCGCAACCCCTTACGGGGCACTTCATTTCCAATGAAGCCGCTAACCATTCGCTTACCCTCCAGTGCAGCGATGGACTTCGCGGGGTTACTCAGCGGACTGAGCAACTTTGCATGCAGTAGATTACCCTAGAGACTGGGAATCGGAAAGCGAGGTTCAGCAGAAAACTGTCTTGAAACTGGTCATCGGCCGACTAACCATGCCAAATATTCCTTCAAGACCATTTCCAACTTCCCTGCGGACCCACCACTGGGCAAAAGTTCAATAAAATGAGTCGGGGCTCGTCCCGCAATGAAGTCTGCCGGTAAGGGCACCACCTCCAACCCCTGCTTCTTCGCCAAACGGAGGGCTCTGGGTAAATGCCAGGCGCTGGTAATGAGCCCAATTCGGGCATTCGCAGGAATGGTGCTGCGCCACGCGACGATGGCATCCATTTCTTCCCGAGTGTTTCGACCTTTCAGTTTCTGGATGCTGACTTCAGGCACCTTTAAACTCACCCAAATCTCTTGAGTTTGATCGGCGCCATCGCGTTCCTCTCGATCTCCCACAGAGCGGCGAAGCGCGGCAATCGTTTCCCCCGTTGTGACCAATAGTTTCGTTTTCCCAGCGTGAAACAGTCGTGCTCCCAATACCACTCGCTCTCCTGCCCCTCCCACCGCCGCTCGACCACTCGGCGATTCCGTTGTTCCACCCCCCAAAACAATAATCGCCTCGAAGTCAGGTAATGTATCGATGTCGATATCTTCGATCCCTCGCTCTAATCGCGACGCGAAAAAATGGGCTGTTAACGGGGAGGTGATGACCGTAAATCCACACCAGATCCCCAAAAACAAATAAGAGAAATGACGCAACTTGAAGGCAAATGCACAACCAGTAAGTGCCCAGAGCGTCAACCAAATCAATCCGGTAGGCATCGCTAGCGCAGTTACCAACTTTTCCAATAAAATCCGCTCAAAAGATACTGCTGTACCAAGCAATAGTAGCGTTGGTAAAGTTGCGGCGAAGAGGGCCGCTCTGAAAATGGGATTCTTAAGCATGGATAAAGCTTATTTTTCAAAAAGCCGACAGTCCAACGCCAAAACTACCCAAGTCGAAGATTCGCTTCAATATTGCGGAGCAATTCACGCAGCTTGATCACTTCAGTCTTGCTCTCCTCCGATTGGGTTTCGCACAGCCATTCGTTGACCTTCCTCTCGGCAGAAATCACAGTGCTATGCCGACGATGCCCAAAGTAATCACCAATCTCCGCATAGGCCGCTCGCGTATACTTGCGAGCCAAGAACATGGCAAGCATCCTCGGTTGACTCACCGTCTTGGTTTTGCCTTTGGCTTGCAAACTCTTCGGCTCCAAGCCACAAACATCGCACACCGCTCTCTCGATGTCGGGCAAGCGAATCGAAGGCTGACAGGCGGTCAAAAGATCCTGCGTCGCCTCCAAGGCTTGCTGCTCATTGAACGATCCTCGGAGCATTAAGCTGAGAGCTCGCAGCCGATTGACCAGTCCGAAAAGAACTCGCGCATCTCCTGAGCTTTTCTCGGCAAGCTCGCGAACAACTTTAGGCGTAACTTTGATTCGCGATTCAGCTAATAATCGCCCCAGTAGTTCTCGACGGGTCGATTCGTCCAATCCATCCAGCGGGCACACCATCCCCCCGGTCAATCTCGCTTGCACATCAGGACCCAAAATAGAGAGCTCTTGCAGCGATCTGTCCGCCACGAGAATCACTTGTCTCCCCTGACGCAACAGAGTATCCAAGGTATGCTTCAATTCTTGCAGTGTCGCTCGCTTGCCAGCCAAGAATTGCACATCATCCAAAATCAAGCATTCAACGTCACGATATTTTCTGCGAAAACTTGGCAAGCCACTTCCGCGTATCGCCTCCATGAAATCATTGGTGAACTGCTCGCTGGACAGATAGATAACTCGACGTGTCCCGTGAAGTTGGCGGAACCGCTGAGCCAACGCTTGAACCAAATGGGTTTTGCCACTGCCGCACGGTCCATAAACCAACAAAGGTGTCACCACCCCGGGCGACTTCAAAATCATTTCTGCCGTGGCCGCTGCCATCTTGTTGCAACTACCCGACACAAAGTTTTCCCAGGTCAACGCGCGCTGCTTCGCAATCGGCGCTGCCGATTCCGCTGCACGCTTATCTTCTTTGCCTGGAAAAGCTACCATCTCAGCTGAACCCATTGAGTCCGAATTGCCAACGATTCGAAATGTTGCTGCCCCCGCTCCGCTATTGCTGTCGGCCTGTCCAAGCTTCTCCGCACGACCTCCCAGGTCCACGGATCTATCTTGCATAACTGCAGCAATCATATCCGGCGAGCCATTGCGACTCTTGAGACTGTCACCCACGACCGAGCGTTCAGCCGCAACGGTCTGCTTTGTATCGGCCGAGCTTATCCCTGTTGTGAACCTATTCGACGAGACATCAACCAAGTCCCTATCGTCCAGGCTCATATCACTCGAAAGCACGTCACTCGAAAGCATATCTCTTGGGCCCGCGCCAAAATTCGCCGGGCCAAAATTCGCCGGGCCACTGTGGCCCAAAACTGCATGAGTTTCCGCCGACATCACATCGAACAAAAGCTTGCAGACACCCTGCCGACCTCCAGCCTGCCAGCAAAGCCCAGTCATCGCACTTACGTCGCCATAGAATCGACGATAGCACCAATCCCTTGTAAAGTCATCCTGAAAATAGAGTTTAAGTGAATCCTTATCGATTTTCCACTCAACGCGGCTGCCAAACCATACATCAAACCTATCTCGCCCAAGCCGCTCAGCCAGCGCCTCCTTACACGCTTTGATCATCTCCTTGTCGCCAACCGTCACTTCGTGTGCCATGTTGTGCGCGCACTCCTATCGCTAATCCAATTCCAGTTTTGATTGCAATTCAAGAGAAGGGGTTGAAATTCTCCCACCCTCCCCACTGCGTTTCTGAGACGGCCACGTTTCAATTTCGCAGAGTGCCGAGCACTTATCGCTCAGCAGGGAGTCGAGATTCTATGTTTGATAGCATCGCTGTCAAACCATCGGTGGCGTATCGGGGTTGCAATATTTTTTTTAAGCTCCATCAAACACCGAAAATCATAGGAGGCATTTAGACTTCGGGCAAAAAAGGAATGGTCCAAAAACTTGAAACAGCGGCTCACCCATGGTGGAAAACATGTTAACAAATTCCACACAAAAACGACTGCCTTCAAGCGCCGCGTCGCAAGTGCCTTCCCATGCTCTACTTACGAAAAAACGTCGATTGCGCAGCACTATCTCGCACGGAGAAAAAGAGGTTTTTTAAGGGGATTTTATGAGAAAATCGCTCGATAGTGGGGCGGTTTCAGCGCCCTGAAACCAGACTTCCTGCTCCGCACCAAACTTCGGTCGAGTTATAGCAGTAGAATCCGCGTCGATCGTAAATTCTCGTCGCAGGTAGGTTTTCGCGATCCACACTCAAAACTAACTGCTTACCACCTAACTGCATCGTGATGGAAATCGCCGCCTCCAGCAACACTTCGCCAAATCTCCTACCCCGAGCGGATGGTATAAGCCCCATATAAGCTAGTTCCCACACGGCCGGCGCACGTTCCCACAAGAGCAAGCAACCGAGCCAGGTACCTTGGTGTTCCGCTAGCCACCACGAGTGCGTTTGGCTTCGCGAAGCCAAATACCCCTCGACCGCAGCTTTACCTGTACGCAAATCGCCTAGGCCTGGGCAATCCAATGTATCGATGTAGCTCGCCGCGACAATCTCTTCCAAAATGGAATCCCATCCTTCACGAAACTCGCGGAGCCTTAACCCTGCAGCCACATCTTTTAATTGGCTCATGCCAGCACTCGAGTTTCGCTGCGCCTGGTCCAACAACAAAACCAAATGATCCAGATGGGCTAAATACTTCAAGCCGGCTCGCGTCAAGACTTGGCGATCGAGTGAGGTAAATTCAATGGCAATCGCCTGAACTAACTCCACCGCCTGCGGCGCATAGTGGCCCATAATGCGACGCAATAGATCACTGGCAGGTTCAACCACGTCTTCCTGGTCCAGCCGAATCCCCCCCAGGGATAGGACGCGACCCGGAAGTAAAGCGGTGTAACAGCCTGCCACATCCTTCCCATGGCTGCATTCGACAACCGCTCCCACCACACCTTGAGATTCCTCCAAATGCAGAGTGTCCAACACGTTCTCAGTCCGCGGGCTCTCGGCATCGATATCTCGATGGATCCAACTCACCACTTCTCGCCAACGCGTGCGATCGCAAAACTCCGTTTTGTACATAGGCAGAGATGTTGTTGCGGAAGGAACACGGAAGGGCGAAATCTAAAATAACAGCGCAGTAAGCTGCGACAATATCAAATCAATTTTGCTAAACGTCAATCTGAAACACTCTTTTTATCGACAAATCCACCGTCCATAAACTCAGTCGCTGCGTTCTCACCCCATAATCATAAAAAAATCTCCCTCCTCCTACGACTTCGATCTTTCTACAATACACAGCCAATTTAGCGAAAAGTCTTTGGAAACCTGTAAAGCTTCACGTGCTGAGACCGATCCACAGGAGTGCAATCGCAACGCATGATTTTTTTTAATACCAAGTTTCGTTTCCAAATCAACGCTCTATTGTTGCACCTCCTCCTATTGCAAGTGGTGTGCTCTATCGCTCCTTTTGCCCCCGCCCAAAGTCCGCTGGAACAGCTTGAGAACAAACTGAGGAACAAATCTGTCCCGAATGCCGAAGCCGTTCCCCCACCACCTGCTGAAGAGTTGCCCGGACCCGATCGTTCTGGGCCTAAATTAACACCCCCAGCAGAACCGACGCCTGATCCCGTTTTTTTGGGCATGGAGGTAGAAGCATTGGGGCCCGACGAATTGGGAGTGTTGGTGACCGAGGTATTCGAAAAATCACCTGCTTGGAAGGCTGGTTTGATGGTGGGGGATCGCCTGCTCGGATTCAATGGCGAGGCGATCGACGACTTCGAATTCTTCAGCCGACGCCTCGCCAGTACCAAGCCGGGCGACACAATTCGCTTCATCGTCGATCGCAACGGTCGCAATATGGCGGTGCCAGTTATCGCGCAGCGTTTTGATATTGCAGATCGCTTAGGAAATGTCCCTCGCCCCCTAGGAAATATGCCGCCACTGGAAATTCCGTCCGGCGATGAAACCATTCCAATGCTCGAAGAGAGCCGCTCTTGGCTTGGTTGCTCCGTTGCCGATCTCAGCGAAAAATGGAGACGTCAATTCAGTATTCCCGCTTATCGCGGCGCAGCGGTTTCCGATGTTGTTGCCAAATCGCCAGCCGCTTCCGCTGGAATCAAGCCAGGTGATGTGATTATCGAAATCGGCGGTCGCTCCATCGAAAGCGCACGCGATTTGACTCAATGGTTGAGCGAAGTGAGACCCGGTACTCCTGTCAAGGTCTCCTACTTCCGCGGGCTCACGGCCAAAGTGGGCGAACTAACGGTTGGTTCCATTCAGGCTCCTCCCGACAGTTTGGAAAATATGCCTGCGATCCAAGATCAAAGCCGTCCTAATCTTGAAGCACTTCCCGTCCCTGACCAAATTGAATTTTTGCGCGCAGAGATCTTCGATATGCAAGAACGACTGCTCGAACTGCAACGCGAACTCGATCGCCTTCAGCGTTCGGTCGGACCACCGAAATGACGTGTCAAAACAAGTTGACCATCTTCGCTCACCCCACCCGGTACATTCGGTTGATTGATTTCCAAAAACACCTTGAATGAGTTGGCTTGATTGGCGGAAAACACAACATTGGCGCGAGAAATTTCCATCACACCTGTTGGATTGGCGTTCCAGGCCACCACGTAAAGTTCACCACCTAAAATCGGCTTAGGGGCAAAATAATAATACTGGGTCATCAAATAGACCAAAGGCTGCGGGTCGCCGGTAAATCCCTGGAATTGAATACGCTGCACACGCTGATAACGATCAAAGTAATAAGTGATCGTTCCACTCAAATCATTGAGGCTCGTTCCCGTCACCAAGGGAGCTCGATACCCATCCAAATCGCGAGAGCTTGAAACCGTGGAGACTCGAGGATAACGTTGAACGACCCAATTCGGCGTCGCGTCAAATCGAAAAAACTCTCGGAAATCGACCAGCGGCCCCGCGTTACTATTGGGAACCATTCCCGCCGGAACCCTATTGGATGCGAGTCCCCCAGCCGAATCAGGCATTGCCGTTTGAGCCGATCCCCCATTACCCAAAGGCCCATTACCCAAAGCTACCGGAGATATCTGCGGCAACGCACCACCGCTAGCTCCAGCTTGATTGAGCGATTTCGGATCGCTAGGAAAACTCCAACCGCTCGAAGCACTGTTCGCTGGCTTCGACGCAGGTGCTTGCCCAGGATGTAAATACGATTCAAATTGTGCGAATGACCCCTTGGCTGAATTCCAAAGCGCATTTGCATTGTCTTCCGCAACTGCGGATACTTCGTTTTGGTTTCGTCCTTGAGTTGCTTGATTGACCATCCATGGAGTCCCGGCTGCGCTCGCTAAAAGCGCAATCCACTTGAACGAGAACTTATTTTCCATGTCTATCCGTACCTGACTCCAATTTCCTGGCAATGAGCCACTTCTCGTTGATCGACTCTTCATCCAGCTTAATTTGAAAAACCATCGTACCCCGTTGCATTCGCTTCTCATGCTTCAATCCGTTTGACGCGTGGAACTCCTGCAACCCTTGCAAATAGAGCGCGAGCTGTCGCATCTTAAACCATCGCTCGCCTCGCCATCGCTGCAGTGGAATCTACACTGTCCAATCCACTCTCGAGAATCAAGATTTCGGGTAGGCATAACCGCTAGGTTGTGTAAGATCAATCGATCCAGAGCGACCGATCCAATCCCACTTAGAAGCTTTACAACCATGAGCCTAGCCGACATCGATACTTGGGAGCTTTTAACGTCCAGCTTTGGAGAGCAAATGATTCGCCAAATGCTCGGCCAATCCCCTCTGGAAGATCCCGTAACAGAGGCACCGCAGAGCTATCGCCATCGATTGTTTCACGCCTTCTGTGAGCAACAAGCGTTCTGGCGCAAACGGAGTTGGCCTCGGTTTCCCCGAGAAGCGACCTGGTTCTGGACTGATAATCTTTTGCAGCAGGCCAGCGACTGGCAAACGGCTCTTTACAAAGCGAACTTGATTCCTCAGAGCGAACTGGTTTTCGATCTGTGCTGCGGGGCTGGAGTTGATGCGGTGGCCCTTAGCCATCATCACTCTGTCAACGCTGTCGATATCGACCCTTTAGCCTGCTTTTTGACTCAAGCGAATTTCGATTGGAACAAGTTCGATTTTGCAACTGATGGCACTCCACTGCCCAAGCGTTCCTTTAGCGTCGAATGCACAGAGGTCGAAAATATCATTCATGATATACATCAATGGGTGCACATCGATCCAGATCGCCGTCCCGATGAACAACGAACAACATCCGTCGAATGGATGCGACCATCATTGGGAACGCTGGAATGCTTATTGCAGCAGAGCCCCGGGGGAATCATCAAACTCGCTCCAGCGTCAGAAGTCCCTGATCTGTGGTCCGAAACCACTTGTCGACTGTGGGTTGGAGATCGTCGACAATGCCGGCAACAATTACTGATCTGGGGATTACCCCAATTTCCTCCAGGCTATTCAGGCGCCGTCTCGCTCGATGCCTCGAAGGAAACCCTTCCCTTTCTGGATAAAGTACAACCCTACGCTGAACTCGCATCCTTACCCGACCAATTCATTTTTGATTTTCATCCGAGCCTGCGGGCCGCCGGCCTTTCAGCAGCGTTTGCGAATTCATTGGAGCTCGCGGCACTCGGAGATGTTTCGGGCTACATGACAGGCGCAGAACCCATTCAACATTCACTTGTCGATTGTTACCAAGTGATCGAAACCATTGCTTGGGATGAAAAGAAAGTTCGAAAGTTGTTGCGTGAAAAAAGTATCGGTTCTCTCGTTGTCAAAAAACGTGGCTGCAAAGGACTCGACCCAAACAAACTTCAACTCTCATTGCCAGATAAACGTGGTGACCAGCAAGCCATACTAATCTTGGCCGAAGTACATAAGAAACAAATCGCCATTCTTGTCCAACCCTCTACCAGCCAACCAACTCAGAGATAGCAACCCCACAACGAATCACTGACCCACAAGCCCTTTTCTGTGAGAGCTACCCTACCCTCTTTATGCTGCATCCAGCCCTCTGCGATATGGCGATCCACTTGAGTTAACAGAGCATCTTGCAAATCAGGATAGCGTTCCAGTTCTAGCGATTCGAGCGGTACACCGCATAATTTCCGCATGCCAAAAACAAATCGCTCACGAATGACTTGCTCTTGAGATAATGTCTCTTCCTCCGCCACTGGACTTTCGTCCCGCAGAAGTTTCTTGATATATGTCGTTGTGCTGCGATGCTTCACGCCGCGTCGCGATTCAACATAATAAGCAGCCCCTGCCCCAAAGGCCCAATAGTGCATGCCATTCCAATACGTTTCATTGTGTAGGCATTGTTCACCGCTCGCTGCAAAATTCGAAACTTCATAATGCTCATAGCCCCTCTCCATCAATCTGCGACGGGCTGTTTGATACATCAGCAACTCCACCTCCTCGTCCACCGATTCCAGCATCCCTTTGTGCCGCATCCCCCAGAAACGACTCCCCTTCTCAAAAGTAAGACCGTACGTCGAAATGTGCGATAGATTTAATCGCAACGCATCGTCGAGATCTGCTTGCCAAACATCGAGTGTTTCATTCGGTGCTCCGAAGATAAGGTCTAAAGAAACTTTGGGTAAACACTCCTTTAACAGCCACAAACTCTCCCGCAATTGCTCGGGTGAATGCTCGCGTTCAAGAACCTTCAGTTTTGGTGCATCGAAACTTTGTCCGCCGACACTCACGCGGGTAATACCCAGCGAGCGCCACAAATTCGCTTTCTCTCGTGTCACATCATTCGGATTCACTTCGATCGAAAACTCGCGCACCTCTCCGACATCAAACCATTGACCTAACGCCTCTACAAGCCGGATCATTTGCTGTTCGTCAAGCAAAGACGGGGTGCCGCCACCGATAAAGATCGTTTGAACTTTACGAGGGGACCTCAAAGAATGCAGATCTTTGATTAGGGCATCTAGATAGGCATCGATTAATTCGTTTCGGCCTGCAATCAGAGTAAAATTGCAATAGCCACAATGATGATGACAAAACGGAATATGCACATACGCGGAGATTGGTTCCGAAGTCGACTGCATGAAAATGTCGTCACTCATATCTCTCCACGCGTGTTGCTGAAGTAGCTATAACCAAAGATGAAGTCGTCCCTCTAACATGTCGGGTAAAGATTTTTTTACCCAGCGTTCAATCTGCTTGTCTGTATAGCGCGTGCTGAAATGCCCAGCAATAATCAACTCGTTTTTAAATTCCTTTTGTCGAGCGACGATGTCATCTAAATGCGTATGACCATTCTTATGGATTTTCTCTTTTCGATGACCTGGAGCCACAAAAGTCATCTCCGTGATAAGCACCTGAGTTTGGTAGAAATCTGGATTCAGATCTAGGCCTGCAGGCGTTGTATCGCCCGTATATCCAACCAGTGGTATTCGAACTTCACGCGTGATATCCACCCCCTGATTCTTCAAATCGCGTATCTCATGTCCCGCCAAAGCGAGATACTCGGGCTTGAGCTTTTTGCGGCGTTCCCACACGATGTAGCCGAGCGAAGCGATAGTGTGAACGGTCTTGACAGGCGTCACAACCAATTCGCGACTCAACTCAATCTCCTGCCCCGCTTCCACTCCAATCAATTGGACTGGCAGCCTACCTCGATCCATCTTGCTGAATACTTTCAGCATTTGCTGGATCGGCTCAATCGACACCGCCGGTACGTACACCGTCGGGGGCTCCATCTTCATCATTCTTCGCCGCGAAACATAAACCGCCAAAGCAGCGACATGATCCATATGAGTATGGCTGAGCATGAAACAGGGCGTATTCATGAAATCCCAGGGCTGAGCTCCAAAATCAAAACCCAATTTCAATTCGCAAATTCGCCAATACGTTTGAACGGCCGCTCGCGAATAGCCCTCGATCGTCCAAGGTCCATGCTTCAATTGTCGAAAAGGTGCGTTATCCATTGCGGGCTCTGAGAAAACCGACCTGAGAAAATTTCAAAAATTAGCTCGCGCATCCATCAGACGCGTCGAACCTTGAGAGCGTTTGCTGCTAATCTGGAAAATGACACATTCCCGCCGATTTGCAACCCTAAATGCACTCCAATTCCTTCGATTCAGGTCCCTTGACGACTCCGCTCACCGCCGATACCGCGAACATTGACCCCTCCGCCCCTCTTGCCTCCCGCGCAGAGGCCGCTGGAGTCCTTAGCGAGGCGCATAAGGGAGATTGGAACGTTTGACCATCTCGGCCACCACCGAATCGACCTCGGCCACCTCAATCTCATCCGTAAATCGCTCACCCTTACCAAGCCACAATGGTCCCAATTCACTCTCCTGCTTGGCTTCCAAACCGTAATGTCGAGTCAACTCTAACGTCGCCAAGAACATCCCAACCAAAGCACTCTTGTGCATGCCAGGTTGGAAATAATCAGATATATCGCGACGCCCACCCTCCTTGATGTCCTGATGAATCCGCTTCATGTAAACCTGTATGGGCGTCTCATCGTAAATGACAGTCGCTTGTTGCAACGGTTGCTTCTCTCGCAAGATCCGACCAAAAGCGCTCACCAAATCCCAAATCTCAACCTCAGCAATCGGCTGCTCACTGATCTCCTGCTTCCGAACCGGCAAGTCATTCGCCATGCGACTATACCGCAACTGACACTTCTGACTCTGTTCGTCCAAAATGCTCGTCGCCTCTCGAATCTTTTTATACGCCAACAACCTTTGCACCAACTCGTCCGCCGGATCGCTAACGCTCGGCTCCGGAATCACTCCAGCCGCCGTACCCTCCGCCTCCGACTTGGGCATCAAATACTTACCCTTCAACTCCAATAAAATGCTAGCAACCTCAATAAAGTCTGCGATGTCATCCAGCTGAAGGGTTCCGATCGCATCGAGAAAAGAAAAAAATTGCTCAGTAACTTTTACTAAAGTGAGCGAGGAGATATCCAATTCCTCACGTCGCACCAAATAGAGGAGCAAATCGAGTGGTCCACAGTAGGAATCGAGCTCTACCTGGAAAATTCCATTCATTGCAACCCCTCCTGACGCATTCTAAATCGCACAATCGCTGAATCAGCATAACTTAGAGCCTAACCGAAAAATCCAAATACCGCGACCAACGCGGATCATGGCTATCGGATTGACTCTACGTTCCTATTTGAAAAACCGCGGTGACCGCCGTCGGCTGATGGTTTTCAAATAGGCTCTTGGAATCCGCACAACTCAGCACTCCATGCTTTATGGTCACCGGAAAGAATAGCGTAAAGCACCCGACAAATCATCCCCAATTCGCTTGCATCCACCGCCCCGATCGAGCCATAATGGGCGCTCGGCAAAGTGGCCTATTTACATGGATGTTTATTGCTGTTGAGACCAGACCGATGACGGTTCGAGAGCGCATTTTCGAGGATGAGATTTTTGAGGACTTCGGGCCTGATTGCTATCTACCCTATCCTCGCTTGAAGGTTTTTAGGTTCGACGCCGCTGTTCCGCAACGACGTGCCAAAGTTCGGTCCCGTATGACTGTCGGAAGCTTGCCAGCATCGAACGAGCGGTTCTCTGTGCAGTCACATTCTGACCTTCCGGCACCCGCCGACCCGCAATCGTTCGCGGAGGAAATCAACGAAAACGATGTGGTGATCGACGAACTGCGTGCAGGTGTTCGTAAACTGGTGCCAAGAATCCCGGGCGTCTATGGCATGCTCGACCTGCGGGGACGCTTGATTTATGTCGGCAAAAGCAAATCGCTGCGCGGACGTTTATTGAGCTATTTTTTGCCGCATAACGAGGAAGAAAAAGCGGGGCGTATCGTTCAGTCCACCCAGTCGATCGTCTGGGAACCACAGCCTTCGGAGTTTGCTGCGCTACTGCGTGAACAATACTTGATTCGCCAATTTCAACCGCGATTCAATGTTCAAGGTATGCCCAAAAGGCAACGCCCGGTTTTCCTTTGCTTGGGGAGACCGCCCGCCGAAATGCTGTATGTTTCTCACCTTCCAGATTCCCGCGCCCTTGCCTGCCAAGGCCCTCTAATGGGTTCCGGTCGTGTTCGCCGAGCGGTCGAGTTGCTCAACCGCATTTTCGGCCTGCGGGATTGCAGCAATCAAACCTCCTTTTCCTTTACCGATCAGCTATCTCTTTTCGATCTATCACCACGCCCTGGTTGCCTCCGCTTGGAACTCCAAACGTGCTTGGGACCGTGCGCAGGAGCTTGTAATCGTGCTGGCTACGAAAAGCATGTGCATCAAGCTCGGGCATTTTTGACCGGCGAAAACGCCCAGCCACTGCTGACGCTTCAACACCAAATGCAAACCGCTGCGGAAAAACATCATTTTGAACAAGCCGCTCGCTTGCGCGATGACCTCAAGCATGTTCAATGGCTTGCTCGAAGACTACAGCACTTTGCCGAGGCTAGACAAAAATTCTCATTCGTCTACCCCGTTAATGGCTTGGATGGCCGCGATTGTTGGTATATCGTACGCCACGGAGAATTGTGCGAGGTCCTTTCCGCTCCGAGAACCAAAACGGAAATCAAAAAGACGACACGCATCATCCACGAGTGGTTATCCGAGAAACCACAAGTCGGTAAATCGATACCTTCCCGTCCTGAGACGGTGGCACTCATTTCCGGCTGGTTCCGCGCCAACCGTGCGGAACTTCAAAAAGTCTTTACCGCCGAATCTCCTACAGCTTCGCCGGCGTAAGCTCAACACTTTCCTCTTGCGAACCAAGCACCTTTGTGTTATCCGCGGCCTTGCCATTCGAACTTGGCCCCGCTTGCTCCAAAGCTTTTACGACTGTCGACTCGAGCAACGAATCACGCAATACAATCGGCTCAGAGTTCGGAGGATAAATCGCCAAAAGAGGAATCGAAGCGCTTCTTAGTTCGGCTAACTTTCTCTTGATTTCATCATTGGGATCCGTCCAATCGGCCAGCAACGGAACAACCTTATTCTGCTTGATAAGCGTTGAAACTTTTTCAGTTTCGATAGCTGAAGCCAAATTCAATTTGCAGGTCAAACACCAATCGGCCGTGAAATCGATCATCACCGTTTTCCCTTCTGCTCGCAGTTGGGCTAATTTCGCCTCACTAAAAGGTTGCCAAGGAATTTTTTTATCGATTGGGCCTAGATAGTTGAAAAACAGATAGGCACTTACCGCAATCAGCGCAACCGATGTGCCCCACGATTTGATCTTTGAGCTGAGCGAACCCCAAGCGGGCACTTTGCCAATCAGCCAACAGGCAAACCACACCACCATCAACAACGCTAAGGTCGCAATACGATAATCGCGATTCACCGTCGAAACCAAAAACACGACAGTGAATAAGAGTGGGAACGCCATAATCTCTTTCAGCGTATTCATCCATGCACCCGGCTTAGGCAACCAAAACAATAGGCGAGGATTAATGGCCAGCACGATGTAGGGAGATGAAAGACCTAGGCCGATTGCTGTAAATAGACTCAGCACAATCCACCACGGTTGACCAATGCAAGCTCCAAATACCACACCCAAAAATGGACCACTGCAAGGAGTTGCCAATACCGTGGTGAAGAAGCCCTTGAAGAACGCTCCCACAGGTCCTTCCTGATGCATAAGTTCGGCCGCATTGGTTTGCGCGAAACCAGGAATCGGTATTTCCCATACGCCCAAAAAGCTCAAGGCCATCGCGAATACAATTACGGTGATCGTGACTTTAAATTCTGTCAGCGTAAACTGCTCTCCCCAATTGAATTGGGCCGACACCATGTTCGCACCAATCGTGATAGCCGCTAGGCCCCACAGGACGGACATGATGCCGAAGATGAACCAGAAGTCCAGCACTTCGATACGATGAACATCCTGCTTCCCTTTCGTCGCAAACCCCATGATCTTTAGCCCGATCACAGGCAATACACAGGGCATGAAATTCAGAATGAATCCACCCATCAAAGCCATTCCGATATAGCTGAGCCAGCTTACGGCAGTCAACGATGGAGCCTCTGCAGTTTCGAGGCCACGCGACGCAGTGCTATCACCGCTGGTCGATGAAGCAACGTTCACAGGTGCTTTGAACCAGGCCAGCCTCTGCGGATGACCGGCGACTTCCTCGAATGCAACTTTTGCTAATGCGAGTTTTGCGTTTTTCCCACCGCCGCTATTGCTGTCGACCATTAATTCGCCACTGAAGGAAAATCCAAGCGGCTGATCGCAACTCTTTTCATCACATGCCTGAAAACCTACCAACCCTCGAATCACGCGAGTTCCCTCGACCGCAGTCCCTGAAACTTCAAACGGGATACTCCACTTCACTTCGCCCTTGTGATAAGAGATTGGGGGTTGGCCCGGAACCAACTCCTCCTGAACAGTCTCGCTACTGGCTTTTGGCTTCGATAAGGCCAAGTCACTTTTTTGATCGATGACAATCAGCGTTTTGAACTTCGTCTCTTCATCCTCAACGGTTACCGGATAAAGATGATACTTTCCTTCTGGCGTTCCTGTGATGACGATTTCACCTTTGCCCCCTGGTGGCAAAACGGCTGGCTTAATTTCAACATTCCAGTCGACATGACCCTCTGGATCTCGATAGGGACCGTCACTAGGTTCCGGCGGTGGCTGAATAAAACCTGCAAACGTCGCTTCAACTTCGACATCGCTTATCGGCTTGCATGATCCATTCTCAATGCAGGTCTGACCATTGATGACGACCAACAGCTTCAACGATTTCGGATCGACACCTTCTGCCAGTTCTAGTGGGGCTGCCCAAGTGACACTACCAAAATGCTCTTCAATCGGAATCCCCTTAAAGACATCCGACGTAACGACCTTGGGCGCTTTATCGCTCTGAAATGGACCAGTCAGCTTTCCCTCTTTACCCTTTAATTCAATTTCCGTTTTCAACGGTCCACCCGGTGCTTGTGTGACCGAGTAAATATACCAAGGATCCGATAGCTTGGCGGTTACTTTCAGTAGACCATCTCGGCTACCCTCTTTTATTTCGTAGGAAGCCGAAAACTCCACCGGTTCCCCAGTATCCGCACCCGGAAAAGAGAAATTACCAAAGTCGCCGAACTCCTGCGCCTTTAAGATGGGGCATAATCCTGAGGCGAGCAAAAACATCCATGCGTATAAACTGGCCGATCGATTCATAGTGCTTTGTCCGATTGACATATTGCCATGACTCCTTGGCTCCACGGATGCCGATAGAGCTTCTTTTTTGGTTCTGCTCGCTACGAAGCAACCTTAATGCTAGCGAGTAAAGCAAGCTCGCTGTACTACGCTTTAGTTGTCGTGCGCTGTGCCACATTTAACACTATTTACTGTCGACGATCGATTGGATCTCCGTCGCCAAATCAGCCAAACGGTGTGTAACAAAAGTTTCCTTACCTGGGAATTGTAATTCGTCGACCGTCAACCAGCGAACCCACTGAACACCTGACAACAGAATAGAACTTCTGTACAGGGACCCTAAAACAGCCAGTTCGATTTCCGACAGCTTATTCTCTTTTTCATATTCACTCAGCCCATCGGCCCATGTTGAATTAGGAGCGGATTTGGTTAACGAGCCAAACATTCGGACCAAATCGGTGGCCACCGTATCGATTCGCATAGCTCCAAAATCGATCAGCCCGGAACAGTTATCCCCGAGAAACAAGACATGATCATGCCAAATGTCCCGCATCACATGCTGGCAACGGAAACTATATCTTGAGTAGTACGCCAATTCCGACAGTAAAGTTGGCCTCAGAGTCCCAATTTCCTGCAAAATTCGCTCACAATGCGCGAACCAGGCCCGATGGGTGAATCGCCGTAACGCCGTCTCCAAATCCCCGACAACCGTCGGTGTTAAACCTACCAAGAGTTTAAGCCGTTCTGCAACAGCCGGAGCAGGCTGCCGGTCGACATCGCCGGCGGTTGAACTCCAGGGCATGATCTGCCAAACCGCATGTAGTTTCCCTAAACTGCGCCCCGCAGACCTCAGCCGCTCGGAATTCGGACGCGACCAAAAATTTGCCGTACCAGGTAACCATTTCAATAACTCCCAATACTGACCACCCACCTCCACAAAGGTCTCGCCGAACGACGGCTGGCGACAAATCGGTAATCCCAAACCAGGTAAGATGACATGGGGTACAATCGAAAGGTCATGGCTCCGAGCAAAAAACAAGCAGCGGTGGATTTCAGTTAACTTTTCCGCAGAAGGGTGCGAGCGCGGCCATTGCCTCAGACAGTATTCACCCTGCTGTCCAATAACATGCCAAATCCTGGCGGCACTCAAACCTGAATCGCTCTCTAAGCAGCGGTATCGATCGGCCCTGACCGGTACCAGCAAGTCCTTCATGACTTTGGCAGGGAACTTCTCCTGGGTGTACGATATAGGTAGCCAATTTCTGGATTGCGCTTCTGAATCAAACATAGTTAGGAAGTTCGAAGAAATATGATCATCATAGGAACCATGGATTGGACTTCGAATGTAGGGAGCGTGACAACGTACTGCCCCAATTGCGGAGTTCAGCAAGTCTTTCGAGTCAAAAACTCACGTCCCTTCCTTACGCTCTATTTCATACCATGCATTCCATTGGATCGTAAACTGGAATATCTGCAATGCGCCGCCTGCCGAGGGACCTTTGGCATGGATTTGCTTCAGGCTCCACAGGGCCATCAAGGAGAGATGACCTCAATCGTTCCCTTTGAAGAGGACCTTGTTCGAGCGATGGCGACAATCATGCTGGAAGATGGAGGTATCGATCCCGCAGAAATTTTGGCCTCACAATTCGCTTTTCAACGGTTGACGGGTAATGAACTTTCGCGTGAAGAGCTAGGTGTTATCTGCGACCATGTCTCGCGCATGAAACAAAGCACGATCAATTTTCTGAGGCAATCCGAAGATCGCTGGGATGATGAGCAAAAAACAAAACTGGTACAGGCGATTTTCTGGACAGCCTCCGCGAGCGGTTCCATCTCGGCCAAAAGAACCGAGGCCTTTATGGCACTGGGGCGAACCTTGAACATTTCCGAAGAACGTTACAAAGAAATCATCGCGATAACTCTTGAGTGGAACCATGACCTACCCCGCCGGATTAGCCGACCTCATTAGCCGGCGGCGTTGGCCACGGTTTCCCTACCGGTGTAAGCCACGGTTTCCCCGCCGACATCAGCCGTTCCAGGAACGGCCATCCCAATCTGCCATGCGCTGGACCAGCAGTACCGCGTCTTCCGCAAACGTCTGCAGCAGCACTTCCCCTTTTTCTCGAGTCGCCAAATGGGGCCATCCGATGTGTCCCATATCGGAACGATCTTTGGTAATCCAACCGCGAGTGGCGGGATCAAAGCTACGCCCCGGTTCGATAGGAGGCAAGCGGAGATAATCACCAACAAGCGAAGCATCGATAGCTAACATCATGCTTGTTTCCCACTCGCAGGCGTGGCCCATTTCTCTTTGGTAAATCGCTGGATCTCTCAACCATGGCTGGCTTCCCAACGTCCAGTAAGTCGACAGTAATAGCAATAGATCGTGTCGCGATCGATACTTCTGACGAAGCTCAAAGACTACTTGTTTTCCAGGCACGTCATTTCCACCATGGCCATTGAAAAATAGAATTCGCCGGAACCCAGCCATGATTAGATTGTCGGCCAGAGAATGCAAGGCATCGAGATAGCAACGCGGTGCGGCGGACAAGGTTGCGCCAAAATCAAGATGGTGATCTGAATTTCCCATCCACTGCACCGGCGCGAACAATGCTCGTTCCCCCAAGATACCATTCATTCGACGAACGATTTCCGTCGTTAGAAATGTATCGGTACCACAAGGCATATGATGTCCATGTTGTTCGACGGCAGCGATCGGAATCACGATAGGCACATCGCGAGATAACGATGCGATCTTTGGCCAATTCATCTCGATAAATTGCATAAGCTCACGCCCTCTATTGCCAATGGGAACCAATATCTCTTTCGATTTTCCGCATCACTTCGTTCAGCCCTGACTACTGCTTGGGCCAATAAACTCGACCAGGATTTTTGGTGCGGAGTTTGTAAAGAACACCACCACCTGTAACGAATAAAGTCTTGAGGTCGTCTCCACCAAATGCGCAGTTGGTAACTTCATCGGTAGGAATATTCTGAAATGCCAAAAGTGTGCCGTTAAAATCAAAAACGTAAACACCCCCTTTAAAACCCGCATCTGGTTCATGGGGTGGCTTTGCCACATTGGTCCCTCCAGCCACGAATAAGCGTCCCATTTGATCCTGCTTGATGCCGTCTGGTCCTCGACCATTTCTCCAATCAAAGAGCACTTTACCCGTTCCAGGCTTAACATCTCCATTACCATCCAGTTCAAAACGCCACAGTTTTCTCGCGCCACCCAAGCGATCATTGGCATTATCGGCCACAAAAAGAAATCGATCATCTGGGGATATGGCAACACCGTTGGCTCGCTCGACCTCACGACCAAGTACACGCTTGACCGACCCGTCCAGGTTGATTCGATAGACACCTTCTATCGTGTTCTCTTCCTTGTCTCTTATCTGCATATCATCGCGAGAACCATATCGCGGATCCGAAAAATAGATTCTGCCAGCACGATCCAAACAAAGATCATTGGGTTGATTGTACTTTTTTCCTTCAAAGGAGTCGGTTAACACTTCAAGCTTTCCATCGCGTGACAAGCGAGTGACTCGACGCAGCACGGGCTCGCAGCAAATCAGGCGTCCTTCCCTATCAAAAAGCAGTCCATTGGTCCCCGCTTTCTCACGATACGTGGAGGACTTACCTTCTAGCGATCGTCGACAGATACCTCCCTTGCCGCTGGTTAAAATACCTAGCTCTGCATCCCAAGCAGGGCCTTCTCCCCCTTCCCCATCGCTGGACAAAACTTCCAATGGAACCGAAGGATCAAAAACATCAGAATCTTGACCGCAGAGCGGCAAATTTAACAGCAGGATACAGAAACAATATAGGCAAAGGATTCGAAGCATAGGTTTGTCCGATAATTGAGAGGCAATTACAAGCCGTTGCGAACGTCTAGGATTCTCTCCGCAAGTCGAGGGTGTAGGGAAATTCTGGATTGGGGCGAGGTAATTTGCAAATCACATCCCCAGGAGTGTGTCCAAATTGCGAGAATCTCGCCACTCTTCTCGACTCCGCCTCCATCGCATTGATCGGGAAGGTCGCGTAATTTCGACCACCAGGATGTGCCACATAGTAGGTACAGCCGCCCAAAGAACGTGTCGAGAATTTGTCGACCAAATCAAAAACTAACGGGGTATGAACCGGCACAGTCGGATGCAAACAGCTAGGCGGTTGCCAGGCTCGATAACGAACTCCGCCGACAAATTGCCCAGGCCTGTCGGTAGGCTGCAACGGTACAACAAAGCCATTGCAAGTTAAGTGATACCGATGCGGCTCGTAACCTTCCATGAGGACCTGAAGTCTCTCGACAGAAGAATCGACAAAACGAACAGTACCCGCTGCGATTCCTTCTTCACCTAGCACATACCACGGCTCAATCGCTTGTCGCAATTCAATTCGAACTCCAGCATGAAAAACCTCACCCATCTTTGGCATACGAAATTCGAAATGAGGTGTGAACCAATGAGCATCCCAATCCCATCCATCACGTTGCAGTTCGCCGATGACATGTTCAAAGTCACGCCAAATAAAATAGGGCAACATAAACCGATCGTGCAATTCGGTTTTCCAGCGCGCCAGAGGCTCCTTGTAAGGATGGCGCCAAAAATGGGCCACGAGATTCCTCACCAACAGTTGCATCGTGAGACTCATTTGCGAATGCGGTGGCATCTCAAAGGCTCGCAGCTCTAGCAGGCCTAATCGACCGCTCGAGCTATCGGGCGAATAAAGTTTATCGATACAAAATTCAGCCCGATGCGTATTTCCTGTCACGTCGACCAAGAGATTTCTTAACAATCGATCGATAAGCCACGGGGGGCAATAACTCCCCGGTTCTGGAATTAAATCAAAAGCGGTTTGCAATTCATAAATCGCATCCGCGCGACCTTCATCCACACGAGGTGCTTGACTGGTGGGACCAATAAAGCGATTGCTAAACAAATACGATAACGAAGGATGGTTGATCCAAAACGCTAACAGACTACGCAGCACATCCGGACGTCGCAAAAAAGGACTATCGCTAGGCTTCGCCCCACCGAGCACGATATGATTTCCACCACCTGTTCCCGTATGTCGTCCATCTAAATCGAACTTTTCGGTACCGAGTCGCGTTTGTCGAGCTTCTTCGTAAAGCCCTTCGGTAATTTCAACCATTTCAGGCCAGCTTTTGGCGGGTTGGACATTGACTTCGATCACACCAGGGTCCGGAGTCACCAGAACTTTTTGTGTGCGCCAATCAGAAGGTGGTAGATATCCCTCTAAAATCACCGGCGTTTTTAATTCAGCCGCAGTCTCCTCGATAGCTGCCAACAATTCAACATAATCTTCCAGTCGCTCGACTGGAGGCATGAAGATATACAGCCTTCCTTCCCTTGGCTCAACACACATCGCCGTTCGCACCACGTCTGCCGCGATCTCGCGACGTTTTTGAGCCAATATTTCATCATCTTCATCGTGCGCATGCAGATCAGCTGCGAACGAAGCTGCAGGTTCGGCTTTGGCAGGTTGCTGCACACGCGGAACAGGCCTCGGCAGTGGATCTTTGGGAGACGTAGGATCATCAGGTGCCCACAACGGCGCCACGCCAGCCGGCAGAACGGGTAAAGAATCGAGCGGTAATCGCAACCCGATGGGAGAATCACCGGGCAACAACATGAGCTTTTCAGAACGAACCGGCCAATGACCACTTTTCCAAATCCAGCCTGCCTGTTGCCATTGACGCTGCAACGGCAGCACCACCCCAACGGGCTCACTCAACCCCCGCGTAAAGACCCGCGCAAGGCGACTTCGCTCTTCAGCATCCTTAAGCTTTGGATCTTTGGGATCGACGTTGATGGGTAAACGCTGCTCTTTCCACAAATAATAGTGGATATCCTCATATGCTGGCATCAGCCATGTCGGTTCGACTCCAAGTTTGGTCGCCAGCAATCGCGTGAAACGTCGAGCATGATAGTAATTAAAACCGTAATCGCGTCCTTCATCTGCGATCAACGTATCATCATGCCATAGCGGGTATCCATCTGTTCGCCAAATACATGCCATGGCCCAGCGTGGTAACGATTCGCCGGGATACCACTTCCCTTGCCCGTAGTGCAGCATCCCACCTTTACCGAATCGATGTCGCAAACGCTTGATCAGTTCTGCAGACAAGCGTCGCTTATTCGGACCGACCGCTGACGAATTCCATTCAGCCCCTTCCATATCGTCGATCGAAACAAACGTCGGTTCGCCCCCCATCGTCAAACGGACATCATCTTCAATGAGCCTGCGATCGACCGTGTTACCCAATTCATTAACCTTATCCCACTGCGCTGACGTGAAAGGTTTGGTGGTCCGAGGATCTTCATGAATACGCCTGACCTTCATTGAAAAATCGAAGGTGCATTCCGCCTTCTCTACCATACCCGTAATCGGCGCAGCGCTCATCGGATCAGGGGTACATGCTACCGGTAAGTGTCCCTCTCCACACAACAGGCCGCTTGTCGGATCGAGTCCAACCCAGCCCGCGCCGGGCAAATAGATTTCAGCCCAAGCATGAAGATCCGTAAAATCATTGTCCGGACCACTCGGACCATCCAACGCTTTTTGATCCGCAGTCAACTGAATCAGATATCCCGACGCAAATCGCGCAGCAAGACCCAAATGGCGTGCGATCGTAACTAACAGCCAAGCCGAATCACGACAAGATCCAGTTCGCTTCTCAAGCGTTTCCTCGGGGGTTTGCACTCCTGGCTCAAGTCGTATGGTATAGCGAATGTCTTGCTGTAGACGCTGATTAATGGCCACCAAAGCATTAATGGTTTTCTCTTTGCGTCGCGATACTGCTGCCAACCATTCCGCCAACTTGGGTGTCATTCGCTCCACCACCAAAAATGGAGCGAGCTCTTTCATCAACCAAGGTTCGTACGCAAACGGAAATTCTTCGGCATACTCTTCCAGAAAAAAATCGAATGGATTGATGACCGTTAGATCGGCCACTAAATCGACTCGCACCATAAACTTTTGCGTAGGCTTTGGAAAAACCAATCTCGCGATGAAGTTTCCCTGAGGATCTTGCTGCCAATTGCAAAAATGATCGCTCGGTTCGATCCGCATCGAATAACTCAGAACGGGTGTCCGGCAATGAGGTGCCGGTCTCAGACGTACGATTTGCGGAGAAAGGCGGACCGGTCGATCATACTTATAGATCGTCTCGTGATGCAAAGCGACGCGAATGCCCATCGTAAAGAACTCTTCCTCTAGGATTTCCAAAAGCGGGATTCAAACCGCCAGTTGAGCCACATCAACCCGACACAACATGATCGTTGTAACAGGTTACCTAGACGAAGAAAAGCGGTTCATCACAGTCCGCGATGTCTGATTAAACCACTCCCTGGCATCCGCTACAGAAAACTCCTCTACTCGTACTACGGAAGGCCAACAGCCACTTTCCCTCCCGATTCAAGATGGCACCTCAGTCCAACAACTGCCGATTGCCCCAGACGTTTTATGACAATCATTGTTCGTAGTTTATCGGGTCGCAAACGGGGGTAACCTTCGGCTACCCCTCGCAAATCCCAGATTCGCTCGTACCTTTTCTTTGTCAATGCGGCGTGTCGAAGTCGAAATCGGTGAATTCGATGGGACTACTCAAAACGACTTCAAAGCTATTAGGAATTTGAGCGTTAGGCACAATTACGATTCTTCCCCTATGATCCACAATCCATATTTTTCCGGTTGAGTCCCAACGGAAACTGCGAATTCGGATTGGAGCATCTAATAACTTTATGTATGCCTTAGAATCTGATATGTCATAAATCGCATGCTTTTCGCCCTCGGTGGCGATTAAGACTCGACCATTGCACAGGTCAAAAGCCCCATTCCACTTACCTTCGATTTTGGAACGCTGGATCCGGTGGCTTAACTCCGCTTGGTTTCTCCAACTGTTCCATTTCCATAAAGAACCTAAGACTGCCTCATCCTCTTTAGCCTCCTTGCTCAACTCGCTCCACCAGATCTGATCGCTGCGGTCACTGCGAATTTGTTTGATCAAGTTCTTGGACTCGTGAAACAGCTCCTCGCCAATTCTTGATCGATGAATGAGCAGTGAATCCTCGCCGCTGCAGAGATAAAAATCCTCACGCGACAAAACTTCGATGCTACCTATGCGTGTCGCGTAATTGCCCTTCTGGTTGTTGCGGATAAAAACTCTTTTCAACTCTTGATCATGAAGCTTAAGGACCCGCCCAGAAACATTCTGCCCCTCAGCCACATAGATCTCTGGATATTCCCCTCGTACGATCTGCGAATTTGGAATCCAGATCGCCAATATCAGGAAAAGTAATTGGCGGATATCAAACATCAAATGCAGCCCTAACATCGAAGAATGCACTATTCGGAAAAGAGCCACTCGACATCAAAACACCATCAAAATTCGCGGTAAATCGAATGGAACAGAAATACATCAAGACCCCTTCCTCATGTAAACCGTAGCTTACGATTTAAGACCAGTAGAATTTTTTTCACTTTTTATTCCAACAGCCCATAAAAAAACCCCCAAAGTTTCCTAAGGGGGTCTGGTTCAAATCCGTTTGGCAAGGCATGCCCAAACGTGCGTTAATCGCTATTTCTTGGCTGCTTTAATTGCCGCTTGTGCTGCAGCCAAACGAGCGATAGGAACTCGGAATGGAGAGCAACTAACATAGTTCAAACCGATGGAATGGCAGAAACCGACCGAAGCTGGATCGCCACCATGTTCGCCGCAAATACCAATCTTCAGGTCTTCGCGTGTGGACCGTCCTTTATCTACACCAATCTTCATCAATTGTCCCACCCCAGTGGTATCGATCGAGGCAAAAGGATTAGCCTTGATGATTTCCAAATCTTGGTAGCGAGGCAAGAAGGATCCCGAATCATCGCGACTCATACCAAGAGCGGTTTGGGTCAAGTCGTTGGTGCCGAAGGAGAAGAACTCAGCCGTTTCCGCGATCTCATCGGCGGTCAAAGCTCCGCGAGGAACTTCGATCATCGTTCCGACCGAGTATGCGAATTTCTTGCCGGTCTCCTTCATCACTTCCCTCGCTACGCGATGGATGATTTCGACTTGCAAATCCAATTCCTTCTTAAACCCG
>JBIKMB010000116.1:0-17664 GCA_044359485.1 Pirellulaceae bacterium | reverse complement strand
ACACCATCTGTGCCCGATACAAGAACCGGTTCTTGATACTTTCTAGAGAAAAGATTTCCCTTGAAATCAAGGCTGAAAAGTCCTGCGAAACCACCGTCATTTCTGAGCACTCTGGGACAGTAGGTGCGGTGCATCCAGCGCGGCAAGCGTTCCATCGCCTGCTCGTACAGTTCCAAGTCAACGCCGCTGTCTTTGTAGGTTGTCTGCCCCATGGAATCTCGCCGTCAGCCAATTGGATGAGACCGAATGTTTCGTAATTTAAAGATTAACGCTTGTTGCCCAAATTGACCACAGGTCGAATCCAGCGGAAGACTTTGTATTAGCTGAAATCTGCCCGGTGTACCGCGAATTCCACGAATCACTCAAGGCAGCACATCCTAAACAACTAAACATATGATCAAAATTCAAGAAGTGGGAAAGAATGCGAAGATTGAATACTACTCGTTGTTTCCCATGATCATATTGCCCAAACCTCCCAGAACGGAACCTTCGTCTCGCGGACCACCACGTCCCCCCGCGGCCGCCACAATTCGCCCCGACAATCGAGAGATAGGCAAACTTTGCAACCAGACGCGTCCCGGGCCGGTTAACGTCACCAAGAATAAGCCTTCACCACCGAACAACGTATTTTTGACCCCACCCACCATCTGAATATCGTAGCTAACGGTTGGTGCAAGCGCGACGAGGCAGCCCGTATCCAGTAGCAAACGCTCACCAGGTCCAAGGTCGCGATGCACTAGCATTCCACCGGCGTGAATCAGAGCGATTCCGTCGCCATTGAGTCTTTGCATAATGAATCCTTCACCGCCGAATAAACCGACACCAAACTTTTTCTGAAAGGCGATATTGATCTTGATACCTTTGGCACCGCACAAGAAGGAATCTTTTTGACAGATGATCTCGCCGCCCAGTTGATCCAAATGCAAGGGTATAATTCGGCCAGGATAAGGTGCTGCAAACGACACTACTTCGCGAGCGGATGGATTGCGATTGGTGAACGTCGTCATGAACAGTGACTCGCCCGTGATCATTCGTTTGCCCGCGCTGACCACTTTGCCCCAGAATCCTCCGCTACTATCGGATGGATCGCCAAAGACGGTCTCCATTTTGATGCCTGGTGTCATATACATCATGCCCCCAGCTTCCGCGATCACCGTTTCTCCTGGGTCGAGCGTCACTTCGGCAAACTGAATATCTTCACCAAAAATTTCATAATCGATTTCGTCTGCTGTCCTTTTTTTCGAGATGCTAGAGGGTTGCAACGTTTCGACTACGGTTTCGGATGCATGCTGTCCGGCCACAAAGACTTGGTCGCACCCTTTGCAGCGAAAGGACTTACCGGAGTGCTCAGGTGAAATCAGATATTCTTTACCGCAGTTGGGACAATTGATATTGAGCACTGCCAATCTCCTTTCGTTCCGTTACAAATAAAAAAGGCCGGATCTACTGGCTAAGATCCGACCGAGCGAAGGCGCATAATCCGCAAAAAACAAAAGCTAAGTCTGTTAATGCTTGGTAATTTTGCCGTTCTGCAAATCTTCCAAATACTGATTCAAGGCTCGCTTGATGACCCCACTCATCAGAAAGACACCGATGAGGTTGGGAACAGCCATCGACAAGATCAACATATCGCTAAAGTCCAGAATGTTCTGAGGCGATACGATCGATCCCAAAAAGGTGAACGTCAAAAATAATACTTTGTAGAACATCGATGACTTTGGACCGAAGAGGTAAACAAAGCAACGCTCGCCGTAGTACGACCAAGAGATACAGGTGGAGTAAGCAAACATAATCACTGATATGTACAAAACGTATTTAAAGTAAGACAAGCTTGGGTTTTGAGTCACGACCATCAACGTGATTTGAGCACCCTTACCAGTTTCCGCTAAACTTTTGACTGTCGGATCGGTATACATTCCGCTGACGACAATCATCAAAGCGGTGATCGTGCAAACGATCACTGTGTCGATAAAAGGTTCTAGCAAGGCGACAAATCCTTCAGACATCGGGCGGTCAGTCTTTGCCGCAGAGTGCGCAATGGCTGCCGATCCAGCGCCTGCTTCGTTCGAGAACACCGCTCGCTTAACCCCTTGAACCATCACACCCAAGAATCCACCCGCGACACCTTCAGGTGTGAATGCCCCGCTAAAAATTGCACCGATCGCAGCAGGGATATTCGCATAATTTGCGCCGATGATTACCAAGGCCATCGTGACATAGGCCAGACACATAAAGGGAACAATTTTTTCGGCCGTCTGACCGATAGACTTGATACCTCCCAAGATCACCACGCCAACGGCAATCACCATCAACAAACCGTAGATCCAGGGATTTTCTTTCAAGAACACCAAATTCGGATCGGAACTAATCGCATTGAGCGACTGGACCACTTGATAAGAATTGCCACCACCGAAGGAACCACCAACGCATAGCACAGCAAAGACTACCGAGAGTACCGCACCGAGCTTGCCCAGCCCCATTTGGCCCAGACCTTCCTTCAAATAGACCATCGGTCCACCAAGCACTGTTCCATCCTTGCCGACGCGACGATACATCACAGCCAAAGAGCATTCCGCAAATTTGCTCGTCATCCCAAGCAATCCGCAGAGTATCATCCAGAAAGTTGCCCCCGGGCCACCCACACCAATCGCTACCGCAACACCCGCAATATTTCCAAGCCCTACCGTTCCAGACAGTGCTGATGCTAATGCTTGGAAATGCGAAACCTCACCCGGCTTACTCTTGTCATCATATTTTCCTCGAACAAGATCTAAGCCGTGCTTGAAGCCTCGTATGTTGATAAACCCCATTTTGAGAGTCAAGAAGACGCCACCAAACAAAAGCCATATCACTACAAAAGGAACGCTGGCTCCCACCAAACTCTTGGTACCGAAGTCGAAAAATAAAACGGCCGCCATGGGCCCGACAACGTATTTTCCTGCCGCGGCATCGACAGAATCAATCCAACTTTTTTCGGCCGCTGCTGCAGGTTTTTTAGTTGGCGTTTCTGACTTTTCGGTATTGCTTTGCGAGCTTTCCGCGGTTGCCGATACATTGGGCGTTGCGGCAGCGGTCTCTTGAGAGCCACTTGCCGCCGGAGCGTTCGAATCGCCTGTGGCTATTGTTTCAGACGCTGCGGTCGATGGCGTCGCCGCGCCACTATCCTGACCGTAGCTTGGCGTCTCTTGGATGACGCAGAAGGCTAATAGCAACGCTCCCAGTATGATCTGTCTTGAGACATAAGAGCAACTCAAAGCGAAGTATGATTTTTGCATGCAGCAATCCTCGACAATTTCACGGTCGCGGTCCGTCAGAAAGAGCAGCAGCGCGTGATATCGTTGGATAAAAAAGTAACGAATTGGAGTGTAAACAATTTTCGAGACAACTAACGGGTCGTATTGGAATGCGAATTTTCCACCAAATCAATTCCTAATGGCAAGAAATTAGCCTATAGATCGCATTCCTTCCCAATCTATTTCTTCCGCAAAACCCATACAACCTCGCTAACATGCGACAGTCCATTCGCTTCCACTTCCAAAGGTGCGATGAGTGGTGGGAACTGATCGATTTCTACGGCATTGTTTCCTTGCTCGTGCTTACGAAAAAGAAAGAGATAAGTTTCATTTTGTGGACGGTAGTGATGGAAGAACAAATCGTTCTTGCGATGTAACAAGCGGCGCAATTTCTCCGTCTGTGCTTGAAGACCGGGAGTTTGCCCAGTGATGCCACTTGCCCATTGAGTCGCTGAACCTTTGGCGACTTCAGCACCGGCAACCTCCAGGACATATTCACCTTCGGGTAATCCCGGCACCACGATTCGGGTGGCCAAGTCAGGGCCCATGTCTACGGGCATCAATTCACCGCTGGCCCGCAATGGCAATGGGAGTCCCGGTGCGACTTCCTTCCACCGCCATTCTCCCGCGGCAGAGGATTCAATCGGTTGCAGGTTCCAATTCTCTCCCAAAGCAATGACCTTCTGCTTCTCTGGCCCTGCAACCTTCAATTCGATCGTCGCGCTGCTTTCCCACTCCAAGCGATGTTCTGCTGTGACCAGAGCATCCGCCAGTCGGCGACTATATTCCGAGTAGCCAGCCGCATTCAGGTGAATGCCATTGGAGGTCCACTCGTTTTTGATCGCTGGCATCTCGATCAAACGCAACTTCCGTTGCTCGCCGAGTTCCTTCAACGTTGCCAACACACTTGGGTGGCGTTCTTTATAGGCAGCGAGCCGGCTATCGTTTCCAGCAGCCTCCAACGCGGGAGGCAACAAGAGTGATACTCTATAATTTGCCGCTGCCAGATCATTGAGCAAACGCACCATTTGCTGCTTGAACGTATCGAGCGACAAATTTCTATCGAAAGCTTCATTCATGCCATAGGCAACCAAAACATGCGTTGGTTTTGCCGCTGCGAGATCTTTCAATCTTCGCTGATAACCTTCCTCATAACCTCCAAATACGGCACGAGCGCGTCCGCTGGCATCATCGCCGCTCCAAGCCACATTGCGAAACGTGACACCTAGAGGCGATGTACGCGAAACCAGGATGGTTTCGAGTTCATCCTGCATCTGCAGCCGCTCAAATAATGTAGCTCCCAAAAATGCAACGCGATCTCCTTGCTGAAATACGCTTTCGGCCGCAGTTGGCTTTGCTTTCTGTTCTGCTTGAACTGTTTGGCTGGCGGCAACACCTTTGTAACGAACATATGCAAAATAAAATCCTTGCTGTTCGCCTGAGGTCGCCTCGCGCTTGAATGCAGTCTGCAGCATGGTGGGGCCCGCATTCAAGTTCATTTCTAAAATAACTTCCTCCGCGTTCGGCTCGATACTTGCTTCGACGGTTGAGCTTTGGCATCGAACGAGAGCCTGGACACCTGGCAGCGGATAAGAGACTCCATCGGGTCTCATTCGCAAACGAAATTCATAAACGCCAGCCTTCTGCACTTCCACAGCCCAACTTCCATTGACATCTTCTTTTCGATCCAAGCTATTCTGACCAGCAACAATACTCTCGCTGTGCCAATCGTGAGCGGTCAGAAAAACCTCTTGATCTGCTTCAGACCCTAAGTGAATTCGCTGATACTGATCAACGTTCTTGGCAACATCATTCCAAAAAGCTTCGTAAAAATCACTCAAGCCTTTAGCAACATCGGGATATTGCGATCGAACATCCGTCGATTGGCCTGGATCGCTCTCCAGGTCGTACAACTCATCGCCCACCAAACGCCAGCGTTGATCGGCAACTACAAATTTGCGTCTTTTTTCTGGATGATCGATGCGCTGTGACTGAACGACGATTGTGCGATTCAACCACTGCTGCTGGCTGCCGGTCAGCAATCCGACCAAGCTCACGCCATCGCTCTTCCAATTTTCGGGAGTGCTTAGTCCGCATAATTCAACCAATGTTGGAAGTAAATCAAAATGTGCGGTTAGTTGCGAAACTTCTCTATTGGCCACCAAAAGTTTTGGATAGCGAATAAAGCAGGGAACACGATGCCCACCCTCATAAACGGTCCCCTTCATTCCACGCATACCTGCATTGAAGCCATTCCACTTGCTCTTTTGAGATTTTTCCTTGTAGCCCGCAGCAGTGCCGTTATCCGTCATGTAGATCACAATCGTATTGTCGAGCACGCCATCGGATTGCAATTGTTCTAGCAAGCGCCCGACATTGCTATCGATGCAGTCGATCATTCCGTAGAAAGCGGACATTGGCTTATCCACACCCTTGTTGAGATACTTCTGTTCGAAGGACTCAGGAACGTTGTATGGCGAGTGAGGTGCGTTGAAGGCGAGATAGCAAAAAAATGGTTTATCCTTACTATCTGCCATGAACTTTCCAGCCGCTTGAGCAAAAACATTCGTGCAATAACCTGTTGCCGGCTGTTTGGCACCATTGTGCAGATACATATCATCAAAATAATCGTTGCCCCAATGATCGGGAACCTGACCGATTCCTCCGCCTCCATGGATCAACGATTCATCGAAGCCTCTCTCCCAAGGTCTGAAGGGTGTATTATCACCGAGATGCCATTTGCCAAAGATACCCGTCTTGTAACCGGCCGACTTGAATGCTTGCGGCATCGTCCAACTTTTGGCATTGAGAAAACTTCTTCCCATCACGGTGTGCCAAACCCCGCCGCGCATGGCATACTGTCCAGACATCAAAGCGGCACGAGTTTCGGAGCAAGTTGGATCGACATGAAAGTTTGTCAATCGCACACTCTCTTGGGCAAGACGATCGAGGTGAGGAGTTTCGATCATCGTATTGCCGTGAAAGCCGATATCTCCATAACCTTGATCGTCAGCGATAATCAACAGCACATTGGGCTGCTGGCGTTGGGGAACACTTTCCGCTTCAGAAGCAGTCACGGCCATGGCCGTCGTGTTCATCGCCGCAACCATTCCAAAACAGAGACCGCTTACAGCCAATAAGTGCGTCCAGAGTCGGGAGGCCATGTTTTTCATTAGGTTCTATCCTGATTTTTTCCTGATCTGACCGAACCATATAATACCCAACCCTGCCCTTTGCTGCTTGTATTGTCGCCCGGACTTGAACAAAATTTTTAGGGAAGGTTTTGCTCGGCCGGTTGGGCCTCGGCGTGCTTACCTCTTTTAGCCGATATATTACCTGAAAAGAGAAGGAAATATCTGTGGATCGCCGAAATTGGTTGCAACTTTGTTCAGCGGTTGGTGTCGGTTCGATCGCATTTCAGCGTTCGCTTGCTGCCCAAGCGACCGAAGCGGGAAAGGTGACCAAACAAATGGTCGCCAATGCCGCTTGGATCGCACAACTGGAATTGACCGACCAGCAACAGGACGAGTTGGCTCGATCGCTTCAGCAACTCACCGATGGCCAACAGTCGGTACGTCAAGTTGCGTTGGATCCCGATATTCCTCCCGCTCTTGTCTTTTCACCCCACAATTTATTCGAGCCGACAGCGAAAGCGCAGGAAGGAAAAACGCAGGGAAGTTCGGATGTGGTGTATCAAGTCACTCCGACGAATCCTGGTACCGATTTCCCAGCCGATGCGGATCGTATTGCTTTCGCATCGATCGCGGACCAGTCGAGATGGCTGCGGAGTGGAAAAATCACAAGTGTTGAACTAACTCGAATTTATTTGCAACGTATCACGCGTTATGACACGATCCTTCAAGCGGTCGTAGAACGCTTGGACGACTCAGCCTTACAAGCAGCGGCCGTAGCGGATCAGGAACTAGCCCGCGGCCAAGATCGAGGACTGTTGCATGGAATCCCTTACGGTGCCAAAGATCTGGTCGCCATTCCCCCCTGGCCTACCGGATGGGGCGCTCCCGCTTACCGCGATCAGGTTCGACCGGTTACTGCAGCGGTTGCCGATCGATTGCGAGAAGCAGGAGCGGTACTGATCGCCAAACTCTCGCTGGGTGCTTTAGCCATGGGAGATCAGTGGTACGCAGGCACAACCCGCAATCCTTGGAATACAACCCAGGGTAGCAGTGGCTCGTCGGCGGGATCCGCATCAGCCGTTGCTGCAGGTCTCTGCTCATTTGCCATCGGTAGCGAAACATTAGGTAGTATTATCTCACCCTGCCGTCGATGCCATGTCACCGGCTTACGCCCCACCTTCGGTCGCGTCTCGCGAGCGGGCTGCATGACACTTTCGTGGAGCATGGATAAACTTGGCCCCATCGCGAGAACGGCGGAAGATTGTGCGGTGGTACTCTCCAAAATCTCGGGACAAGATTCGGCGGATCCTGCTACCCGTGCTCACTCTTTTTTGTACCCTTGGGATTCGAGCGTCCAACAATGGACGATCGGCTATGTAAAAGGGTCGCTCTCTGCGGGCGAGCAACAATGTTTGGACACATTGAAAAACGGTGGAGCCACTGTTCGAGAAATTCAATTGCCCAATCGTTTTCCGCTATCTGCGATGCTCACAACGCTCAATGTGGAAGCAGCGACAAGTTTCGATGACCTCTTGCGCAATGGCCCACTTCGTGGACTTGGGGCTTGGCCGTCGATTTTCCGAGAAGGTCAGTTTGTTCCGGCAGTTCATTACCTCCGGTGCAATCGATTGCGAACCGAACTAGTCCGCGAAGCAGAAGCGTTATATCAAACGGTCGATGTCGTCATTGGAAGCGATGATCTCCTTTTGACGAACCTTAGTGGTCATCCAAGTATGATTGTTACCACAGGTACCACGGAACGGAGAAATAATCTGCGTCCTTGGCCAGTGAAATTGACCAGCCGATTTTGGGGCGAAGATCGGCTACTGACCATCGCTGCTTGGCTCCAGAAAGAAATCCCACCCATACCTTATGCACCGACCGAATTTGGTTGGGTTCAAGAGGAATGACGTCTCACGCCTCGAACAGGACTCGACGTTGCGGTACAATACCTGCGTTGTCGGTAACATTCCTTTGGTGGATTGGATGGATTAAATGCGTTTGATCGGAACGCTCGATGGTCGAAAAAGGGCGGAAGTTTTCGTCGCTTTCTTGATCTCTCAAAAAGTTCGCACGATTGTCGAGCCTCAGGCGGGAGCAACCGATGTTTACGAAATTTGGATTTGCGATGAAGACCAGGTAAGCAGTGCGAAAACGGAACTCGAACAATTTCGTGTCTCGACCGATCTAAGCAAGTACGAAGAGTCGCGGCGAAAAGCGGAAGAAGTACTGAAAGAAGAACAAAAACGCAAAGCGGCCGCAGCTAAGAATTTGCAAAAGGTCACTTATAATACGGGCCCAACAAGCAACTTTTGGCCGCCGCCAATCACGCTGACTTTGATTCTTATCGCTTCACTGGTCTCTCTTCTAACCGATTTCGGTAGTCCTGCGAAAAACAATAGTCTAGGGACCACTCTGTACACCGAATTGTTGTTTCTCAACCCCAATTATTTCATCGAGCATCCGGATGAAATCAATCAGGTTGCCGACCCTGCAAACTCGATCATGAAAGGGGAGATTTGGAGAATGGTCACTCCCGTATTCTTACATTTTCGTCCCTTGCATTTACTCTTTAACCTGTTGACCGTTATTCCTCTGGGCAGAATCGTGGAACGCAGCGAGGGGAACTTGCGGTATTCGCTGTTTCTATTAGCCGCAGCGGCTCTCCCCAATCTGTTGCAAGGCATGCTTCCGCCCGAGTATTTTGGTAGCCCAATGTTTGGCGGCCTTTCCGGTATCGCTTTCGCGCTCTTCGGATTTCTGTGGGTGAAAACTTCACTGAAGCCCTCTATGGGTATCTATTTTCAAACCTCCACCGTGGTATTGATGCTGTTATGGCTTGTACTCGGTTTCACAGGTCAAGTTGGCCCGATCGCAAACATGGCCCACTTGGGAGGACTCATCGTGGGATTGGCTGGCGGCTGGCTTGCCGTGCAGTTTCCTAAAAAATGAGCCGCAGAATGTGCTTTGAGCTGCAAAAATAAGTCGCTGAGGTCCGTTTCGAAAAGTGGGGTGTTGCGCAGTCAGCGAAACAAACTAGAGAACGGTCAAAGGTCGATAGGGGAGGCAGATAAATGGCAAGATCAAGCAGGGCCAACCAATCGCGGTTTGCATCCAGGATAATTTCGCCGCGTCATTCCGCGTGGGCGGATGCCGCAACCCAGAAATAACGACCAGTATCAGCATTAAAACAAACAGCAACTGCTGCGAATAAATCATAAAGCCGATAGCTAAACCCAAGAAAATTCGCGCGACCCAGACACTGCGTGGACCAAGCAAACCAAAGGTGACATGTCCTCCATCCAATTGTCCCATAGGCACCATGTTTAAACCGGTAACCAACAAACCGGTCCAACCCGCCATCAACCAGGGATTGATTTCATTGTTTAATGTTGGCAGGGAACTCGCGCCTCCCTCGCGGAACAATTCCGCCAACCATTGAATCAGCAGTGGATGACCGACGACAAAACCTTTTTCGGCGACCACCGAAGGAGCTGTGGTGGTCATCACGCCAATGATCAAGATCGGAATAGCAACGATCAATCCAGCGAGAGGGCCAGCAATTCCAATATCGAAAACTTCTTTGCGGTCCGCTTGCCTACCATCCATCGCAATGACGGCACCAAATGTTCCTAAAGGTGAAATAGGCATCGGCAGAAATAGTGGAGGCGTCGCAGATACCTTATAGCGGATCGTCATCAAATAATGGCCCATCTCATGAGCCATTAGGATCGAAAGTGTGGCTATAGAATAAATCAAGCCATCTTGCCAATGTTCAAGAACAATTTGCCTCACGGGCAGCAAACTCCCATAAAAGGGTGAAGCTAGAATCGGAGCCACTGGCACCCAATGCGAGATACCTGCCCAAAACATCGTCATTGCTGTTAACACCACCAAGACGATCGATGTTGTCCAGGTAATTCTTAATCTTGGTCCCCGCGGAGGCGGAGTCGGCGCAGTAGCCGCCGCGCTATCAAAAAACTCGGGTGGAAAATCACCCTTTCGAGTTTCCAATTGACTCATGTCCTTCAATCGCTTTCTCTGCAAAATCGCCCAAATCACCCAGCCCGACCAGCGCCAGTAACCTCAAAGCATTCGTAGTCGGTGTCGGCCCCTGTCGCATTTTATAATCAAAGACCATTCGTTTACCTTCCGCCGTCTCTCGGATATGCTCGCGGAAATGAACGACTTCGCAACGCGGTTCCAGTTGGGGGTGCGAAACCAAGTCTAAATCGTGAGTAGAGACTGCTCCAAATGCTCCCTTGGTGAGCAAGGTATGCAGTACATGGCCTACCGCGATATGTCGTTCACGGCTATTGGTGCCTTGCATAATTTCATCCAAAAGAAACAACACTCGATACTTCTCCGACCGTTCATATTGTTCCGCAACATCCACCACACTCTTGAGTCGCCGCAATTCGGCCATGAAATACGAAATACCTTGATCTAAAGAGTCTCGGACGCGAATGCTGGTCGCCAATATCAACGGGGGTAGCTCCATCTGCTTTGCGCATACTGGGGAGCCCGTTCGCGCTAATAAAATATTTATGCCTAAAGACCGCAGAAAGGTACTCTTACCCGACATATTCGAACCCGTGATCAACCACAGCGGTTTATTGTCTTCTATGGAAATATCGTTGGTTACTCGCTGCGAATCGCGGAGTAAAGGATGCCCAAGTTCGTGAGCTACCAGTCGCTTGTCTCGACTGTTAATCCATTGGGGCATACACCATTCGGGTTGTTCAAACCGAATGGCTGCCACAGCGCAAATCGTTTCGAATTGTGCGAGCCCTGTAAACCATCCCTGACAAAATTTACCATAGCATCGTTGCCAATTTTCAAGAATCGATATCGATCTGAAATCCCAGGCCAATAATATTTGCAGTATCAAATAGGGAATAAAAAATAATGGACTGTGCCGAATATTCGCCAGACCAATCCGCCAATTTAGACTCTTAAAGGCCGCCAACGCACCTCCACCCATTTGCAATTGCTCACGCAACTTCACCACCAATTCGGGGACTGGAGTCTCATCGCCTGGTACGGCTTCTTTCACCATAAGCCCAAGCAATTCTTGGTATTTTTCAATATCCTGATGCCTCGATGATATTCTTTGAAACACTTCATGAAGGTGGCTTCCGTAGCCCACACTCAGCACCACATTCCAAAGAATACCTGACGCGATTAGGCCCAGTCCCCATTCGATCGGCACTCCAGCGGTTTTACCCAACAATGTCACAATCGTTCCACTGCTCAATAGAGCGATACCGCCCCAACTGAGCCAGTACAGCCATGTCCGGCTAGCAAGCCACGGAGGATTCGAAGCCCACTCCACAAAACGTTCCGGGGAAGCTGTGCTCGCTGCCACTTCGCTGCATAGGCAATAAACTCTCTCCCGCAGATCGACGCGGTCGGAAAAATAACCGATTGCTTGTTGTCGCTTTTCGATCTCCGCAACATCGGGGTCTTCAAAAATCCAATCGAGCAACAATTGCCGGGCAGGTTGTGTTTCAGCAAAACAGAGCCAGTGCAACAGTGAGGCTCTACCCTGGATATCTAGATCATCCGCTAAGCCTTGGTATTTTTCAGCGATGCGACTTTGGGGGACCGGTAATTGATCCCATTGTCTCTCCATGCGAGCCAATAGACGCCGGTAAAGGCCTGCTCGCTTTTCGTTTTCCCATAAACGCAAGCGGATTGCTTCATGCCATGTGATCACACCCAAAAAAACCAACATTCCGACCCAACCGACGATCGTCCAGGGGGCGCGATGCGGAGAAATCGCATATCCTATGAATAACATTGATGCTGCGATTACGAACACTGCTACGCGAATGTAGCCGAATCGCTTATCTTGCAAGGATAATGCATCGAAATGTCTCATTAACGATGCTAGTTTGTCTTGATAGTGGATTTTTGCGCCGCTCAATTTATTCTTTCTTCAAAGAAAGCATGTATTCGACAATATCCACCAGACCTTGCTCATCAAAGTTATGATGTAAATTCTCTGGCATGATCGACTTTTCTTGCTTCTTGAATTCTTCTACTTCGTCACGGGCAAACTTCCGCTCAATGCCCTGTGCATCCTTGAGAACAATCTCCTCATCCGTTTGGCTCACCAGCAACCCAGTGGCAACATCTCCACTATCGGTTTGCAAAACATACGATTCGTAGTTGTGACTCACACCAGCACTCGGTTCCAAAATAGCCACGAACATCGCCTCACGCGACAGCTTACTCCCTATCTCGCTCAAGTCGGGACCGACATTCTTTCCATAACCTTTAACGATGTGACAGTTGGAGCAGGTAGCGACGCTCCGAAAGAGTTTCTCTCCATGACCTGCTACACCGGATCGTTTTGCCAGTTCCTCGATCGAAGGGAGCGGCTTTTGGTCTTTGGACATAGGAAGCGGAAACAAATCCGCAGCCATTTTCGCAACTTCTTGATTGGAACTGTTCCTTAAACTCCCCGCCACCAGAGCTTTTACATCCCCTCGCAATTTGGATTCTCTGGCTTGCTCGACCAACATGCGTTGACCGGGAATAGTTCGCACCATCCCCTGCCCCGCTGCTGCCGCTATCCCGGGCAAAATATCTCGATCTTGGACTAACGGAAGCAGCAGCGATGCCAGCTCGGGATGATTGGCGAGAGCCAGTTTTGCGACAATTTCATGAGCAGCTTCGTTATTTTTGTTTTCAGCCAACCATGCTGCCACAATCGCAGTCCCCTTGTGGTTTAAACACATCTCCATCGCCTGAACTCGCGTTGAATCATTCGCTTTAGGGGACAAAGCAAAGTTCCACAACAGTTCAGCACTGCCATCCGGTTCGCAGTGCTGGATCACTTTAAGGAACATGTTGCCATCGGTGGTCGATTTCAAAAAACGCTGAACCAGAGCATTCGTTTTTTCATCGCGTTTGATTTCTTCCTTGGGAAGTCGCAGTAAGGCCTCAATCAAAATCTTATCGCGTCGCAATTGCAGCGGACTGGCGGGCGTATCTTGTGCCAAAACGGGAGTGCTAAAGACCGCAAACCAGCCGAGCCACACAAGCGACTGCGGCCACTTAAAGGCATGCGGCCAATTGAGGTTTTTCATGCACATGATTCCGATCACCATTTCCCCCACAATTTCTTACTTCTAGTTTGAGATCTTTCAGCCAAACATCTCAGGCTCGCTGCCAATCGAATGTTGCCTGTCCTAGGCCCGACGCGAAAAACTCGCTGGCTCATAGCCTCTCACGATGTTCAGTGCGATGCCTGCAAAAGTTCGAATCATCAAGTCAGGTGGTATGTGTCCAGCGGCCGTGTGGACTACACAACGGCTGACTTTAGCGTGCGGGTTTTGCCGATCACGCAACGTGCTGCTCAATTTGAGCTACATGTTAGCGTAGAGACCACGGTCAACGTGCCACTGGAAACGCGTAAGGCGGTGTCCCATTTTTGACGTATCCAGAATGGCCTATCTCTTTTCGAGAAGGCCAACTGGAAACATCACTTGATAGAGAAAGCCGTGGGTTTACGCCCTTAATCCATCGGAGCATACCCAAACGGAGCGAATATTTATTCCCCCCCTGTACCTCCCAGCAACTCTTTCAAAGCAGCCTCACGTTTGGCAGCATCTTGATAGTCGAGAGCTCGCAAGTATCGAGCCGACTCATCCTCGGAAATGTTTTCTAAGGATAATAGATCTACCAATAGTTTGGCGCTCTCAGCACCACGGCTGCGCCACACAATTTGCCGACCGGTATCGGTTTGCCACTGATCACCCACTAAACCTTTCCAGGCGTTCAAACATTCATCCCAACGTTTATCTGCACCAATTCCCAAGGCCTCCAGATACCAGCGATCGGTGCCATCATGTTTCTTGGCCAGTTGTGCCCAAAGAGCTGGCATTTCTGGCGACTTATCGCCACGAAGTGCAATCGCCAGTTCCCGGCGTACTGCATTGCTCGAATCGTTGACCAGCGGTGAAACAAACTCATTGACCGGCATACCAAGTTGACGTGCCAAACGAATCGCCGTGATGCGAATGTTGGCATCTTTATCCGCGAGACCTAACTCCACATACTTCTTACCTAGCCCTGGAATCTTTCCGAGCAACCAGAGGGCTCGAGCGCGAACGCGTGGATTGGAATCGCTCAGCAGTCCTTGCAGTCCTGGTACGGCCGCCTCCCCCTTGGCATGAATGGCCTGCCACGCGAGATAACGCACCGAATTGCACGGATTTTTCAAAGCTTCAAGGCAATCTTCCAACTTGTTGTAATCATAGTTGGGAATCACATATTTTGATCCCGGCGGAGCGGCGCGGAACAAACGACCTCGGTCGAGATCCCCCATCGCATGACCTCCGACACCTGGATCGTACCAGTCGGTGATAAAGACCGATCCATCAGGTGCGACACCGACGTCCGCAGGACGGAACCAGCGATCTCGTTCACCTACGACCAAATTTTCAACCTTGGCCGAATAACCGGCGCCATTTTCTTTCGTCACGTAGGCTCGCACCACGTTCGGACCGGCATCACAGTGCAGGGGTTGATCCCAGAATACTTCGGGGAGCAACCGTCCTTCATACACGGTAATTCCTGTGGGAGAACCCGCTCCGGTGATCAACATCGTCGGTACAACACCTGGATCGTTCAGATGCCAGTGTCGTTCGGGTATTTCTTTTTCCCAGCCTGTTCTTTCGGCTTGCCAACCAGCGCCAGTCAGTTCGTCGCGGTATCCAAAATTGCCGTATTCCATGACGTAATTGATGCGTGTGGCTCGATTGCCGTCATCGTCATTGTCCGATTGCCAAATGGTTCCAAACGAATCCACGGCAGCTTCATAGTTGTTGCGGAAATTGTGTCCAAGGACTTCGAAATTGCTGCCATCTGCGTCACAGCGAAAAACCATTCCACCGTAGTAAGGCTTGCCATTGTCTACGACGGTATTACCGGCTTTATCCACGATCGGCTTACCCGCAGCATCATGGACCGACTTGCCCGTGTTGCCGAAGTTCCAGTAGAGCTTGCCGTCAGGTCCAAAGACGATGGAATGCGCGGAATGGTCATGTTGAGGCTGTCCAGTGTTGCTGAAGAGCAATTCCTTCTTATCCGCAACATCGTCTCCATTTTCGTCGGTGAATATCCAAACATTGGGCGATGCGGACACGATCACTTTATTTCCCAAAACGCAAATTCCCATGGCCGAATCGACTTCTCTACCCTGGTAGAAAACCGTCTTTTTATCCGCTTTCCCATCTTGATCGTTATCTTGCAGAACCAAGATGCGATCACCCTCGGGTCGCTTGCCGTTGTGCCCTCGATAATTGACAACTTCACACACCCAAATCCGGCCGCGATGATCGATATCAAGATTGGTGAGGCTGAGAAGTTCGGGCTCCGATGCAACCAATGTCAATTCGACACCCGGATGAACATCCAAACCGGCAAGAGCCTTTTCGGGCGAACGCACTTCGGAATCCATACGTTTTTGTTCTGCATTCACATCAGGGGCTGCATCTGCGTAGACAGCAAAACGCACCGTAGACCCGCAGCCTTGTCGTGTCCCACCTTCATCGAGCCCTGCGGAGAATTTGAGTGTTTCATATTCATCGGTTAGTTGGAAATGAATAACGCTTGACGCATGCGTCCCGATGCCATCGATGAATTCCTTGCCTTGAATTCTCAATGGCTGTCCCCCAGCATTCTTACCGGCTTGAACGTTGCCCCAGGCCGTACTGGCATCTCGCCATTTCAATTCGGTCAGCTTCTTCGTCCCCTTAGGTCCAGTGAGTACCGGTTCAATCCAATCGGCCCAGTCGCAACTGAAACCATCACCACCATCTGTCACCACCAAGAAAAGGTCCTTCACGCCTTTCACACCAACTTCACCACTTACCATATGATTGGGAGTGGAAACGGTGACCACATCGCTGCGATACAGTTGACGTGGCTTGGGTCCGTTGCCGACTTGCTTCTCAGGAGCAGGTGTTCCCGCCGCGATCTGGAATTCTTTGCGAACTTGTTCGGCATTGAAATTCCCAGGGATCGGCTCATCCTGGCCATCTTTCAATTGCTCAACACCGGCCGCTTTGACTGCAACCCCGTTTTCGGGAACTTCTATTTTGGCAGTCCATGCGATTGCATTGCTAACCAGTTTTAGAATCTCTGGCCTACCCCAATTCCAATGAAAATGTCCGCCGGTGAAACCAAAGCTTCGGCCACCATCGGCTCGTTCGAATGCCCACGCGGTATGCTGGGGAATTCCTGCCGCGACTTCTTTGCGAACCTGTGGATTGCCGCTGTGGGCACCATCGGGGCGCTGCATCGTCGACTCCGGTGCAACGGCAGTCAAAATCGGGGTAACATTCTTCATCCCTTCAGGGAATCGCATGTGAAAATACCATTCATCATTTGCTTTGAAAGGAGGTACCCCTCTGGTGATCGGATGGACGGGGAGCGACTTATACTCGGCGACCCAATGCGGATTGACGGACCAATCGGTTTCGAAATAGCCACCCAACCAATTTAGAAAATTATTGCCAGGCTCCCCCTTCGGCACTTCAACGCCATAGTGAAGGCAGACCAAGCCAACACCCTTTGCCATGTATTCAGCCATCTTCTTTTGATGTGGAATGACCGGATGCCCTCCTCCACCATCGGCGTACATGATGATCGTATCGGCACCTTCCAGCACGGATTCATCTTGCGGCCAACCGCCGCGATAAACGTCGCATTTGATCCCTTTCAGATTCTCCTGCAACGTCGCTGCCAGGATACGACAACCTGCATAATGCTCGTGAGAACCATAATTGTGCGAGGGATTTCCCGCGAGAAATACGATGCGTTTCTCGGCCGAGGCTTGGAAGGCCTCTGCACTGGATACCATTCCCAAGGTTACGGCAACCCAGGGCAACACCATGCAAAAGAGGAATGAGCTTAAGCGTTTCATCAGACCAGTTCCGTGAGAAGAAAATAGGGTGAGTCACATTCGGCAGGGGATAACTCAAAGTAATAACCGCGAGTCGGCGATTCCATTTCGCTGCCGTTATCCGATATCATTGTCATCGCAAAGGGGTCAGGATCGCAAGTGGTCCAGACCATTCCCAGCTGAAACAAGCACGTGTTCGCCTGTATACACAAGATTCCTTGGAGTGGGCATCATGATACTTCTGGCCAATTTGACAGCAAGCAAAAACGGTTGCCGGATTGTTCCGCATACAAAAGTTCATTCCATCGTGCTGCTTGGC
>JBIKMB010000323.1:0-5362 GCA_044359485.1 Pirellulaceae bacterium | reverse complement strand
TCAGTCGACTCCCCGCTTTTGCGATTGGAGGTATCACACTGGAGTTGCTGCCGCAGGTTCTTGCGACGGGCTTTCGGCGCGTGGCCGTCGCTGGAGATATCGAACGAGCCGAGGATCCTTATCATCGCGTCCGAACCTATCGCGAACGACTTGCCCCATCGAGGTATGTCGATACGGCAACTATGCGAAGCGAGGAATAAATCGTAGATTGGTTCGCGGGTGCCAGCAAGTGAGCGCACGAATGAAGCCGGCAGCGGTGCCTTAGCTGGGCTGTTTCCGTCGAAGGGACGACTACTGAAGTTTGGCCGCCCGGTTGATGGTTTCGATGACTTCACCAATCGGTGGTAAGCGTTCTTCCCAAATGCGAAAAATCATTCCCTTTTTGTCGGTGATAATGGTCGTAGGATAATGCGAACTGCCACTGGGAGCAAGCATGGCAATTTGACCTCGAGTATATGCGGCAGGGTCGCAGTAGGTTGGCAACTCTACTCCCAGTTCCTGGTAATACTTCGAAGTATCCTCTTTGAGTTTGGGGAGATCATTTTCGATCGCTGGCGTGCAGGAGACACTCAAGAAAATCACGTTGGGATCTTCTTTGAATTGTTCGTAGATTTTTACAAAGTCGGGATACTCTCTGCGGCAATCTGGACACCAAGTTCCCCAGAGGTGCAAAACGATCACCTTATTGGCTAGTTCCGAGGTTTGGGGAGCGGATTGGGTTCCCAGCAACGGTTTCAAGTCTAGATCCGGTAAAGGTTTGCCGACGCCGGTATCTTTGAAGCGTGTCGCTAGCGAGATCAATACCAAGAGGCCGATCAACATGCCCATGCCCATCCACATCGGCCAAAATCTTGTACTGCGTTCTCTGGTCACCGTTAAAACTTTCTTGGCAAAAATGAGTTGTTTTTTCTCTGTTTTCTTTGCTTAGGCAAATTTGCTTACTATCGAGAGGAATTCAGACAAAGTGAGATTCTCGCTTCAGTTTTCTGTATTATCTTATCGATGGGCTTCTGATGAGGGTCGCTAGTGGAATCCCCCTAAGTGGTGCAGGATTCGTTCGGGCACGCTGTGGTCTCGAAAAGACGTCCTGGTAGCAAAGACGTCCTTGTAGCATGGCTGATTGGTTAGCATGTTGTAGTATACCGTGGAGACAAACGACTCACGGTTTTTGTTCTCGATCCAGGAAATTAGAGTCGTCGGTTAGAACAAAAGTGGTTGGTTTGAGCTAAGGGTTGATCCGCCGGAGAAAAAGGTTTTCTCCAGGGGGGCCTTTTTCCAAGTGTAAAGACTATTGCGAAAACAATTTACTGAGGAGCAATGGATGAGCCAATCAGGGGGAATCGAAGTTGAGCAGAAGTTTCGGCTAGCGGATGTAGGGGCACTGGAAAAGCGATTGATGGAATCGGGAGCTTCCTTTGTGAGTAATCAAGAGGAGGTCGATACATATTTGAAGCATCCCGGTCGCGATTTTGCTCAGACCGACGAAGCGTTGCGCATTCGTCAGATTGGCGATTGGGCGGTGATTACTTATAAGGGGCCAAAGAAGAAAGGCCCAGTCAAAGTTCGCAAAGAAATTGAAGTCCCACTGGTGCTCAATACGTTGGGCATGTGGATGGAGGTTTGGAATTCGCTCGGTTTTCAAGAGGTGGCTCAAGTTCGCAAAACGCGTCGGGCCTTCAAGTTGGAGTACCGAGGGCGTCGCTTTACGATCACGCTCGATCATGTCCACCATCTGGGCGATTTTGCCGAGGTGGAGTTGTTGGTGTCGGATCATGAGCAAGCGGAGTTAGCTGCTGAGGCGATCCAGGAGGTCGCTGTCTATCTTCAATTGCAAGATATCGAGCGGAGGAGCTATTTGGCTATGGTTCGCGGAACAGCGGAACCGTTGTTGCCGTGAGCATCTGGGCTGTGCCGTGAGCATCTGGGCTGTGCCGTGAGCATCTGGGCTTAGTCGTGAGCATCTGGGAACGGGAAGCGAATCTGTATCGCGGTTCCTTTGCCTGGTTCAGTTTGCAGAGAAAAGTGCCCGCCGATCGATGCGGTCCGATATTGCATACTTGCCAAGCCGAAATGACGTTTCTCTTCTTGGTCGCCCTCTCCAGCGATCTGCATTCCACGACCATTATCGCGAATCGTGAGGAGAAATTCGGTTCGGTGAGCGGACGGGGATGACTGCGGTGAGATGTTTTGAGAGTTGCTACGTTCCAGGATGATATGGGCTTCGGTAGCTTGGCTATGTCGCAAGATATTGGAGGTCGCTTCACGTACGATTGCGATAAGGTGCCCGACGAATTGGGGTGGCAACTGGGCGAGGTGTTCTTTGATATCGGCGGCAAGTTGTAAATGGAAATGGATTCT
The DNA here is from genome assembly GCA_044359485.1 of Pirellulaceae bacterium. GTDB lineage: Bacteria > Planctomycetota > Planctomycetia > Pirellulales > Pirellulaceae > JAFLCP01. The sequence continues at coordinate 3,004 of JBIKMB010000323.1, read as the reverse complement.
ATCGGATTGTTTTTGCAGGGTAGCCAGCCAGTCGGACAAAAGAACAGGGAGGGGGTCAGGTGCCTCAAGTTCGTTGTATTCCAAGCGTCGAATAAGCGTTCTGCCTTCGCTGATGGCTGCTTGGATTATGTTTGAGATTGGCAAGAGATCTTTTTCTGTGGCCGCGTGGCCGGCTAAGATTCGATGTCTGAGCGCTTCCAGGAGCATGCCGGCACCGATGATTTGTTGTAACAGATCATCGTGAAGATCGTAGCCAATTTGACGACGTTCGCGGGCGATCTGTTGCCACAAGTCGTGCGTCAGGCCGGGGATGCTTGCGCCGAGTTGCGTTTGGCCATATTGTTCCATCGAGTTGTGGGGTTGCGAATCACTCATTCAAGAGAGTCCTTCCGTGGGCCAAGCAAAATGGTTCTCGATGGAGATCTAGCTGAATCGCGGCAACAAAACTGCGGGTTCAAATTTCGAGCGAATCAAAATCGTCCATTAATTTATCAAGTTGTTGCCACTGTGGATCGTTATCATCGGGGGATGCAGGAGTCACGGAGGAGTGAGCTTCGACGCGCGAGGGTATGCGATTTGATTCGGAATGATCGGCCGGTGATGGCTGGGATGAGGCCGGTAGGGCTGGGGGCGAGGAGACCGGAGTTATCAAAGGAGATGGCTTGGGGGCTGCTGCGGTTGTGTTGGAGGAGGAGGTTCGTTTTGAGGCGACTTGCAGCGTGATGGTTTTGGTCTGCCGATCTTGTAGGAGATCCTTGAGACCTTGCAAAATCAGTTCAGGCTGGCGCGGGGTGTGGGCCCTTAAGTCGACAAAGTACAGCCTCCTCTTGCATTGTTCTTCGATCGGCAAGCTGTTAGAAAGACTGGAAAAGTCGTTTGCAGGGGGCGTCGGAAACGGAGCGGTTTCTGGGGAATGGTTTTGAAGAATGCTGGGTAGATTGCCAAGCCGAGCGTAGATACCGAGTCGGGCAAGTTGTGTATAGGCTGTTTGAGCGGGCATCCAACCGAGCAGTACGAAATCACCCCGAATGCCTTCCAAGCATAAATGATCGGTGGTGCCCGTTTCGACTCCTTCGATATGTCCGATGAGCATCGGATCCATGCCAGGTTCGAACATCAGCGCGGTCACAAGCGCCTGTTCGAAATCAGCGATCGCACCATCTTGGGATGGGGCCTGAGAGATTACTATAGAAAGTCGTGGTGCCATAGCCTAATTCGATTGGGTCAAGATGAATGCGGGGAAGCGTGTTATGATCTCTTCTCCAGATCGCTCCTGCAAGTATGCTCAAATTCATCGTACAACTTGAAGAGGACTTCCCGAAGGCTCCCTTGGTTTTCGCTCAAAACCTGTTGTAATTTTTCGGTATCGCAAACTTTTGTCTCCCATTGGCGCGGTAACGTTGCCGCTGCGGTGGCGTCTTGGGACTGGAGCAGATCACGGATAACGCGTTGGGCGATTTCGGGGTTGACCGAGGAGTTCCAAAGGGTAGGCAGGCGGGTTGGATGATGGCTAGTCAACAGGAGTTTGGCTCCAGATCGCTTTATGCTCCAGTGGATCCAGAGGCGAGTTGGCCAACGAATTTGTTCCCAGCCGTCGATCAGTACCAGTGCTTGGGGGTTCCATTTTTTTGCGGAGTTTCGCAAAGAGTGCAGGCTATCTCGCGATGGGAGGCGACGCAGGAGCACTTCCTGCCGCGTTTTCTGGGTTCGCCGCATGAGGCGAAACCAAAAGATCCGATTGGCAACGGGAGAAACGCAGTTGTGGCTGGTTGTTTGAGCCGACGGAAGTCGATCTCCATCGCACAAATGACATTCTTCGATCACTCCCAGGTGTGGAGCGAGCGCGTACAAAAGAGACGTTTTACCGCTTCCGTGAGGCCCGACGATAGCGGCGCGACCTTGATGTTTGGTGAAAAAATCATCCGCCAGTCCAGCAGCGGTGACGCCTTCGGGGAATCGATAAGTCGTTGCACCTGGCTGTGTGAAACGCGTCGAGAATGGATTCGACTCGGGAACGAAAAGACGATTCTGCAGAGTGCTAAACCTCTCGCGTTACTTGACCCAAATAAAACGGTAGTTGCGTGCAGACTTCGTTTCCTTTGGTGGTAAAGAGTCGAGCGCGAACGCACCACCGCAATTTCATCAGATAGCCTTCGTAGCTCAATGGACTCAGCGGAAGCTTGACCGCAAAGTTGCACGTTCGATTCGCGACATTTTGATAAATGTCATTCGCGGAGAAGCGTTCGAAATAATGAACGCCGATGTCTTCAGTCCCTTTGCCTTCGGTGTACCAAATCAGCGACAGTTCTAAGCCTTGAACGCTGTTGGGAGCATTGTTTTTCGCTGCGACACCTCGAGGGACATAAGCCAACAGGTTGCTGCTGCGCTGAACGCGATCCAGTAAAAGAAACGGCGCAATAGAATATTCCCCTTCGAGCACATCACCAGGTTCGAAGCAGGGCTGCAACGAAAGCAGACGAATGCTCAAGCTCGGTTCGAGAGAACGGGAGTTTCTCGAACGGCTGGATAAACTATGACGGGGAAATTTCGGCAGAACGATGGCCAACGTTTCGCATCTCCTTCAACCACGATCTTCCAGTGAATCGCATTGTGCGCACTCTGGAAGGAGTGCATCGCGTGACCGGGGACTTTGAATTCGGCTCGTAATTCTAACGGCCTTCCAGGTTCCACCCGGCAGCGACCCTGCTCCAGAATACACTGAGAATATACTATTTTTCGCTCGAAGCGAAGATCTGTTCCTTGATGAAATGTAGCTTCTTCTTCACAGAGGAGCAAAACCCGAACCTGTTTAAAGACCAGGTGGCCATGTTGAACAATGCAAACCTCATACGTACGCGAAGGGTAAAGAGGAAGTTCGTTGATTTCAACAGTGGTGGCTCCAACGCCTGTAAGCTGGCGAAAAAGGCGGAAAAACCACCGAGAAGCGAAATATCCTGCGGTACCGAAAGGAATGAGGCTAAGTGTCAGAAACCAGCGTGGCTGG
>JBIKMB010000115.1:0-17777 GCA_044359485.1 Pirellulaceae bacterium | reverse complement strand
TCCGAATTGGTCGAAAGCTACAAGGCGAGAGGTGTATTGTTCGGTTCGCTGGAAACCTTGGCCACCCAGCACCCTGAAGTGGTGCAGAAGCATCTTTTCAGCGTACTTGATACTGCCCAAGATCGATTTGCCGCGTTGCATGCTGCTTGCTGGCAAGGTGGCCAATTGCTGTATGTGCCGCGAGGAGTCACGATTCGTGAACCGCTCCACGTGCTGGCAGGCATGTCCAATGGCGGAACCGATTTGGGACACACCTTGATCGTGCTGGAAGAAGGAGCGGAGGCTACTTTCTTGTACGAGTCGAATTCGCCTGATCCGGCGGCAACCGGATTGCATTGCGGCGGAGTGGAAATAGTGATGCAAGCCAACTCCCGTTTGCGTTATGTGAACTTGCAAGACTGGGGACGCGGTGTCTGGCACTTCGCCCATCAACGGGCCAAACTTTATCGCGATGCCTCTCTGCAATGGACGATTGCTGCCCTCGGTAGCCGGTTCGCCCAAGTGAGTCAGCAAGTGGCCTTGTGCGGTCCCGGGGCTGAATCTCAAGTGAATGGAGTTATGTTTACCCAAGATCGTCAGCAATTGACGTATAACACGATTCAACACCATCGAGCTGAACATTGCCGCAGTGATTTTCTTTACAAAGCGGCCCTGCAAGACCGCTCGCGAACCGTATGGCGCGGAATGATCAAAGTGGATCCTGCCGCCCAAAAAACAGATGGCTACCAACGAAATGATAATCTTTTGTTGAGCGATCAATGTCGAGCCGATTCGATCCCCGGTTTGGAAATCAAGGCAGACGATGTGCGGTGTACGCACGGCAGTACCTCGGGCAAGGTCGACGAGGAACTCATTTTCTACGCTCGCAGTCGAGGTTTCACACGCAAAGAAGCCATCCGTATGATTGTGACGGGCTTCTTCCAGCAAATTTTTGACCGCATCACCATTGAAAGCGTGCGAGATGCACTCGGAATGGCGATTGCTCGACAAGTCCGTGAGTATCAATAATAGAGGAAAGATTGCATTCGATGAGCGACTTCGTAACTGTTGCCCAATTAGCGGACTTACCCTCCGGAAGCAAAAAGACCATTGAAATCGATGGCCGATTTGTGGTTTTATTCCACATCGATGGGCAAATCTCCTGTATCGACGATGTGTGCACTCATGATGGTGGCACACTGGGAGATGGAGAACTCGACAATTTTGCCATCGCCTGCCCTCGGCATGGGGCCAAGTTTGATGTGCGTAACGGGCAAGCGCTCACGATGCCAGCGACCGAGCAGACAATCGCCCACGATGTGAAAGTTGAAGGGGATAAAATCATGGTGCGGTTCTACGATGAACCTCGCCAAAGCGTTGAGGTCGCCCGCGTTAGCTTGGCTAATCAAACTTCAGCCTCTCCAATATGCGAAGAAAAAGTCCGCGAAGCGCTGAAAAGCGTTATCGATCCCGAACTTTTTGTGAACATTGTTGATCTCGGACTTATCTACAACGTCGACTTGATTCCTGCGGATAACGAAAAAACGAATGTGAACATCGAAATGACAATGACAAGTCCGATGTGTCCAGCCGGTCCGCAATTGGTATCCGGAAGTCGCAAGGCAGTCGAAGAACTACATGGTGTCGGTGCGGTTGACGTGAAAGTCGTCATGGATCCTCCCTGGTCTCCCGATAAGATGACAGAGGAAGCTCGCGATCAACTCGGCATTTTTTAATCGGAGGATACCCGGCAACTGACTTGACGTTCGACCGCTCATCCGACACGCTATGCAACTCCGTTAACACTTTTGTGGAGTTCGATGCAGATGGTGAAACGCGGCGTACTGCTGGAATATGTTGTTGGTGGTGGCCTGATGTCCGCCGATATCGGTTCGATCAGCCCAAGCTTGCTAAACGAGGGCTGGGGAATGCTCTCGATGCTTGCCAACGATTGGTGCAGCTGTCGTTTCCAAGGAGAACTCTGGAAAGTCACCGCGCCAATTGATCCACGCGCGACATCTTGGTTTGATATACCCGACCCTAGCCTGTTCGCGCTGCTCGATCCGCAGATCGATTTTCTCGATCAATGGAGACGACTAGCAGCGGGTGCGGATGCCATCATTCTTATCGCTCCCGAAAGTCACGGCGAATTGATTCGTCTTGCCAGTGCCATCGATGAAGTCTCCGACGCGCGACTCGGTTGCAGGCCGCCGTTTCTCGAACGCACCTCGAACAAATTGATGATGGCGGAGTATATCTCGGACGAGTATTTGCATCCGCAAACTTTAACCCCTCGACAATTCTTGGCGTATGCCAAAAATGTACCATCCGCTTTACAACGAGATTGGGTCATGAAGCCAATCGATGGTGCCGGGTGCGATGGTATCTGGAAGGGAACGGCCGTTGCCCTCTCCTCTTACATCTCCCAACATGCGGGTTGTCCCAATTCATTGGTGCAACATTATCTTCCCGGCCAACCTGCCAGTGTTGCCGCTTGGATTACTGAAACCGGACGTTGGTGGCTCCCTCCGGTATGGCAGGATATCCGCTGGGAAAATCTTCCAATCGCAGAAGGCATCACCCTGGACCATCCAACATATCGCGGTGGCAGCGGACCGATCGCGCACGAATATTGGGATACGATTCACGCTTTTGCCAATCGTATCCTCGATCTGCAAGGCCCTGGTGCCTTAGGCTGGGTTGGTATCGACTTTGTGTTCAATTTAGAAAATGGCAATCCACGCTGCGCCGCCATCGAAGTGAATCCGCGCTGGACCACTTCCTACGCCGGACTTCGTCGACTTTTTCAAGGCAATTTGCTCGAAAAATTTCTAGAAACCTCACTTTTGAAATACCCCTTGGCCCAATTCGCTCCAGCTCAGCCATGGCGAAATGAAAATGTTTGTTGGTCGGTCTAAGCTGTATCAACTTTCTGCATTTGCCTGCATTGAGCCCTAATTTTCATGCAGATTACCACCACAATCCTTCAAATTAATAATACTTAATTCATCCAATCAGGGTCTTCAATGCACTACTCGCTCTCGCCTTAATGTGCTATTCCATTTATTGGACAAACAGATCTAAGATTCACGGAGTGAAAGGCAAGGAGGAGACAATGCGAATTTTTTACGCGCGATTCAGTTGGCTGTTAGCTTGGTTTCTGTGCGTTTCTTGGATGTCTCTTTCGCAAACGGTATGGGCTTGGCAGGATACCACGCGAAATGCAACACCCCAGGTGAGTGCTGGAGATGTCGAGTTGCGTACAAGCCGTGTATACACCTTCGTCGATAAGACGGGACTTGGACACCAACATGCCATCGAAGGATGGCTAAAACCAAGTCGACTACTTTTGAACGCAAAGGAGAATGCAGGGACTTTAGTTTTTGACATGAACAGTTTTGATGCAGATACCGACTCGGCGCGACGGTTTCTCGGGCTGGAAGGTTCAACCTCTGCGAGCACACGTCAGCAGGTCAATCAAAACATGAAGGGGCGCGATATCCTTGACACGACCCGATATCCTGAATCAACATTTCTCATTCACTCATCTCTACCGACTGGCAAGTTGGATTCAAAAAAAAGACCAGAGTTTGAACTGCAAGGTGAGTTCACGCTGCATGGTGTCACCAAGCCTTTGAGGGTTTTATATTATGTCGAGAAGGCTCGAGGTTGGATTCGTATTCTGGGCCAATTTCCGATCAAACAAACCGATTTTTCCATTAAACCCTACTCGAAGGCCCTGGGTGCAATCGGAGTCGCCAATGAGTTAAGGATTCATGGAGCTATTTGGCTTGCACCACCAGAAAGCCTCGATCTCGCCAATGTTCCTGAAATCAAGCAATAAGAGAAGTTCAGGAAAATGATTTCGGTATCGACGATCGAAAAAAATCTATCCGTGGGCACTACGATCTAGCCACTCCGTTTTATCGTTTGCTTTGGGGGCCCCATATTCATCATGGTTTATGGCTGGATGATGCTGCCACACCTTATCAAGCCCAATGTCAACTCACCGATACACTCGCCGATTTGATAGGCGTCAGCCGCAAAGACAATCTACTAGATATTGGGTGTGGGATGGGTGGATCCTCGATTCGCCTCGCAAAACAGCGCGGCTGTCGCTGTCATGGTATCACGCTCAGTCGGGTGCAAAAACATTGGGCCACCGCATCAGCCATGCTCAACGGATTATCTGGTCGAGTCACATTCGAAGCGGCAGACGTTGAAAAAATGGAGTTGCCCCCCGCAGCCTTCGATATCTTGTGGAGTGTTGAATGCACAGAGCATCTTTATGATAAAGAAAAATTTTTCAGAAAGCCAGTCAGTGGCTGCGTCCAGGCGGCAGATTGGCAATCGTAGTTTGGTTTCAAGGTGAGGCACCGAAATCACCAGGGCAACCGCAACGTGTAGCGGAACTTTGTCAGCGATTCGTTTGCCCATCGTTTGCCACAGTTGATGATTACCGATCTTGGCTAACAAACGCTGGTTTCCATTCGATCTCTCATCATGATTGGTCTCAGCATGCTGCGCGCACGTGGAAGATATGTCGCGAAAGAGTTCGCAAAACGGGCATCGAATATTTGGCTAAATGGATAAATCGCGAACAAGTCGATTTTATCCATGGTTTCGATAAGCTGATCGATGCCTTCGAGAACGGCGATATGGAATATGGTGCGTTGATTGCACAAAAATCGTAAAGGGAATTTCGCATGGAAGCGACCTCGAACTCGTTGTCGGAAAAATCCAAATTCGTAACATGGATCAGATTTTTTGGCATGGCTTTCGGCTTCGGCAATCAAATACTTTTTTTGATTACTGTATGGTATCTATTTTGGTTTTTACGGGATGGATCCCTTAATAACCTGCATGCTCACTGGATTGAAGTCGATCTTCTGCTCACATTGATTTTCGCGGTAAGTCACTCTCTGCTTCTAGCACCTTTTGTGCGAAAGCGACTGAGATCCGTGATTCAAAACGGATTCTATGAGTCCTTTTTCTCTGCCATGACATGCTCCTGCTTGCTAGTACTATTTTGCTTTTGGCGTACCAGCGAATATTCCATTTGGCCTCTTGAAGGCTGGACAGCATTCCCTATTCGCTGCTGCTTCTATGCCTCTTGGATCGCGCTGCTTTATTCAATTGCATTGACGGGACTTGGCTATCAAAACGGTTGGACTCCATTTTATTATTGGCTGCTTCAACGTTCACCGCCCAAACGCGATTTTATCACTAAAGGGGCTTATACCTATCTTCGTCATCCCGTTTATCTGAGTTTTATGGGGTTGATATGGTTTACCCCGCACATGTCCCTCGACCATGCGTTACTTACTGCTGTGTGGACTGGCTATATCTTTGTGGGCAGTATTCTAAAAGATCAGCGGATGTAATTCTTCATCGGAAAACCCTATCGCGAATATGCGCTTCGGGTTCCCGGATATCCGCTTCTACCAAGCGGACCTTTAGCGCGGACCGATCTCTCCGAGCAGAGTGTGTCTCGAAGTCGAGGTCATGATGCAACCACTTAGCTCCTTTTTCCGCCGGCGGCATTTTATACTACTGTTTTATCTGTTAGCGGCACTTCCATGGATCATTCATGGGGCGATGACAATCCTGAAATCGAGCAGCAGTTCTCCGCTTGACTGGGTGGACCAGCGTTATGCTCCGCGAGCCAATTATGAATCTTTTCGTACACTCTTCGGCGATGGGGATGTGCTTATTGCCAGTTGGGAGGGTTGTCGTGTTGATGACGCTCGCTTGGATAAACTCCGTAAAGTACTCATGCAAAATCAAGTTTTTCAGAAGAAATCTGGAGAATCCTATTTTGCCACTATGCAGTCAGGTCGCGACGTACTGAACCGTTTGCTGCAACCTCCCTTCGAACTTCCGTTTGCTGAGGCGACGCAAAGTCTACAAGGAATCTATATTGGACCGAATCAGTTCGACACTCTTATCACGATTCAGTTTAATACCGAAGGACTACGCGAGAGAAACCGTCTTATCCCACTTATACGCAGCGCGATACACAAAACATGCGATGTACCAATCGCGAAAATTTGGTTAGCAGGACCAGTGATGGACGGCTTTACGGTGGATGAAGCCAGTACCAACACGATGCAAAAATCGGCCCCCTTATCAGCAGTAGTTGTTTTATGTTTGTGTGTTTTGTGCGTGGAATCACCCGTTGCCGGCGCACTTCTTTTTTTGCTTTCGCTATTAGCCCAGGCAATCTCGCTCGCTTTAGTTTACTACAGCGGATGTCACATGACCGCACTTTTGATCGTCTTACCTCCATTGATGCAAGTCATATCAGTGGCGGGTGGGATGCACTTGATCCATTATTATTTCGCGACTCTCCGACAAGAAAATCAAGATCTATTTGAGGTTGCAGCAATTACGATTCGTGAAAACTGGGTACCTTTCTCACTATCGGCCATAACCACTGCAATTGGTATGTTCTCACTAGCTTTGAGTCAGGTTTCAGCGGTTCGTGATTTTGGAGTCTTGTCTGGAATAAGCGTTATTGTTAACTGGTCCATCGTATGTTTTGTCTTGCCAGGCGTACTGGCAATGTTCCGGATCGGCAAAAGGCGTCGCCAAGGACATACGTCCGAAGGATCGCCTCTTCTATTCCGCATTCTTTTTCGACTCGTGTCCACGCATGCTTCGGCAATTTCCCTCACAGCACTGGCGAGCATGGTTTTGCTTGGTGCAGGACTCCCTTCGCTGAATGCTTCAGTCCGCATCGAAACCTTGTTCTCTGCGAAGAGTCCATTGATCGATAGCTATACCAAAACAGAAACACATGTTGGTCCCCTCGTACCACTGGAACTCGCACTGACGTTTCCGCAGCAAAACAATTGGAGCTATCAGCAAAAAGTTGATTTTGTGAAACGAGTCTGCGAAAAACTATCTTTGCATCCCCAAATCGAACGAATCTTCTCGAGTATCGACCTATTAGACCGACTCATTCCTCAATTCCTACATAAAAATGCTATTCCGCCGGTTCCGGAAATAGAACGCCAAGCAACAGAAAACTTTATTGAGTCCTCTTTATCCTCGTTGAGTGAGATGCGATATGTTGCAATGGACGCTGATGGACGTGAGGTTTGGCGAATCACTTCGATGACTAGCGCATTAGGCGACACGAAATACAACGAATTGCTGATCGACTTAGAAGAGGACTTGAAAGCGTCCATCCAAAACACCACAAACGATGTGGCAAAACCTATACTCTTTCGTTTTGCAGGAATCATGCCGCTTGTGCACAATATCCAACAACAGTTACTGAATGATCTATTTTCAAGCTTTCTTTCTGCATTCGCCATCATCTTCGCTATTCTAGCATTGTCGCTCGGAAGCTTTTCCAAAGCGACCATTGCCATGATCCCCAATCTCTTTCCCATTGTATTGCTGTTCGGAGCGCTCGGATGGTCTGGGTCTGCCATCGATATTGGTACCATCATGACAGCTAGTATTGCCATCGGTATAGCTGTTGATGATACCTTGCACTTCTTGACGATGTATGAAAAAGTGTTGGCCAGTCCGATGAATCGTTTACAGGCAGTACAGACCGTCTACCAGCATTGCGGCCTTGCCATTCTTAACACCACCATTGTTTGTGTTCTAGGAATGGCCGTCTTTTCTTTGAATGATTTCACACCCACGGCAAGATTTTCATGGATGATGGCAGGACTACTGATGCTTGCTGTAATTGGCGATTTGATCTTGCTTCCTGCTTTACTCTTAAGCCCACTCGGCTACTTCTTTGACAGGACAATCGCCTCTGCTCTTCACAGCATCCCGGAATCCGCAACCGAATTGAAGCAGAAACTACTGCCAGCTGAAGAATTGCCGGCGTAGTTCAATCGTCTTTCCGTCAAATCATTCCAGCACCCTCAAAGACAACAAGATTTGCAATTCATGAGGTCATGCCGCTGCGATCCAAGAGCGCGAGATGACGGCATCGGAACTTCATCGTATCACCTCTTTCGCTTCTTAAAAGCGAAATTTCACAGCGCAGAGAGAATAGAGTCTATAGCCATTTCCTGATGCAGATTCCAAAAATTCGCTTTAAACGGAATTCGCTACAAAAGTTTTAACCCGACATAGCCATGTGTCGATGTCCGATCTACGGAGCGGTGTCAGGAAGACATAGCGTATGGCAGGGTCGCCTTTTCTACGAGTTAATCGAAAAGCGATTTGCCGATCATGGAAGCCCTAAATCGATCGCTGCGCTCTGTTCCGATATTACTGTGCCTGCTTCTCACAGGCTGTGCGACTTTCCAACCGGTATCGTTCTGGCTCGAGGGTGGCAAGGGATCAATTATCGATCCGCTGACAATCTCCAAGGCCCGTCTGATAAACCTAAAGGCGAATCTTCGTTCCCCTCACCTTCCCAATTTGGATTCAGCCTGGGCTGCCTATCATTCGGGAAAACGACTCGAAATCGTTGGCGATGAAACAGCCGTCGATCAATATTATTTGGCAGCTAAAACTTCGCGATGCTTGATCGCAAGGATCGACTTACGAGACCCGGCCAGCCAGGACATCTTCGAAGCAGCACAGTTGCTTTATCATGAATCGTTGCGGCGATTCTTAAGACTGGCCCACAACCATAACAGAGTCCAAGGCGGCAAAGGAATTCGAATTTGCTTGGACAATATAACTCGATGTATTCCGCTGTTGGCACATGACTTTCCATGGCAGATTACAGACTTTAATGACTGGCGCGTCGTCGGCCAATATGCCAGTCGCGATATCACAGCCAGCAAGATCGGTGCTGGTGTTGGAGTTCCACTGGTTGTGATACGACAACGTTGCCAAGCACCCTTGAACGCCGTGTGCGCATTTTTGCCAAATCAGATCACGTTCCCGGCAACCGCCCAAATGTCGGCTGATGGTATGACCTTAGAACTGTTCAATCCACTTCTGTTAAACCAAGTCGAAATCGATGGGTTCCTACAACCACTTGCCAAGGACCTGACTGCGGATATCGCTTACCAACAACAGTTCCATGAAGACTCCAGGCTTGCTGGTTTTTTCAATCCAAGTCCAACGGATCGAGACGGCAAACTCATTTTTCTCGAACCTTTTCAACCTGAGAAAATTCCCATCGTCTTTGTCCATGGGTTGCTATCCAGTCCAGCCGCATGGAGCGATGTTTACAACGAGCTTCGCAGCGACCCGAATATCAGAAAGACTTATCAATTTTGGGCATTTCAGTATTCCACCGGCGAACCATTTATCAAATCCGCCCAGGAATTACGCAGAGAGTTGAACGAAGCGTTTGCATGCTACTCCAACTTAGATGTGCATCAAAATATGACGCGAACGATCTTGATCGGCCACAGCATGGGAGGCCTGATCTCGAAGGTATTGATATCTGAGAGCGGTAGCAAGGTTTGGCAGGCGATTGCCAATGTCCCTCTCGACGAGCTCCATGCAACGAGAACGGTCAAGCAACAACTTTCAGAGCGTTTTTTCTTTTCTCCTCACCCTCTAGTATCGCGAGTGGTTTACATTGCAGCTCCGCATGAGGGAAGCGAAATGGCGGGTCGCTTGCTCGGTCGAGTAGCAAGCGCGTCGGTGCGTCAGGAAGACGAAACGTACCAAACCTTACTCCGAAACAATCCTGGCGCCTTTAAAAGTTCTGTTACAGGTGGACTCCCCACCAGCATTGATATGCTCGACCCCGAGCAACCTTTTCTTGATTTGTTAGCTAATCTCCCGCAGAATAACTGTGCCGTTACGCATACGATTTTGGGAAATGGTTGTCGCACGTTGAGCCTTGCACCCAGTGACGGTGTCGTCAGCGTTCAGAGCGCGAGACAGAAATCGAGCGTCAGTGAGAAGCAAATCCCCTCCACTCATAATGGACTGCTTCGGAATAAGGAGTCCTTTGCCGAATTAAATCGTATCCTCAAGCAACACGCTGGAATTTTAAGTGAGAATCCATTGCCGGGCGTTGGAAGTGCCGACGATATTCTTTTTCGGCCCAGGTCCCCAGTAGAGTAAATCTAGCGGATTCAGTTCCGAGAAATCATCGGGAAATATCCTCCTGAGCAACATCAGCGTCGGTTCACACATCGAGCTTAGAACCAACGCCAAAAATTCTTGAAAATAATGGGGCAATGTTGAGATCTGGGGGTTATCGCGATATCCCTTTTTGCCCGACGATACGTTATTCTGGGAAGAAATCTTAAGGTCATCGTTTAGCATTCCCAGCTAGAATAGGACGAAGCGTGAGTTCTCACCCAATCAACACCGCAAGATGGTTCTGCTTCTTCAGCATTTGTGCGCTGCTTTTATCAAGTGCTGTCCGCAGCGACACTTTAGTTTATCAAGGCGAGCAGGGCCCCGGAAAAGGAAAACACATCGTTTTTCTTGCCGGCGATCACGAATATCGATCGGAGGAAACATTACCCGCGCTGGCTCGAATTTTAGCCAAACACCATGGCTTTAAATGTACGGTGCTTTTTAATGTGGATCCGAAATCGGGTGAAATTGCTCCCGGCAATTCGAATATGCCTGGCTTAGAAGCTCTTGATACAGCCGACCTGGCTGTCGTATTCCTGAGATTCCAAGATTTTCCCGACGAGCAAATGAAGCACGTGGATGCTTATTTGCAACGCGGCGGGCCAATTGTAGGCATGCGAACAGCCACTCATGCTTTTAAAATACCAGGTAAAAATACCTACGCAAAATATTCTTATGATTCTCCGGTCAAAGAGTACCAACTCGGATTCGGACACCAAGTCCTCGGCCAAACATGGGTTGGCCATTATGGGAAAAATCATTCGCAAAGCACCCGAATCTCTATCATCGATTCGCGCAAGTCTCATCCAATTCTTTCCGGTGTCAAGGATATTTGGGTCCAAGCCGGTGGCTATGTCGGAAAGCCGATCGATGGAGATGTTCTCACGATGGCCCAACCGCTCAATGGTATGACAGCGGATTCTCCTGCCGATTCCTCAAAAGCACCAATGCCTTCAGAATGGACTCGAAGTTATCGCAGTGGCAGCGGCAAAACAGGTCGAGTATTCACGACGCTTTACGGAACGCCTGAAGATCTTTTGAACGATGGCTATAGACGGATGATAGTCAACGGTTGCTTTTGGGCTGCCGGATTGGAAGCTCAAATCGATCCGAATCTCGAGATTTCTTTTATTGGACCATTTCAGCCATCGACATTCCGCTTTGGTGGACACGCGACCGGCATCAAACCGGAGATGTACGTAAGCTTCGATAGCCCGATTCCAGCATCCGCATCGACAAACGGTTTACCAACTAAAGCTGTAGAGAACAATACGGCGAATTCATCGCAATCGTCTAAGACCGCGCGATATATTCGCATCGAACTTCCTGGTCAAAAACGAATCTTGACACTGGCGGAAGTTGAAGTTCTTAGCGAGGGGAAAAATATAGCCACATCCGGACGCGCAACTCAATCCACAACGCATGGACAGGGAGTTGCTTCTAAAGCAATTGACGGCAACAAAGATCCCGATTGGGGCAAAGGTGGGCAAACCCATACCGAAAATGCCGGTACAGCCAATCCATGGTGGGAGCTTGATCTGGGAGCACCGAAAAAGGTCGAAAAGGTATTGATCTATAATCGTGTCGGATTTGAAACTCGCTTAGCCGGCTTCACGATCGCTTTGCTCGATGCTGAACGCAAAGAAATCGTCAAACTCACGGCCATCGATGCGCCTCAAATCCTACAAATAGATATACAAGGGCAAGGAAAGAAAACCTATTTGGCCTACAACGGAAAGGCTGGACAACCTGTCAAAAACGATTCGACCAATGCGAGTTCTCAACCTTCTCTCGTCGAAAAACCACGCGTCGCAGTTCCAGATGATTACCGCGATCCCAACCCTTTCAAATTTCAAACAGGCGACGTAGTCGCTATCATCGGTAACGGTTTGCCCGATCGTATGCAGCATGATAGTTGGCTCGAAACACTTCTGCAGAGCGAATTGAAAGGGGAAAGGGTCCGCTTCCGCAATCTCAGCGCGAGCGGCGATCAAGTCGGTTCCCATCCACGTACCCAGGGTGTGCCACCACTGTCGGAGTATCTACAGCACGTTAAGGCCGATGTGATCTTCGCCTTCTTCGGCTACAACGAGTCGTATGCAGGCGCAGAAAAAGCGGACGACTATCGCAAACGATTGCTCGAGTTTGTCAAGCGCACTCGAGGCGAACAGCCCAACGGAAAATCTTTTCCGCGTATCGTACTTTTCAGTCCCATCGCATTCGAAAATCTTAAAAGCCCAAATTTCCCAGATGGGAAGGAACAAAATATACTTTTGGAAGCGTATTCGAAAGCTACAGAACAGGCCGCTCAGGAAGCAGGAGTCGCCTACGTCGATCTGTTTCATCCATCCCTAGAACTTTATCAACAAACCAAACAGGCTCTCACGATCAACGGAGTTCATTTGACGGAAGAAGGGAATCGTCAATTGGCTGAGGTCATTGCTAGCCGACTGCTTGGTAAAACTGTCAAGGCCACCAAATCCTTAGATATTTTGCGTACTGCTGTCAAAGATAAAGATATTCATTGGAACAATCGTTATCGTGCCCGCGATGCAAACGATATCTGGGGTGGTCGTTCAACGTTAGCGTTCACTAACGACCAGACCAATGCCGTCGTTCTGCAACATGAGATGTCGATGCTTGATATCATGACCGCAAATCGCGATCAACATGTCTGGTCCATCGCTCAAGGCAAGGTAATTCCAATAGACGACAGCAATGTACCCAAGTCCGTTGAAGTCGTATCCAACGTCGGCGGCGGCAGCAAAAGTTCCAGTGCCGTTAAAGAGGGACTCCTGAAATACATCAGCGGCGAAGAAGCCATTGGCCGAATGGCAGTCGCTGAAGGATTCGAGATGAATCTTTTTGCCGACGAAGCCAAATTTCCAGCACTGGCCAATCCCGTGCAACTTCAATTCGATACCAAAGGTCGCTTGTGGGCTGCAGTTTGGCCAACGTATCCCAAATGGGAACCACTCCGCGAAATGAACGATGCACTGATCATTTTGCACGATGACGATAACGATGGCAAAGCCGATCGACTGACCGAGTTTGCGAAAGTTCATAATCCTCTTGGTTTTGAATTTTGGAATGGAGGGGTTCTGGTCACTTCGCCACCTGAAATTTTGTTTCTTAAAGATACCGATGGTGATGATGTCGCCGACATCCGATTGGTTATGCTCCAAGGACTCGATTCCTCGGACACTCACCATGGTGCCAATAATTTTGTCTATGGTCCTGATGGGGGCGTTTATTGGCAAAGTGGTGTCTTCATGTTGCATAACCACGAGCACCCTTGGGGCCCCTCATTGCAAGCAGAAGCATCGGCCATGTATCGTTTTGATCCCCGGCGATTCACGATCGCTAGACATGCGAATAATTCTCCCAATCCTCATGGTATCGCATTCGATTATTGGGGCTATCACTACGCGACCGACGGCACCGGGGGACGAGCTTTCCAGGTCCGCCCGGATAAAGGTGGCTTTACCATGCATGAACTGCTTAAGAAGGAAGTGCGCCCAGTTACCGCCTGCGAAGTTGTTAGCAGTTCGCATTTTCCTGAATCGATGCAGGGCGACTTTCTTATCTGCAATGTGATTGGTTTTTTAGGCATTAAACATTATCACCTCGATCGCAATGCTGACACCGGAACGGTTTGGGGCGAACCAGAAGGCGCCGAGTTGGTTGTTAAGACAATCAATGCCGATGGCTCGCAGACAGAAGATAAGTCTCGCGGCTTAATGATGAGCGGCGACAAGAATTTCCGCCCCTCCGACGCCATCTTCGCCCCCGATGGCTCACTCTACATTAGCGATTGGCATAATGTGATCATAGGTCATATGCAACATAATGTTCGCGACCCAAATCGCGACCATATTCATGGTCGAATCTATCGCATGACAGCGAAAGGGCGCCCGTTGCAACCCCACATCCCAATTGATGGTCAGCCGATCGAAGCATTGCTTGACAATTTGAAATCGCCCATCGATGGAATTCGACATCGCACTCGAGTTGAGCTCAGCGAACGAGATTCCCAAGAAGTTATCTCGGCAGTGCAGCAGTGGATGAAACAGTTTGATCCTACCAAACGCGAAGACGCACATCATTTGCTGGAGGCCCTTTGGCTACATCAACAGCACAATGTCCGCAACACGCAACTACTCGGCTTGCTTCTGAACTCGCCAGAACCGCATGCACAAATCGCCGCGAAGACTGTCAAGCATTTTTGGTTTGATATCGATCGGGGAGTGCAGGGGGGCATCGTCGCAGAAGCCATCGCAGCCAAGAGAGAAAAATCTGGAATCCTTAGCGATACCCCAGAACTGACGACCATTCGCATTGGAACGATACCAGAAAAAATGCGCTATGATGTCGATAAACTGACGGTAAAGCCCGGTAAGAAAGTAAAGCTAACCTTCGCGAATTATGATTTCATGCCTCACAATATTTTGCTGGTAAAGCCTGGAACTGCAGACGAAATCGGTTTGAAGGCGATTGAGTTGGGGGCGAAGGGTTTTGAAGTTGGCTACGTTCCAGAAAGCCCCAACATTCTGTGGTCGATTAAGCTCGTCGATTACGGACAACAGAAGGATATTGAATTCACCGCGCCTACCGAAGAGGGCGCTTATCCGTATGTATGTACTTTCCCTGGTCACCACCTGCTGATGCGCGGAACACTTTATGTCACAAACAATCTTGAAGAGTATTTGGCCAAACATCCTGAGGATCAAGTCAAAATCACCGATTGGAAGTTGGCTGATTTAGAGGGAGATTTGAAGCGTGTTGCCGAACATCGCAGTTTTGAACGAGGGCAACAGCTTTTCACAAAACTTGCCTGCGCACAATGCCATCAGCTAAACCCAGGAGAAAAATCCGAAAGACAAAACGTGAATGTAGGTCCCAATATGCAGGAAGTTGTAAAGAAATATAAAGGGGACGCAAAATTACTACTGCAGGAAATTCTAGAACCATCTCGAAATATCGAAGACAAGTATAGAACCGTCACGTTTGCTTTAGATGATGGAACGATCGTCAATGGCAACATACTCCGTGAAGATGAAAAGACCGTGACTCTGCTGACCGGTTCTAATCCTGTGATTGAGCAACAAATACCGACTAACTCAATCGATGGCCGTAAACCCTCGCCGGTGTCCCTGATGCCAGTAGCCTTGCTCAACTCGCTAGACAAAGAGCAGGTATTGGATTTGCTCGCCTACATACTAGCGGAAGGAAATGCGAATGCTCCTGCATTCAAGCATCATCATTGACGCTTTCGCATCTACGTTAGAGCGGACATAACTATTCATCCGTTCGAGAAATTCGAGCGGGAATCGGCCACGCGTTGAGAGTCCACTTATCAAACTTGATTGTTGGGATTATTTAGGAAATAACGTCCAATGTCCAATGCGTCTGAAAACACTTCAAATCCCTTCGCTGTATACAGTTCTACTCTGCCTCCTGTATCGCAATATGCAGGGGGAATTTACCGGAAAGGCAAGTTGCTGGTTGTCCATAAGTCTGCGGAGTTTCCGGATCGATGTATCAAGAGCAATGAGCCGACCACTGAGCGACTGGAGCGGAAACTCACGTGGCACCATCCAGCCATATACTTACTGATCTTGTTCAATTTGCTTATCTTTGCGATTGTCGCCTTATGTGTTCGCAAAAAAGCGACATTTCAAATTCCGCTTGCTTCGCGATATAAGGCGGCCAGAATCAAGTGGATGTTTCTAGCTTGGGGACTGTTTCTCACCAGTTTTGCGGTGCTCATCGTCGGAATCGCAACAGCAGAACGAGTTCCTGGTAGCGTCACAGCCATTTGTTTTATTCAGTTCTTTTTTGGAATTTTGATTTCGTTATTGATTGGTCTCTTTGGCTGTCGGGTGATCTACGTCAAAAAGATCGATGATCAGTATGCTTGGATTGCCGGCTCGGGTGCTAAGTTTCGAGAAACGTTTCCTGAATGGCCCTACCCAGGATAGTGATTGATTTCCGTCTTTCCGAGACGAAAATACAACCATGTCTAAGATCGCGGTTCAGTCAACTGGCCATCGATTGGGCCCAAGATGAACTTGTCTTCGGTCAGCAGTGAGATGCCCTGGTGGTGGACGCTGCTCCTTTCACGACAATATCTCTTTGACCACCGACCCATAAACATCGGTAAGCCGATAGTCGCGACCGAGATGACGGCGCGTCAACTGCGTGTGATCGATCCCAAGTAGGTGCAGCATCGTGGCGTGCAAATCATGTATGTGAATTTTGCCTTCGATGACCTTAAAGCCCATGTGGTCGGTTGCGCCGTAGGTAAAGCCTCGCTTGATACCGCCACCTGCCATCCAAGCACAAAAACTTTGCGGTTGGTGCTCGCGACCATGCTTGTCGATCGGTGCTGTGCCGCTCAAATCTTGGCTCCATGGTGTCCGTCCAAACTCGCCGGACCACAGCACCAGGGTGTCATCGAGCAAGCCACGTTGCTTCAAATCTTTCAACAGAGCAGCCACGGGTTGATCTGTTTGATTGCACAGCGAGGGAAGGTTGCCGCGAATATCACCGTGATGATCCCAGCCGTCCATTGTGACCTGGACAAAACGAACACCGGATTCACTGAGCTTACGAGCGAGTAAACAAGCGCGCCCATTCTTATCGGTGACTTTCCCTCCTACACCATACATTCTGAGCGTATCTTCGCACTCCTTCGACATATCGACCAAATTCGGCGTATCGGTCTGCATGCGAAAAGCCAACTCCATGTTCTGAATCATTCCCTCCATATTCGCATCACCATGGATTTCATCCAGCAATCGCCAGTTCATCCGCTGAGTCATATCCAATCGCTTGCGTTGTACCGCATCGCTAGCCGATACATTCTTAAGGTTGTCGATCGGCGACGTATTATTATTGAGTGGGACCGTAAGGGCTGTCCCCTGATGGATCGCGGGAAGAAATGCGGAGCCGTAGGTACGAATGCCGCCGGGATGAATCGTAATGAAACTGGGCAAGTTTTGATTCTCGGTGCCCAGCCCATAACTAATCCAGGAACCCATTGATGGCCTCACATCGGTGAAGCTACCGGTATGAAACTGATTGGTTGCGCTAGCGTGCTGAGGATTATCGGCCGTCATGCCACGCAACAAGCAAATATCGTCGGCGACTCCCGCGAGGTGCGGCATCAAATCGGAAATCATCATGCCGGATTGACCACGCGCTCTCACCGGCGCCATCGCGCCGAGCGCCAAAAATTTTTCCGTGCCGACTTGTGTTACGTTTTTATCAAGCGGCGAGTCAATGGTTTGCCCATGTTTATTACGGATATAGTCCTTCGGATCAAAGAGATCAAGTTGCGAAGGTCCTCCCGCCATGAACAAAAAAATGACTCGATTGACTCGCGGGGTGACATCGAATTTGCGCCCACTCGATGCGTTTACCGAATCACTTACTGACGCATCAAGCATGTCATGGAACGCCAACGCGCCGAAACCACAAGCCGCATGTTGCAAGCACCGACGTCGATTGGGGATCAGGTTGAAATTCATAATAGGCCTTTTGTGAGTGGCGCAATCCGGTAATAAGTAATGGAAATTGAAAATGCAAAATGGACTGGCGGAAATACAATGCTTTACAGTCGGAAAACAAAATGGTTGGAAGACAGCAAACTGTGGCAGAGTTCTTGCCAAGCAATCGTCTCACTGTTTTTCATGTTATCAGACGTGTGAAGCGTTTGAGTCTCTTCCAAGAATGCAATGGCATCCTGTCGTTCGGAAGGACTC
>JBIKMB010000114.1:0-17796 GCA_044359485.1 Pirellulaceae bacterium | reverse complement strand
TCTTTGTACATTACGCGGTCCGTGATATCCAAAAACAATTCAGCGGATTCGACTTTCTCATCGTTGGCCATCACATAGATCGTGCCCAATTGACTACCGACAAAGAGTCGTCCAGATTTGTCACCAGCATGCGTGACAAAGATCGGCCTTTCCACAGAAATTGCGGGAAAGGCGCGTTCGACATGCACATTTAGAGGTGTTTGCTTTATCTCTTGCGCAAAAATGAATTCATTCGATCCCAATAGTAAAATCGAAAGCGGAGTCATCCAATTCTTAAGCATACCGAACATGGCAAACACCTCAAAAATTATAGTGACACGTGGGACAACTAAGTTTTGGCAGCAGTCATCATGACTTAGAGTCTATCCGAAAACCCCAAAACCGCGACCAAAGCCAAGGCGGTTAATAGTCAAGCGGATTGACTCTTTGCTCCTATATAAAAACCGCAGCTATTGCCGTCGGCTAATCTTACATAAAAACCGCAGCTAACGACGTCGGCTAACGGTAGATGAAAACCGCGGCTAACGTCGTCGGCTAATGGTTTTCGAATAGGCTCTTAATTTTTGACGTCAAGCAATTCGACTTCAAAAATCAGCATTTCGTTGGGGCCGATGTCCCCCCCTGCACCTCGCTCACCGTAGGCCAAGCCAGGAGGAATAAAGAGGATCCATTTATCGCCTACCTTCATGCGTTGCAAGGCTTCTGTCCAACCCTTGATCACACCTGAAACAGGGAAACTGATTGGCTCACCGCGAGCGATGGAACTATCAAAAACTTTGCCGTTGAGCAATTTACCTTCGTAGTGCACTTTGACTTCACTGGTCAATTTGGGCTGCGCTCCGGCGCCTTGCTTGACCACTTTGTACTGCAGTCCGCTCGGCAGAGCGATCACGCCTTCTGCCTTCTTATTTTTTTCAAGAAACTCATTCGCTTTGGCCATATTGTCCTTGGTGGCCGCTTCGGCTCGTCCGGCAAGCATTTTGTTGATTTCTTCAAATGCTTTGGTCATTTCTTCATCGTTGAGACGGGGTTCTGTGCCGGCCAGCGTGTCCAAGATCCCCGCAATCAAATCTTCCTTGGAGAGATCCTCTGGCTTGAAACCTGCTTCCTTGAGATTTCGACCGATGTTCAGACCGATGGCGTAACTGGGGGGACTCATAGGTTTTTGAACTTCTTTCTGAGGTGCAGGCGATGCTGGATCTTGTCCAAGAACGCTAGAGATACCTGCGTAGGAAAGTACCAAAACTGACAACAACGCACCCAACGACGAAATACCAACGCGTCGCATACACATCACCTTTAATGAAACGGGTAGGAAAAAGATACGGGGACTAAACGACGGGGCTGATGATAACTGAATAAAGAGCCGGGGATCCGTTCGACTGCTCTGGAATGCTCGGCCATCCATGCCAACGCGGTTGGCAGTACCCCGTGACGGCTACCAGAACGCTGGATGAAGTCTGGGGCGCCCCCCCAAGAGTGCATAAATATACCTAAGCTTCGCCTGGATTCACAGTGGCTCAGATCAGCAAGGACCTTTTTTAGTTCTCTCGGTTGGATGGACCGGTTGACGGGGGGGCAGGAGTGGAAGAATAGCTTTCAGGAAGTTCCACAATGTTCGGCGATTGCAGCTCCTGAAACCTGCTGCAATTCCCGATGGGCTGAGGCGGATATTTAGGCCAACTGCTATCGGATAATCCTAGTTGGCAGAGAAGGAACCGGGAGCCCTTTCCGCTGGTGATGATCCGATGCTGCTGGCAACGGCAACATAACGACTTTTGCAAATGTGATGAATTAGACATTTCTGCCTGTTGTTACAGCACCTTCGAAACGGTTCTGCTCGACTTGCATCCCTCCATCTGAGCATGCGATGGATTTCTCGTCAATTCTAGGGGGCAATTAGAAAATGAATAGCCGTCACAATCGTCAAGCTTTAGTAGGTTCAAGCGATCTTTCAGCCTCAAAAGCTCTTTTTTTCCCAGCCGATACAGATTCGCATTCTATGGTTAGGTGGTTCAGGAATTAGCTACGAAATCAACGCGAGTCGCGATGAAAAGTAGCGATTCCCGCCAAAGTCTGGGGGGTTGTTGCGATACGTTTTATCGCGGCTCGATTTACGACCTAGATTTCATTTGTTTTCTGGGAACATGCTTTCGGTTTTGTGGCGAAATCGGGAGCAATGGATTCAGAAGTTTGTCACCTGTTGTCGGTGCCTGTCGGCACCACCATCCATTGAAATTGGAGAGGAATACCTATGAAGAATTTCGCCGCTAAAATCCGTAACTTTTTGAAGAGTGAAGATGGCCCAACAGCAGTTGAATACGCTGTTATGTTGGCTTTGATCGTTGTCGTTTGCTTGGGTGCTATCCGAACGATCGGTACCAACGCATCGTCGACCTTCAACAAGGTTTCGCAACAGTTGAAGTAATTCGCTCCGGCGAATTCTAACTTGGGGCTTCGCCTCCAAGTTCTGATGTTTACGCCATGCGATCGGTGTCGAATGATGCCGATCGCATTGGAATCTTTTTATGATCGGTGTTCATCGACAAGAGACGCAGTCATGCCGAACATTATCCCCGTCGAAGCCATTCAGAATTCTTGGGAAATTATTTGGTGCTCCATCAGTACCTTTGTCGTTCTCATCACCTGGCTTTGTAATTTGAGATAATCCGACTGCATTGTTGTCGTTGAATCCCGCCGCTTGGCCGCAAGAGTCCTCCTGCCCCACCGCGATTTTTCCAACCCACCTATTAGACGCATGAGCATCCCCATGGAATCGATCTACTCGATTTTGCTAGAGCATTGGAGTGTCTGGTTAGTAGCCGTCACATTAGTCGTAGCCGCTGTTATTGATGGCCTCTATTTGAAAGTTCCGAACTGGTTAACAATCCCGATGATTGCTTCGGGTTTAGTTTTCAGCTTCGCTGTTGCAGGCTGGCAGGGCCTAGGCTGGAGCTTAATGGGCACCATTGTCGGCTTGATTTTGCTTTTGATCGTCTACAGCATCGGCGGGATGGGAGCCGGTGATGTCAAACTTTTAGCCGGCATCGGCGCTTGGATGCACGTTGAACACACGTTTTGGATTTTCATTGCCACCACGGTCGTCGGTGGTATCATGGCCTTGATTATGATCGCGGCATCCGGACGCTGGAAAAAACATATTGGCCAAATGAAAATGATCACGCAAGAAATCGTGGAAGTTCGTGATCCCGAGGCTTTGTTCGCGATCGCTAAAGAACGCAAGCCACGAATGATGTTGCTCCCGTATGGAGTACCAATGACAATCGCCGCGCTTGGTTACTTCGCAACACAGGGCCTACTGTGGTAAGCAGCTCTGTAGAACTGTTCATCTCAATCATGTAGTGAATGGACTTTAGAACGGTGCGTTTCAACGCGCCGTTCTTTTTGTGGTTGTTTCAAGGCTGATTCTGAAAATTGGAGCTTAACCACTAAAATTTCGCGCACCACTGTATTTTGTGACATAACCTTCTTACGAGGGTCGAAATGTTACGCGTTAATCCCAAGATGTCACTCGCATCCGCGCGATCCTTTTGGAAATGACTGCGGCTGCCGAACCATTGCTTGGCAGGCCACATCATTATCGCGAAAAAAGCTTGTAATCAAGGTCATCGCAGCAAAGGGTTTCTCTATGGAATTCATTTTGGAATCAATCAACCAGCAGTGGCCCATTTGGCTTGTTTCCGTGGTACTGGTAGTCGCCGCGGTAATCGATGGGATCTATCTAAAAGTCCCTAATTGGATCACTTTTCCCATGATTGCAACTGGTTGGGTCTACAGCCTGCTCGCGGGAAGTTGGGAAGGCCTCGGCTGGAGCATCGCGGGTACCGTTGTCGGACTCGCCCTGCTGTTGATCGTTTATTGCATCGGCGGAATGGGCGCTGGTGATGTTAAATTATTGGCAGGCATCGGTGCCTGGGTCCATCTTGAGCATACCTTTTGGATTTTTGTCGCGACCACCATCGTCGGCGGCATCATGGCCTTTGCGATGATCGCGCTCGGCGGCCGCTGGCGCAAACATTTAGCTCAAATGAAAATGATCTCAGAAGAAATTGTCGTTCTCAAAGATCCGAATCGACTATTCGAACGTGCTGCTCAACGTAAACCGACCATGATGTTGCTGCCTTACGGTATCCCGATGACCATCGCCGCCCTTGGCTATTTCTTCTTCCAAGGACTGTACTGGTAAAACAGGGATTTCTGGAAAGATATAAATCTTGAGAAAAAAGAATAACCTACAACGACTGTGCGGGCTGGGAAGGAATCCCTCCAGCAGTCGAATAAATATCGCCGAATCCAACCCCCAAAGTCCTCCCGGGATAAAGGGTAGCGATCGTTCGGCCTGTATCAGTCATGGGCTAAGCAACAGCCAACTGAGTACGACTCAAGCTGAAGCATAGAATTGGCCAATGAATAGATGTGGTTCACTCCAACGTGATTCGCTCATTTTAAATCCGAGAACAACGAGCGTCCTTTTCCCCAAAAAGTCACCCTAACACGCGCGTGACTTGCAATTCGACGAGGTTCTAAATTATGCGAAGTAAATCGGGCATCCTGTTGATCGTGGCCTTAGGCTGCGGTATGGTCGCTTCGGTGGGAATCAGTCAAGTCATTGCGGAACGCAAACCCTCGGAAAACCAAGTTCAACTGATTGAAATTCTGGTAGCGACCCGAGATATAGATGTTCAGGAGAAAATTACTGCCGATAATATTCGTCTTGAGAAATGGCCACAGGATCGACTCCCCGAAGGAGCAATCACCAAGCTTGAGGACGTTGAAAATCGATTTGCCAACCAACGCCTTTTCGCCGGCGAACCACTGCTCCCCGCCAAACTCATGGACTCGGCTGAAAGCGTAGCAAATAAGATTCCTCCCGGACACCGAGTGTTCGATTTGCCAGTCGATAATAACACCGGCGGTATGGGATACATTCTTCCTGGCGATCGAGTCGACGTGATTGGTTTCTTCCAATCCAATCAGCCTGGGCAAGTCGGTCAAACTCAAACCGTATTGACCGCAGTACGCGTATTTGGGATCGACGGAAACACCATCCGTGACAACAAACGTATCGATGAGAAAAAAGCGGCCACTACGATTCAGCTATTGATTCAAGATTCGCAACTCGAGGCTATGACCACAGCTGCTGCGATGGGGCAATTACGCGTTTCGCTTTGCCCACCAGGAGTCAATAGCGATGGGGCAGGCAGTGTCGACACAGGTGCATCCTTCATGTCTTGGATCCGATCCCAAAACTCGCCTCCTCCGGCGGCGGGTGGGCTCACCGGTTCAGGTGCTTTGAGTGCCATTGGCGCTCTTATATCTTCGGCTAAAGGAAATGGTGATGAGCCGACATCCGTTACAGAAGTTGCAGTCATCACCCCCCGAGGTGTCACTCGATACGCGATTGGCAAAGAAGGAGAAATTCCAAGAGTTATTGATAGCTCAGTAATACCAGGCTCTACATTACCAGCTGTAACGCCAGGAGTCCCTAACCCCTTATCAACAACCGGCACCAATGGAATCGGTTCACTGGGAAGTTCTTCCAATGGAACAACTCCATCTACACCAAGCTATGGAGGGTTCCCCATAAACTACCCCCCAACACAAACACCTCCCACGTCAGGTATTTCACCTAGTCTTTCCCCCTCAACATCCAACCAAAACAACGCATTTCCTACCCAAAATTTTGGAAGAGGGAACTAACACCGTTAAGTAATCTGGTTAGTTCGCTCCACCTAGTCGTTAAAACCGGACCTTCAGGCTTAAACGACAGAAATGGAGCACCAATCGCCGATGGTATGCCTTACAAGGATTGTTCCGAAATTACCCTCGGTTGTTTGTAACGAAGAAGAGATGGATAGCGAGTTAGCTAGTTTATGCTAGCAACTCCAGTCCAGAGAAGAACATAACACCTGAGGTACATGGAAGTACCTTGATCGGGTTCGATTGAGGGGAATGAGTTTCGAGCCGCTCGAATTCGTTCCAGACCAATTCGCAACCGTAACAGAGAGTTGCGACGATCGAGCTGTAGTAAAGACCAAACTGCTTCACAAGGATGTGATCGGATGGAGTCGAGGCAAGCCCAGTGGATTTTGCAACAGTTGTTGCTGTCCCTTTTATTCCTATGCACGATATCGTTTAAGCCAGCGACTGCCCAGCAAGTATCGTTAGACGAGACTCCTGGCACGCCGGTGGCAGGGGGTGTTACACTGCTGAAGGGTCAATCTCAAGATCTTTCCATGGTTGTTAACTCCTCTCACACCGTCGAAACGCGGAAGCCCTATAAGTACATCACGGTCGATAACCCCGAGATTATTGCCGCTCAGCCAATCAGTAGCACGAAGATTCAACTTGCCGCTCGGCGCAATGGTGTCACGCGGGTTGAGATTGTAGATGGCGATGGCGAATCGCAGTCGTTACAAATCGTAGTTTTTGGAGACGCTCGGGAATTGGAAATCATTTTGCGTCGGCAGTTTCCTAATTCTCAACTGAATGTTACTCCAATTCAGGCGGGTTGCATCGTCAGTGGTATCGTGGCTGACAGCGACGATGTCGAAACGGCGATTTCGATTGCCGAGTTGTATTTCCGACCGGTGATCAACAACGTCCAGGTCATGGGTGTCCATCAGGTTTTATTGCACACGCAGGTGATGGAAGTATCGCGTTCGAAGCTTCGCGATTTAGGTTTTGATTGGCAATGGGGAAATAGTGGTGATATCGCAACGCAGTCGGTCAATGGATTGATCAGTCCTGGGTCTGCTGGTTCAACGGTAGCGGGGTCTGGTTTGGACTCATTTCGGTTTGGTGTCGTGGGAAATAACTCATCATTCTTTGGTTTAATTCGCGCACTACGACAGAACAATTTGGTCAAGGTGTTGGCCGACCCAACGGTTGTTGCCGTGGACGGTCGTCCTGCCAGCTTTAACTCTGGTGGTGAGTTCCCAATCGTGATTCCAGCTGGTCTTGGTCAGGTAGGTGTCGAGTTTCGAGAATTTGGAACGCGCGTTGACTTTGTGGCGAAAGTTCGGGGCGACACACGCATCTCTCTTGAAGTTCGTCCAACGATCAGTGAAATTGATCCGACTCGCAGTGTGACGATCTCCGGTATTACTGTTCCCGGTTTGAGAAGTCGCTTCGTGGATACCGCTGTGGAACTGAACGCTGGGCAGACACTCGCCATTGCCGGTTTGATTCAAGTTCGGACCGAAGCCGAAGTCACTGGTGTGCCTGGGTTGTCCGAATTGCCTTACATCGGCGTACCTTTCCGACGCGTTCGAGAAGTTCAGAACGAAGTAGAATTGCTGATTTTGGTGACTCCGGAACTTGTTGAAGCGATGGATCCGTGTGAAGTTCCTCGAGCATTGCCTGGATTCAATTCGCAATCTCCGACGGATGAAGAGATGTTCTTCCGCGGCTATCTAGAAACACCAGATCCTTCTGCTTTACAGCAATGCCCTCCAGGTCAAGAGGGTCACGCGATGCCACCCAATGAAATGTACATTCTACCGCCGGGGAACGTACCAACGACGCAGATCAATCGCTCACAGAATCTACAGCCACAGTTGAGCCCCGCGTCCGGTGGAATGACTTCACTTCCAATGAACCCGGGACAGTTTGCTCCTGTGTCGAATCAGGTTATGCCTAGCGTTTCACCACAGTCGCCTACAGGATTTCAGGTTCAACCTTATGCTCCCAGCACGGTAGCGCCAGCTAACCCCAGTAGTGGAGCAATGCTGCAGGATAGAACTGCATATCCGAGGCTGCCAGCGCAAGTTCCTAATCCGATCCGTTAATTAGTTTCGACGTCTACCATTTTGAACATTTCTCGACAAAGTTAATTTCCCATGAGCAACGTTTTACGACTTGCAATAGTTGATCCCAACGATTCTTCAAGGGAAGAAATCAAGCTAATCCTTCAGGGGATGGAAATGGTCTGGTTGGAGGCTGAGTGCTCCCGCTATGAATTTTTTCCTGATACCGTTGGTCAATCCAATCCTGACATTGGAATCGTCGTACTTGATTCCGATGTCGAGAAGGCCATCATGTTGATGGAGCAACTGAAGGAAAGCAATGGTTCTTGCGAGATTATCGCTGTCAGCACGAGCACAGATGGGCAATTGATTTTGCGAAGTATTCGTGCTGGGGCGAAAGAATATTTGACAATGCCTCTAGATGTTGAGGAATTGGTTGCTTCGCTCGAACAGATTGCTTCTAGAAAGTATAGCGGAACGGAAGGGAAGCTACGGTCCTCGAAAATCATCGCATTCTGCGGAGCTTCAGGTGGTGTTGGTTGCACGAGTTTGGCTGTGAACCTTGGCTGTATCTTGGCAGCCAACCCGGCCAACTCCGCAGCGCTGGTGGATCTTGACTTGGCTATCGGCGACGCAGACGTATTTCTAGATACGATACCCGATTACAGTTTGGTCGATGTGACGCAGAACATTGCACGTTTGGACTTTCAGCTTCTCAAACGTTCCATGACCAAACATCCTTCGGGGCTTTATCTGCTTCCCCGACCGGTACAACTCCAAGATCTTGAGTTGATCAATCCTGAGAGTCTACGCCGAGTATTTGGTTTGCTAAAAGCCAGCTTTACTCACGTAATTCTTGACTTATCGAAGGGATTCACTGAGGTTGATGTGGCTGCCTTGGAAATGGCCAATGAAATTGTGATGGTTGTTCAACTCGACCTGCCATCACTGAGAAACCTCGTGCGGTTGCTAACCTCCTTCGATGAGATTGCCGAAATTCGAGAGAAGGTGCGAATTATTGTCAACCGAGCTGGCTTGGAGAGTGGGCAGATCAGTTTGAAGAAAGCTCGCGAAACCATTGGCCGCGAGGTGTTTGCTCAGATTCCCAACGACTATCGCACGATGGTCGAAGTTCGCAATAATGGTGTCCCACTGATTCAGCATGCACCGCAAGCACCGATTACTACAGCGATGGTTCAATTAGCGGAACGCCTGAGCGGTCAACACCTTGAATCCAAATCCAACGCCGACTCAGAGAAGAAGGTAGCCACATCCAATAATTGGCTCAACTTTTGGCCTGGAAAAGGCGCAAAAACCAAAGCTCCGACATCGAAATAGGTGAGAAGATATTGGGGGCAGCAGCCGCATCGGGTTCTATCGCCGGGGTGCGTATTTTCCACCCCGCTTCGCTCTTTGGATACCCGTAAACTTCAAGTTGCGGGTGAAACCAAGACACTTTCTCCGTTCACGCGATGAACCGAATCTATTTAACCGACTCCGCCATCGATTGATCCCGCGGGGCCTTTTAGCCAATCGATGAGAGTTCGAATCATACAACCGGTGCCGCCGGCGTCGAGCCAGGGCTTGGGCTTATCCAAGAAGGCAGGACCAGCGATATCAATATGGCACCAGGGAGTATTGCCAACAAAGTTCTCAAGGAACTTAGCCGCTGTGATAGCGCCACCCCAGCGTCCATCGCCAACATTTTTTATATCTGCAATTTTGCTGGCGACCTGTTCGTTAAAGAAACTGTGCATGGGAAGCGGCCAGACATATTCGCCCACTTTCTCGGCTGATGTCCGCAATTGATCGATCATTTGCTGATCATTTCCCATCAGTCCAGCGATATCGGTACCCAGAGCGACCACACAGGCACCTGTCAACGTTGCCAAATCAACAATGGCAGTAGGCTTTCGCTGTAGGATGACATCCAGAACGTCCGCCAAAACAACTCGTCCTTCCGCATCCGTGTTCAAGATTTCAATGGTCTTACCTTGCCGACTGGTTATCACATCACCCAATTTAAAATTACTGCCTGAGACCAAATTCTCCACCAGGCCAACAGCGACGATAATAGGCTGCTTGAGTTTTCGATCCGCTGCAAGCTTAATGGTTGCGATTGCAGTCGCTGCTCCTGCCATATCGCATTTCATCGTGGTCATGCTATCGGTTGGTTTAAGCGATAAACCGCCACTGTCAAAAGTGACTCCTTTGCCAACAATCGCGACGGAGGTCCCTGAAGCACCCTCCGGACAATAAGAAGCCAACATCAAACGGGGTGGTCGAATCGAGCCTTGAGCTACGGCCAATAGGGCGTTGCAATTTTGCTGGCGAAGCTTTGCTTCATCCCAAACTTCTAACTGAATCCCAGAGTCTTTGAGGTATTCCTCGGTCAGTTCAACAAATCGCTCGGGATAGAGCTGATTCGGTGGAAGATTGACGAGGTGTCTGGTCCAATTGATTGCCGCTGCCGTCTGTACGGCCTCATCCAGCGCCTTCTGTGGCATATCGAGCCATTGCATTTTTGCAGGTGTGTAGAGCGACTTTTCGCTCCGGTACAAATCCTGTCCGACGCTGCCGCACAAAGATCCGATGATCGCTTGCAGATGAAAGGCTTCAGGGAGATTGTCGGCAGCGAAGGTTACATCAGACCGCTGGCGGTTTGCAATGGCCTTCGCGCCGGCGGCACCAGCCTGAAACGCGCCCGACGCAGAGATTTTGGCTGGTTCACCAAGGCCGACCAAGACCAGGGAATTCGCTTTTAGCCCTGGCACATGGTACAGTTCGAGGACCTTACCCGCAGATCCCGACCATACGTTTTCGGCTAAAAGCTTCGTGATCAATCCGCCAGAGGCCTGGTTAATCTCCCAAAGTCTTCCGGTCGGTTCACCGGTGATTCTCGGTGTTAATAAAACGATAGTTTCAGCGGATAGTTCAGCGATTGTTCTCGGATATTCGATGGCCTCGACCATGAAGTCCTCTCCGTCCCCAAGTAGTCAGATCAGTACAATGTAACTATGAGCCGTCAGCCTAACATCATTTGGCTTGCCGTCCACTAGGGGAGGCGAGTTGGGTTTTCCAAGGTACGAAATGCGATGCCACGTTTTCACAATATGCGCGAAGTAGTCAACGACCTGCAAAAAGGAGGTCGATTGATCATCTTTGATCAAGCGGTCAGTGCAAACCTGGAAATTGCCGAAATACAACGGCGACTTTACATCAATGGAGCCCCCGCGGTACTGTTCACCCAGGTGGAAGGTTGCCGTTTCCCGATGCTGGCCAATCTATTTGGTTCGCTTGACCAGGCTCGCTACATTTTTCGTGATACGATCGATCGAGTCCGTCGTGCGATTGAACTGAAGATTGATCCGCAAGCAGCGCTCCGCAATCCATTGCGTTACACGACGGCGCCGTGGGTCGCCTGGACCATGCTACCTCGCAAAACTTCTCGGGGGGCAGTGACCAAAAACCGGATACGTATTTCTGATTTGCCGCAGTTGATCTCCTGGCCAGAGGATGGGGGACCTTTCGTCACTCTTCCGCAGGTTCTCAGCCAAGCGATCTCTTCGAAAAAACTCGGCGATTGCAATCTTGGCATGTACCGAGTTCAGTTGAGCGGCAATCAATATCAAACCGATCAGCAGATCGGACTGCACTATCAACTGCATCGCGGGATAGGAATTCATCATAACGAAGCGATCCAGCAGAATCGTCCCTTCCCAGTCAATATTTTTGTCGGTGGTACACCTGCGATGACCGTTGCGGCCGTCATGCCCTTACCAGAGGGAATGAGCGAACTCACCTTCGCGGGCGCACTTGCCGGACATCGCATACCGATGATTGTGTCAACCGATCGCGCGCCGATGTACGCCGATGCGGACTTCTGTATCGTAGGCGAAGTCCAACCGGCCAGTTTACTGCCAGAAGGTCCATTTGGAGATCACTTGGGGTATTATGCGAAAATCCATGAATTCCCTGTGCTGACGGTCAAGGAAGTCTATCATCGCAATGGCGCGATTTGGCCATTTACCGTGGTCGGTAGGCCCCCTCAGGAAGACACAACGTTCGGCGAACTGATCCACGAACTCACCGGCCCAATCATTCCCACAGTTCTTCCCGGAGTAAAAGCGGTTCATGCAGTTGATGCGGCTGGTGTTCATCCCTTGCTGCTAGCCATCGGCAGTGAACGCTACACACCCTACCGCAAGCCAAACCGCCCCCAAGAACTTTTGACTCAGGCTTCCGCGATCCTAGGCCAAGGCCAGATGTCATTGGCGAAATATCTTTTCATCGTCGATCAAGCGGACGATCCACAACTCGACATTCATCACATTGACCATTTTTTGATTCACTGGTTGCAACGTGTCGATTTTCGCAGAGACATCCATTTCCATACCTGTACTACGATGGATACGCTCGACTACAGCGGTTCGGGGCTGAATGAAGGATCGAAGGTTGTTATCGCCGCTCAGGGGCCACCTCGCAGAAGCTTGACAAAATCCCTGGATGGACTTCATTGGCCTCGCGCTGATTTTCATACAGCGCAATTGGCTCTGCCTGGCGTTGTCACGCTTGAAGGCCCCAAATTCAGCGATTATCCTTCGGCGTCTCGCCAAGTCGAACAATTCTGTATGGAGTTGCAGCAAATCTCTGCGGAGCAACGCCCTGCTTGGATCGTGCTGGTCGATGATTCACGATTCTCAGCCAAGACGTTGAATAACTTTTTATGGGTGACATTTACACGCAGTAACCCGGCACGTGACATCTATGGGGCGGGAGCCTTCACCGAGTTTAAACACTGGGGCTGCCACGACACGTTGGTTATTGACGCGCGAATCAAGCCACAGCATGCGTCACCCTTGGTAGAAGACCCCAAAGTTACCGCCAAAGTAGATGCATTAGCGGCCTCTGGCTTACCGATCTCGAAGTATCTTTAAAATTTTTGCCGGTCATTTTGAGCTAGGATACTCTTTTATGTCTGATTCCTCCTGGAGCACGGGGGTCGAAGGTCGTCACGAACGGCTGGTACGCCTATTTGGTCACCAACAGCCAGTCGCTTGGATCACCGGCAGCGCAGCCAATCGCGTTGGACGTCAAATCGCCAAGCACCTTTTCGCGCATGGCTATCGAATTGTTTTGCACGCCAGGTCTTCTGTTGCAGAAGGTGAAATGGGCGTCGAACAACTCAATCGCTTGCGAACTGATTCGGCAATGCTGGTCGTGGGCGACGTCGCGGAACCGGATTTTTCCAAGCAAGCGGTGGATAAAATTGATAAGACCTTTGGACGCTTGGATGTGCTGGTAAACTCGGCCGCGATCTGGGATCCAGTCCCTCTGGATCTAGTGACCCGAGAGGAATTGCATCGCAATTACGATGCCAATGTGGTCGGCACTTTTTTATGTGCGCAGCAAGCGAGCATGTTGATGCGGAGCCAAAAGGAGGGAGGAGCGATTATCAATGTGGGGGATTGGGCGATTGAGCGGCCGTATTCAGGATTTTCGGCTTACTTTCCCAGCAAGGCGGCAATACCGGGACTGACTCGCTGTTTAGCAGTGGAGTTGGCGGCAATTCACCATGCGATTCGTGTCAATGCGATTTTGCCAGGTCCCGTGAAGGTACCAGACGAGATGAGTGCAGAGGCGAGAACCAAATTGTTGCAGCAATGTTTGCTGCAACGAGAGGGGAGTTCTCAAGATATTGCCGAAGGCGTTTTGTATTTAGCAGAAGCTCCATTTGTTACGGGGATCTCATTGCCGGTCGACGGCGGTCGCTTCTTATTCGGCGCTCCCTCGACCGACTCCACCGCTCATCCCTCTCACGTTCAATAACCCCCAGCTTCACCCCTAAAAACCGCCCCACTGAATCACTCAAAACAAAAAAACAAGCCCGTTCAGACTTCCGAGTCTGAACGGGCCGTTTGAGATCATTGTCCAGGGAACTTCCAACGGGTGGAAGTATTTAGGGATCCAAGCTTAACTTAGCAACCGCAATCGCTAGCGACTGGAGCTGCACATCCGCAATCCGAACCGCCTAAGATGCGATTCAGAAGACGGCCGTTGAAAAGACCTGTACCGAGCAAGCCACCGCGGCTGGACACTGGGCATCCAACCGTTACAGGAACTTCTTCACAGACAACTCGCTTAACGCAGCGGGTGTAGGTGTAAGGAACTTCCTTGGTTACGCATCGTCCTACCTTCACCGTGTAGGTGTAGGGAACAGCTTTGCAGGTGGTGCAAGGAACCATCTTGGTGCAAGTTTCTGGAACAATTTTGCAAACTGTGTAGTTGCAAACTTGGGTTTTGCATTCAGGAACCATCTTGCAGGTCGTGTAGCATACATCCTTTACACGCTGTTCGCATACGATGCGGCAGGTGGTGTAGGTGCAAGTCTTGCTGCGGCATTCGGGAACCATCTTGCAGGTCGTGTAGGTGCAAACCTTGGTGCGTGGTTCGCAAACCATTCGGCAAACGGTGTAGGTGCAAGTCTTGGTCTTGCACTCAGGCACCATTTTGCAGGTGGTGTAACAAACCGTTCGGCTACGTGGTTCGCAAACGATTTTGCAAGTTGTGTAGGTGCAGGTCTTGCTGCGGCATTCGGGAACCATCTTGCAAACCGTGTAGGTGCAAGTCTTGGTTCGGCATTCTGGAACCATTTTGCAAACGGTGTAAGGTACAACCTTTTTGCAAACTTCCTTTTCATATCGAACGCAATTGATTACGCGATCTTCACAGTTAGGAACCCAAACTTTCTTGGTGATCGTCTTGGGTGGGCATTGTACGCATTCTACTCGGGTTTCACCTGGGCAGTATACGTTTCGGCAAGTTGCCGAATCAAAAACCCATTTACCTGGTTCGCGAACCGTGCGGCGAATGACTGGACCAGCGACTTCTTCAGTCGTTGTTTCCCACTTGCCCGTGTTAACTTTGATCGTACGAGTATAGTTAACCGGTTTGGTGGTGGTGTATAGTACTTCTCGCTCACGAGTCTCTTGAACAGGAACCATAACGGTGTAATTGATGGTTCGCTCTTTGGTTTCACGTACAGGAACCATAACCGTGTAGTTGACAACCTTTTCATGGGTTTCGTAAACAGGTTTGGAAACTGTGTAGTTGATCACTTTCTGGTGATTTTCATAAACCGGCTTCATCACTGTGTAATTGATAACCTTTTCGCGGGTTTCATACACAGGTTTTGCAACGGTGTAATTGATCGTCTTCTGGTGAGTTTCATACACAGGCTTCAT
This sequence comes from Pirellulaceae bacterium, assembly GCA_044359485.1. Taxonomy (GTDB): domain Bacteria; phylum Planctomycetota; class Planctomycetia; order Pirellulales; family Pirellulaceae; genus JAFLCP01. The sequence goes on along the minus strand of JBIKMB010000114.1, from coordinate 2,783 downwards.
CACTGTGTAATTCACCACTTTTTGGTGCGTTTCGTATACTGGCTTGCGAACCGTATACGCAACTTGCTTGGTGTGTGTTTCGTAAACTGGTTTCATCACCGTGTACGAACGAGTCGCTTGGCGATTTTCGCGGACAACTTTGTTGACCGTATAGCTAACTTCTCGATAGGTTGTTTCCGGCACGTACTTCACGCCGTTGCGAACCTGATCTTCGTACACAATTTCCGAAACCCTTTTCGTTCCGGTGAACTGCTGTGGTTCATACACAACTTTGCGAACAGTTTTCATCACTGTATGGCAAGCTGGTACTTCACAGCAGCTAACCACGCTGCCTTCGCAGTTTTGGTAGCTGATGGCGCTATATGAAGCGTCAGCGACCCGAGCCGAAACGACAGCCAAAAGGGCCGCCACAATCGGCAGAGTCAAAAGCCTTCTCATTTCCCGTCTCCTTGAACACTCTCAAACTAATGCTGGACGCAGTATCTGGCTTGGCGATCCCATTTATCGCCAATGTATGCCCGGGCTTCTCTCTCAGCTCTCTCAACCACTTCACCAGTGCTGTACAAATGCGGCTCACATCAACTTTCATCGTCGACCATCCTCCTAAAGAGTCGCCGAGTTGAGTTCCGCTACTGGGTAAAATGGGAGCATCAGCGAAAAATTACCCTTCGCAACCTCTACATCGTCTAGATAGCTGCAACTGAATAAGAAAATTGGAACCAATAGGCTAGTTAGGCAATTTTGGTGCTTTTTGGCATCACAATGTTGCCGGTCTTACCGTTTATACGGACTAGCATCAGCGTGACGATGCATCGTATAAACAGCGTATGTAGAACATTCGTTCCCATCAGGAGCCGCGCAATGCCTACCGAAACAGACGACGAACGTTTTCCAGATGAATCTGCTAGCCACGTCGTCGGTATGATTCCCGCTGCCTCGGCCAACCGTCTCGGTATCTACCTGCGAGAACTCGAACGGCTCGCACGGTCTGAAATCGCCACCATTAATAGCCGACAACTCGGAGAGAATCTTGGGCTCAGCGACGCCCAAATCCGAAGAGATCTCGCGGTATTCGGATTGTTTGGAAGACGTGGCGTCGGTTACACCGTTAAAGACCTGACCGCGTCCATTCGACAAATACTTGGAATTAACCAAAACTGGGGCGTGATCCTGATCGGCGTGGGTAACCTGGGTCGAGCTCTGGCAGGCTATCGAGGTTTTGCCAGTAACGGATATCGCCTGGTGGCGGCCTTCGATAACAACCCCTCGTTGATCGGAAGCCAAATTGCCGATGCCCCCATTTACAGCGTCGATCGCCTGGAAGAACTGGTACCGATCCTCAAAGTTCAGCTCGCTATCTTGGCTGTTCCTGTGGAGTTCGCCCCCCCACTCGCACAACGCTTGTCGCAGTGCGGAATCCAAGGAATCCTAAATTTCGCACCGGTCATCCTAAAACCGGCCCAAAACGAGATCACCTGCGTTGATGTCGACCTCGCTCTGGAACTCCAACGACTCGTTTTCGCCGTTGTCAGCCGAGATCGAAACCGAAAAGAACAGGAAAATCCGCCCGAATCATCGACCTAAACACATACCAGATAATACTTTGTATGAAATCGATGATTTACAACCAGCTTTTTGAAAACCCGCGTTTTCAAAATCAACAGAGTCGTGTATTCTCTTAGCTCTGATAAAAGCCTAGGCGTCACTGCTTTGGCTTTTCTGGCCTGTCGACTTTCGCTCGTAGAAATGGTGAACTTTTGCCATTCCAAACGGGTCTATAGATAGGGTCAGGATCGGATCGCTAGCCTGGTGGTGTAATGGCAACACAGAGGTTTTTGGAGCCTTTATTCTAGGTTCGAGTCCTAGCCGGGCTGCTTGATCATCGAATGAGAGGTCTGGCAATTGCCAGACCTCTTTTCGTTTTTACTGCGGCACCTGCTGCCACGGCATGTTTCCCCCTACTTTGGCAGGGGATTCGTTCAAGTAGACGCGAACGAACTGTCTTGCGCAATCTCGTCTACCAAGTTTGCGGACGGCGCACTGGTGCGACGACGTCGCTTTTTGCCCCGCGAAGCGATCCATTCCTTGGTCATCACTTCAAAGACTTCCGGGCTCTCATACCGAACAATGTTTTTTCCCTCCGGCATCGGACCGATAAGACCCCGAAAAACCGGTAGTCCTCGCAGCGCCAGATCGGTGCTGCTATCGTCGATCCCGATCTGCGTGTGACTTTCCAGGATCGGGTCGCAATTTGGAAAATCTCGAATGCGCAGCGTTCCGTCACTGGCGCGGGTTACAATTCTAAAGGTGTCTTTCTTAGCCATTCATCCTCTCCACGGAACGAAACGCCACGCGGAAATACTCCGCCCAAGACCTATCTTCGACCCGCTATGGTCAACTATTTCGAAATAGTTTCTCTGGTTATCGCCGCAGAAAAAAAAGGCTTAATTGACAGAACCCTCACATTGCTAACGAGTCCTTACACTTAGAAGGCTACAAACCACAATTATCGTGCAAAGCCCCAGGATTGGGCCTTGTTTAGAGCCGATTCACATTGTATCAATTACAGAACGCTGGGCAGAATGATCTTGGTTTTGCCTACGACCCGGAGGGTATCCGAATGGTTAGGGGGCTGATTCGAAATCAGTTGCCGGGTGACCGGTTGCGGGTTCGACTCCCGTGCCCTCCGCTTTTCTTTTCTCTGAGCTTTGCCCCATTACCTGGGTCGCCTTCGCAAAGACTCGCTCCGTTACCACATGTTGCTTTACGACAATAATTGTCTT
>JBIKMB010000322.1:0-5397 GCA_044359485.1 Pirellulaceae bacterium | reverse complement strand
AGGTGGTTGTTCTTCTTGAAAGGTGCCTCTTAATGAGGGGCAACTTCGAAAGACACGACTAAAAATGTACTGTTCAAGAACGTTTAAGAAATACGGTTCGAGAATTACGGTACAAGAAAAATAGTTCGAAAAATACTATTAGAGATTTCGAGCGATAGACCAACGACCGCGAAAACGACGGAAGATCTACGGAACAATGACAGAAGATTGGTTGTAGGCAACAGAGGCTGCAGCCAAGGCCACTAGATAGTTTCGGAAGATGAGTCAGTTTCGGTAATTGAACGCACGATTCCGTTACTGCCGGGAGATTAGGACGGACTTGATTAAGTTTCTCTCGAGTTGGGTCGAGTGGAAGCAAATCGGGTTGTTGATCCAGATCGGTGGACCGGCACGGGGGTGTGAAGTGAGCAATGAAAAAAGCGGCGAATCGGTGAATTCGCCAATCGAGTCAGATCTACCTTCCAAGACGGGTGCTGAAGGCACCGGCAGTCTGGAGCATCGTGCCCAAGGTTCCGGCGGTGAATCCGCTGTTGGATCTTCTGGCAAGTCGAGCGCTGCTGTCTCCGCTCCTGTGGATCCGGAAATCCCACCAAAAAAGTGGTATATCCTAAAAGTTGCTTTCAATCGAGAAGATACGATCCGCAAAGCGTTGGAAAAACGCGTCAAGCTCGCGGGTGTTGAAGCGTATTTCGGTGACGTGCTTATTCCGACTGAGGATGTTGCAACATTCACACGGACCGGGCAGCGTCGAGTGGTCAAGCGAAAGTTGTATCCTGGATATCTTATGATTGAGATGTCCGTGACGGAGGATACGTGGTTTTTGGTCCGCGAAACCGACGGGATCGGCGATTTCACGGGCTCTGGCGGCAAGCCAACGCCGATGGAAGACAAGGAAGTAGAGCGAATCTTGAAGGTGGCTCGTCCTCAGGCAGAGGAGGGGCAAGCTCTCAAGACGGCGATTCCATATGGAAGGGGTGATCGCGTTCGAGTGAAAGAGGGTTACTTCCAGAACTTGGAAGGTGAAGTGGACAAGGTGGATGAGGCGAATGGTCGAGTGACAGTGATTATAAGTATTTTCGGACGCAGTACGCCGGTCGAATTGGATCACTGGCAAGTCGAGCCTGCTTAGTGGTTAGGGGCCCTTTCCGGGGCGGGGATTTTCAACCAAGGGCAAGAAGTGTTTCTTGGGTGCGAACACTAGGCTGGCATGAGTGAGGCATATAGTTGAGTCATTACTGTTAGGCAGGCCAGCAAGTGGTCAGGGAAAAACAGTTCAGAGATAAAAGCTGGTGCGGAGAGACGAGCTTAAGATAGATGAGCTTAAGATAGATGAGCTTAAGAGAGATGAGCTCAATAGAAACGAATCGATGCCGGGATTTAATTGAGCGGTTGCTGAAAGTGACTGCTGCGGCACTGAGAGAGAACGAGGCAAGATTTCGAGTTGCAAATTCGAGTTGGATTAGTACGAGTATTTAAAAAAAGACGATCGAGTTAAATCGCTATGGCAAAGCAAATGGTAGGACAGGCGAAGTTTCAGGTGCCCGGTGGCCAAGCTACCCCGGCTCCGCCTGTTGGTACTTCGCTTGGTAAGTTCGGTGTGAACCTTGGGCAGTTTGTTTCCCAGTTCAACGAGCGTACCAAGGAATTTAAAGGGACACCGATTCCAGTCGTGGTAACGGTTTACAACGACCGCAGTTTCGAGTTTATCACCAAAAGTCCACCGGCGGCGGCACTTTTGAAGATGGCCGTCGGGATTGCAAAAGGTTCCGGTGAGCCGAACAAAAATAAAGTTGGCAAAGTGACTCGAGCACAGATTGATGATATCTGCCAAAAGAAAATGGCGGATTTGAATGCTCGAGACCTTGAGCATGCTCGACGCATGATTGAAGGTACTGCGCGAAGCATGGGCTTAGAGGTGGAGGGCTAGGTAAATGACCGGGTCAACAAAAGCAATGAAGGCCATGCAATCCAAGGCGATCGGAAGCAAAGTCGTTTCCGTCGAAGAGGGGGTGGCTGTATTGAAGAAATTTCCTCCGCGTAAATTTGATCAGTCGATTGAGATTCATGTCCGATTGGGCATCGATCCTGCTCAGGCAGATCAAATCGTGCGTGGAAGTTTGGTTTTGCCACACGGTATTGGGCGTGCTCAGCGAGTGGTGGTGTTTGCTAAAGGCGACTTGGCTAATGCGGCCAAGGAGGCTGGTGCGGACGAAGTGGGGCAAGAAGACTTAGCCAAGAAGATTCGCGAAGGTTGGACAGATTTCGATGTCTGTATCGCCGCTCCTGACATGATGGGATTGGTCGGACCGCTTGGTCGAGTTCTCGGACCACGTGGATTGATGCCATCGCCTCGCGCCGGTACGGTAACGCCTGATGTTGCCAAAGCGGTGAAAGAGTACAAGGCAGGTAAGGTTGAGTTCCGAAACGATAAAGGTGGTAACGTTCACGCAGTGGTGGGCAAGTTGAGTTTTGATGCCGCGAAATTGACAGACAATGTCAAGGCATTTTTGGAATATCTCAATACGCTCAAGCCGAATAGCGTACGCGGTACTTACGTCAAGTCAGTCGCCCTTTGCGGTACAATGACTCCAAGTGTTCGGATTAGCGGTTAGTTTAGCAGCGGCCGAGCGATCGGCGGCGAAGTGAGAAGCGGCTAGGTGAAAAACAACTTAGTGCAAAAGGCTTAAGTTGCTAGCTGCTCGGTAAGTGCAGGGCATACAGAATCCAGGTTCGGTCAAGAGCACCAGGATTGAATCAAAATACCAGGGTTGAGTCAGAATACCAGGTTTGATGAAGTCTGGTAAAAGTTGGGAAAGCAGAAACGCTATGAGCAAGCTAGTTAAAGGTTTGGTTTCCAACGACGTAAAACGTCGCTTGTCCGGTGTGCAGGATGCTGTGCTAGCCGATGTGGTTGGCATGCCGTCTGATGCGACATATGCGCTGCGAAAAGCGCTGCGTGACAAGGGAATTCAGGTAATGGTGGTCAAGCGAACTCTCGCAGCTCGCGCGACCGAAGGGACCTCTTTGCGGCCAGCGTTTGACGATATGTCAGGCAGCTTGGCGGTGATTTGGGGTTGTGAGGATTTTGTGTCACTTGCCAAGGCGATGACAGCCATCGAGAAGAGCGGACAGTTTGCTAAGTTCGCGCTGAAGGGTGGTGTGATGGATGGTGAGCGAGTTTCGGCAGAGAAGCTCAAAGACATCAGCAAGTGGCCTAATCGCCGAGAACAGATTTCGATGTTGGTTGGTCAGATTCTTGGTCCGGGACGCAAGTTGGCCGGCCAGATCAAAGGGCCTGGAGGCAAGTTGGCCAGTCAAATCAAGAAGATCACCGAAAAAGACGAGTCGGCTACAGAGTCCTAATCCATTTAGGTTCAAGCAGCTGGCAACGAAACAAATTTGGTTTGTTGGGACTTTCCGATGCAGTCCTTACACAAAGCTCGGGAACAATTGTTATGATTTGGGTGCGGTGGGTGCTGCAAGTGCCAACCGAAAGAAAAGAACTTTCTGAACGAGGATTAGCTTAGGTCATGTCTGAAACGGCTATTGCAGATGACATTCGTCAACTTGGCGACAAAATCGTAACCCTGACCCTGAAGCAGGCGAAGGAACTTAGCGATTATCTAAAAGATGTACACGGTATCGAAGCTGCTGCCGGCGGCGCAGTCATGGTTGCTCCTGCAGCCAGCGACGCTGCTCCAGCCAAGGCTGCAGAACAAACCGAATTCGATGTGGTCTTGTCCGCCGCTGGCGACAAGAAACTCGAAGTGGTTAAGGTGGTTAAGAACATCACTGGCGCATCCTTGATGGACGCCAAGAAGATGGTTGAAAGCGCTCCTGTAACCATCAAGCAGGCTGTCTCTAAGGCAGACGCTGAAAAGCTCAAGGCCCAGTTGGCTGAAGCTGGCGCCACAGTGGAATTGAAGTAATAGTGCAACAGTAATTTGGTTTGGTATTGGTCTACCACCACCCCCAAATTGAGGCTTAGCCAATCCTGGGTTTGCCAGGATTGGCTAAGTGCGGTACACTATCGCTTGTGAATACTGTTGAGCGTTCGTGGTTTATGTTCGAGCTAAGGGCGTAGTCGCTGTTGGGCGAGCAGCTATAAGTTGTTTGCACTCAACGACTAACGTCGGGTTTCCAAGGAGCTTCATGTTTCTCAGAAACACCGTGTTTCCAGGGGTCGCCGTGAATCCGATTTGGAATTTTTGGCTGATCTGCGGTCGGGTTGTTCTACGCGCACACGCGACGTGTGCGCCAATTGCTGCGACTCGTCGGGGAACTGCGGTGGATCGACAGAAAAATGGGTTGTTAGGCGTTCGCAACTCGGCTTTCGGATCAACGAAGCGAACGTTTTTTGTTGCGAAGTCTGAGGATGCGAAGTCTGAGGATGCGAAAGCTGAAGGGTTGAGTTCGCGTTCAGGCAAACACGCGGGTGCAGTTTCGGAAAAAGAGAATCAGCGAACGCCGATGCGACAAAGCGGAAAAATTTCAAATTTAGCGGCAGGATTTTCGACGTGGGAACTGTTGCTTATGGGTCTAGGCAGGATCTTCCTTTACATTCTTTGGACCCTGCGGTTTCTGATGGCGTTATTTCCAGAGACTTTATGCACAAAACTGCAACGCATGGATGGGTGTGGTATTGGCGTAGAGCGAGGGATTTTCCCCGGGTCAGTGTTTACCAGAGGTGCACTTTGCCCAGTGTATGCCTCTTCTTCGAGGATGGTGTTTGGTGAGCCGAGTGGGCTTTTCGTGGGCTAGCGATACGTATTGAGAGCGTGACGTAGTGGGTAGTTGCAAACCGCAACTGCTCGAAATTCGAAATCTCCCAGAGGAGTTTCTGTAGTTAATGGCAACATCTTCCCAGCGACGATTGAATCCAAAAGCCGTACGCCAATTCGGTTCGGGACGTGAGGCGTTTCAGATTCCGGATCTGACGGTTCTGCAGACCAAAAGCTATGAAGGTTTTTTGCAGGAAGACGTTCCTGCAGATAAACGCAAGAACCATGGTTTGGAATCGGTGTTTCGCGAAATTTTCCCGATCCAGAGCTATGATGGTACGGTCAGTCTAGAGTACCTGCGATATGAGCTTGGTAAGCCTCGGTACTCTCCCGAAGAGTGCCGACAGTTGCGACTGACGTTTGGTAAACCACTTAAGGTCTATTTGCGGCTGAATCGCGAACAACCGTACGAAGAAGAAGTTTACTTGGGCGATATTCCGGTGATGCTGGGTGGTGGTGAATTCATCATCAACGGTGCCGAACGCGTGGTGGTCAATCAATTGCACCGCAGTCCTGGGGTTGATTTCGTACAAGAAACGGAAGGGACCAGCGATCGCAATGTTCCAAGTGCGCGAATCATTCCTGATCGCGGCAGTTGGATTGAAATCAATGTTAC
>JBIKMB010000012.1:0-57307 GCA_044359485.1 Pirellulaceae bacterium | reverse complement strand
TCGGGATCATGGGTAGAGCATCGAATAATTCAAACTGGAGCAATGTCGACCAAATCACGGCAACAAAGATTGTGCTGAGAGAAGCCAACATCAAAGATCGCTTCAGCATGTTGTCGGTTCCATAGCGGGTTGCGAGTACTCCGCCCCACCAATTGCCAACCGACATTCCCGTGAGCACGACACCCACAACGCCGGCAGTTAAAAACATGGAGACTCCTACCATGGGCGCGAGAATACGAAACGCAGCTCCTTCCAATGCGCCTGAAACAAAACTACAAGCCGTTACGATGATCACTGCATGGACCAAGCATAAACTTGCATTAGGCTTGAGGGGTATTCCGTAAGCGTCCGTCGACCGCTGCAAATCGCTGGCTGTCGTTTCGCGGTGACATGCGGTATGGCTTGGTCCGCTTCTACCTATCAGGCAGACCAACATAGCCAAGAGGGCCAACGAAATTGTGGTTGCCAAAATGACACTGTCGAGCCCGAAAAAAGCCAGGAAAACAAAACCGGTTAGATAGTTTCCAAGCAAACTTCCCAAGGTGCCCAGCGCGAAAATACTCCCAGAAATCGCCCCTGCTTGCTCTGGTGTTTGTACCAGACTGCGAATCGAAGGTGGAGTAATCAGGCTCAAGGCAATGCCGGGGAGTAAACATACAGCAAATGATGCCACCAAGATTTGGCATGATAATGGAAGCGAACCCAAACAATTCGTCGCTTCGAAAAAACTTGCGATCTGAGGCATCAGCCACACCGATATCGCACCGAGAATAATACTAAATACAATGAGTCGTTTGGGTGAATAATGATCCGCAAATCGACAAGCGATAAAGTTACCCAGCGCAATCCCAAGCAAAAAGACTCCCAGAATGGAAGACCATGTTTCGATCGACGAGCCGATCGTGGGTGCAAGCAAACGGATGGCAACCTGCTGACATACCAAGATCGCAGCGTTCGCTATGAGCGTGATTACAAGCATCAATAGAAACCACTGCCGATTGGATGAACGCGAAGTCGATGGCTTCGCCATCGCTCCATCCAAAGTTCGAGCGGATTGTTGCACAGGCGTCTGCGGCTTAGTCGTTTGCATCATTGGGGGGGAATTGGTGGGAGTGTGAGCGGGTACGCTGAATAAAGTACCTTCAAGAGTACAAATCGGACGGAAGCATCTCTAAATAGGAGATAGAGATATCGCTGAAATGTGCCCCACAGCTTCTATAAAATCATGATCCATGATGACGGAAACATAACGAACGGCAAGAAAGTGCAGCGATTATGCACACTTTGACGCCTATTTAGCCAAAATCGGCGAATGCGTTAAGGTTCGAATCGCGCGAAAACCAATCCCTCAGCCGCAGCGCTTTCGTAAAGGATCCCAATTCGCCCGTCGCGGAGTACGGTCATGCAGGAATACATGGCACCGTTTGGCTCCAAAACTCGACCTTCATCCCAGCTCTTTCCCCCATCCTTGCTTCGTCGTACGGTGAGCGCGACGCGTTTCTGAGGATGATTAGGATTGGAAAAGAGCAGAACGCCTTGAGGGCCTCGTATCAACGATGCCATACAAGTTGGTTCGGTTACCACGTACCATGGCTCACTCCATTTGCCGTTCAGTAGATCCTCTTTCCACTCCCAACGTGCCCAGGCCCGAATACCGGCTCGCGATTCATTTCGCATCGAAAGCAACAGCGACCCATCTTCCAATTGTGCAATCGCACTCTCGCTGGTGGGAATGGCCGTTGGGATTGCGGGCGGGGAGATATGCCAATTTTCACCCCCATCGCGACTGACGATAAAGCAGGAATGAGCCATCGCTTTTTCATCGCGGTACTGAGCGGGAAAAACCAGCGATCCATCGGTAAGTTGAATCCCGTTGCCGGGACCATTAAAGCACAATCGCCAAGCCGGATTCTTGATTTGTTTCGTAATATTGATCGGTTGCGACCAAGTTACGCCGTCATCTGTGCTTTTAACAATCACAAATTGTCCTGTTTCTTCTGGCGATAAGCCGGGACCGCTACCATGCCAAGCGCGACCACCCCGCGACCATAATGCCGCGACAAAAATGGTGCCCGTTCTTTGATCCACCAAGACCGCCGGATCTCCTACGCCATTACCTTGCGAGCCAGCAACGGTCGCATCGAAATCGATAATCCGCTGCAGCGGACCCCAATGATCGCCATTATCTGTCGAGCGCATCATTCCTACATCGATATCACCTGGCAGATCCGCTCCGCTGCGATTACGAGCATCGAAGACGGCGATCAGCGTACCTTGCTTTGTTGTGGCTAGTCCTGGTATTCGGAATGTATGGACGCCATCATCGCCAGCGGTCCGTATCACTTGCTGTGTAACACCTTCCACATTGGGCAGTGCTTGCACGTTCGGCTGCTCGCTGGCAGGAAGATCCTGCGGCTCTCCCCATTTTACCCTGAGATACTTTTGTGCTTGCTCTAACTCGTCGTCACTCAGGAGACGAGAATAAACAAGAATTTCAGCGATATCACACGTAAGCTTCTCTTCAGTTGCCACATTCGCTCCCACGATAAAGCCACCCAATGTCGTTGAAGTCTGTTCGTAAACGAAGGTATGAGGTTGCCAGGTATCGGGTGTTGAAGCGCCTTTGACTATACCCGATGTATCCCATCGATCACCTTTCCACCGGCAGGGTGACATACCTTTGCGAGTACTACCGTCGAATAGCACACCCTCACTCTGCTTAGCAAGTTTCGCATAAATGAGGATGGTTCTAGGGTCTGTTAACGTTCCCCATTTTTGAACGGTCTGCCAGAGCGCAGCTTGCTGAAAGCGAATGATGCTCTTCTTTCCCGTAGGGGTGGCAACTCGAATAAAGCGAGGTCGTCCCACAGCACGATCCAAAGTTACCCTATCGCGAAGAACCTCGCTCGCCCACGAACGAACAGTTACCCCCTGTACGGACACGCCATCCTCTTGATACCACGCATAGAGACCCTCTCGAGGTGGTTCTGCTCGAGCCGCACTGAACGAAAAGACGGTAAAAAACACAAACATGAAAGCTTGAAAAAAAATGTTTTTCATGAACATCAGCTAACACAGCAAACGGGGAAAGTTAACGAAAGACAATCCAACGTTTGCCTAGTGTAGCAGATCACATTGCCAACGTCACAGAAAGTGCTTCTGTGTAGAATTCAAGCGATGAATTTCCAGTGAAATGCGCACAAATTCTTGTATTCAAAAATGGGAGATAAACGTACTCACTTTTTTATCCGTAATAGAGCGAATATCGCCATTTTTTCTTCATCGGCGAAACCGTGATGTTGTTGCCTCATTAAGCTTGACGCATAAAGGTTGCAAAGGAAAAATGGGTTCCTCAGGCTTATCTTAATGACACACTCGAAAGTAGTCAGTTGTGAATTATTCATCGCGACCAACAGGGTTAAACATGGTGGTGAGTTTAGAATCGATCGATGTGCGTGTGCTGCAATCCCTTTTTAATCTGACAGCCGATATTGCTTTTTTTATCAAAGATATAGCTGGCCGATATGTGGTTGTGAATGACTCTTTGCTGGCAAGACATGGTCTCAAGTCCGAACGCGAAGCTATCGGTAAAACACCTCAGGAGATATGTCCCGGTAAGTTTGGAAGCATTCCCACGGAACAAGATCAACTCGTACTACGCAGTGGAAAGCCCTTATTGGATCATTTGGAACTGCAGTGGCATCGACCGAATGAACCGGTGTGGTGCTTGACTTCTAAGATTCCACTGAAAGATAGTCTAGGACGTACCATAGGCTTAATTGGCTTTTCGCGCGATGTACGATCCTCCGTCCGAACCGACGAAATACCGAAAACTTTTGCCGAAGTCATGGAGACCTTCGAGCAAACACCAGCGATGGAATTATCTCCAGCTCTCTTGGCAACTCGTTCGAGGCTATCGCCAGCGCGATTAGCTCGGTTGACGAAAAAACTTTTTGGACTGACGCCTTCTCAATTGATTGTGAAGACGCGAATCACGATCGCTTCAAGATTGTTGCGCGAAACAAATCTGTCGGTTGCAGCTATCGCACAGCAATGCGGTTATAGCGACCAAAGCGCTTTCACTCGCGCGTTTCGTCAAGCGTCGGGTGTCACGCCGTTGGAGTATCGGCGCGGCGCATCTCTTTAAGTCCATTGCTGATCGCCTAAGATTTTACCTCAAACCTCTCTCGCACCGATAAAAAGACTCCCACCAACCAACACAAAACCGCACCACTAAAAACTAAAAACTACCTTACAAATACCCTCAACCTTTTTTGCGTAAACGTCCCCGCTGTTGCACTGAAGGTCCAGTCTCGCGTCTGTCCAGGTGAGTTGCCGATGCCAATATCGGCTCCTGCACCTGTGCGCCAATGATTGATGGCGAATAAGGTTTGCTTTTTGCTGAAGTTATGAATCTGCATCGAACCATAACCATCTACCGGTGGGAAGCGACCATCACCCCAATCGTAAACATCTTTTTCCGCACCTGGAACTGCTGCCAGATTATCGGCAACATAATTGTCCGGCCAGAATTCAATGTTCCCTTGTTCAAAATTCCCTGAAACGATCGATTCTAGATTCGAATACACTTCCAAACCGGTCACGATCTGCTGAAAAATTGCCCCAGATGCAGCTGTGGGAATGCCAAGTTTTTTGGTATCCTCCGTAAAGGCATCCATCGATACAAAAAGATTTTGCTCTTCACCACCTGCAGCCATTAACTCCAACAGATAACCCACTCGCGTAAACGCTCCAACTTCCCCGCTACGATCTATATCGTACTTAATGTCGGTTCCCAACTTGCTCAAGTCGAGGTCATATACCAAACGAAATGCTTTCGCGTTGGGTAGAGTGCTCAGAAAATCGGGTACCTCACCACCGCGACATGCGCCCACAGGCAATCCCGTCCCACCGCATAAATTCGGTTCCGCTAATTTATGCCAGGCAAAACGAAAAGCGGTTGGTTGCTTAACCTTTTCTGAAGTAAGAATAATCTTATCACCATCAATCCGCGCAACGGCTGCCTGAAATCCCTTCGATCCCACGCCTACTATTTCAAAATGGGTAGGTGCATTTCCATCGCGAGTCTTCAGTCCGCCACCTGTATTTTTGAATTGTAAAACCAATTGGTCTGCGGCTGGCTCCAATTTGGTTACTTCGGGACTCTCGGCAACGATATCGGTTTTGCCATAATCCTTCTGTAAAGCCAATAGGGCTAACCGCAGTCCAACATCTTGTTTATTGGGTGGATGGATATCATTCACTGTCGCGATATCGTTGGTGACGACCATTCCTGTTTTGGGAATTGATTGGACGGCCGCTTGCGCTTCCCAGAATTTTGCCAGTATCGTCGGATCTTCATCGCCATAATGATATGGAGCAATTTGCACATAGTAGAAGGGAAACTCTTGGCCCCATAACTCGCGCCAACCACCGATCAAAGCTTTCTTCTTCTCTAGATATAGCATGCCTTCGTTATGATTCGATTCACCCTGATACCAAATCGCTCCACGAATACCGTAGCCTACGATCGAATGAATCATACCGTTGTAAAGCATCGTCGGATCCTGATTGCTCCCAAAAGGCGCTAGCTCATTTGGATAATTAGGACTGGGCGAGACAAGTTCATTCGCTTTCAATTGCTGCTTTGCACGAGCCGTCCAATTTTCCAACTCCTTGATGTGCTTCGTTAAACGAGTGGTATACGCATCAGTGCCTGGAGTGCGTCCCATCACACTCTCATAAACATCGCGTAGCGCCTCTACTTTTTGGAAGCCAACTGGCGGTGTCCAAGGCTCTACGCGTGTACCACCCCAAGAAGAATTAATTAGACCGATCGGGATCTTGAGTTCTTCTTGCAATTTGCGAGCCATGAAATAACCACATGCGGTAAATCCTGCAGCAGTCTCCGGTGAGCAAACCTGCCAGCTACCGTTGAAGTTGTCCAACGGCACATTAGATTGTACGAGTGGAACTTTGATATGGCGGATCAAGGGATATTTGGCCGCAGCAATCTCCTGCTGAGCATTGCCGCTAGCCGCTACACTCCATTCCATATTGGATTGCCCAGAGCAAAGCCACACTTCGCCGATGAGCACGTCCTTGAACTCAATTTGATTCTTTCCTTTCACCAACAATTTCAGTGGCTCGACGCTTGCCTCGAGTGGAGGTAACTTGACCTCCCATTTCCCCATATCATCGACGACCGTTTTAACCGCGGATTTTCCGAGCGAAACTTCCACTTCCTCACTTTTATCTCCCCAACCCCATACACGAATCGCTTGCTTTTGCTGCAAGACCATGTGGTCAGAGAAAACAGCTGGCAAGCGAACCTCAGCTCGTGCAGTCACTGCGCTAAGCAAACTTATCAGAAGAAAAAAGGAAAAACTAAAGGTCTTCATTTCATCACCAAGCTGCCAAAAGAAGAAAAAGAAAAGCACTGAGGAACCAGTACGGAGGCCATCGGACCGATATCAAGTTACGTCGAATGCCTGCGTTGATAATTCGTTTGCTTTGATACTCAGCCAGAGCCCGAATATCGCCAATCTGCAGAGTATAATCGCTCGACACGCCCGCTTGCAGTAGAGACAAAACGAATCCCGAGAAAGAAGCTGTTTGGTCCTTTAATGATCGGGCGTCTCTGCATCGAGAGGACTTTTTCCGTATTTCTCTCGACTCAGCTAGGTTCAAGCTAAATCGCGATCTCGCATTCCGAGCAAATAGAGAATGGCGTCCAATCCCATCGTCGATACACGATGCTCTGCCGTTTGCCGCACAAGGGGCTTAGCATGAAAGGCAATGCCCAAGCCTGCCCGCGACAGCATTGGCAAGTCGTTCGCGCCATCGCCAACCGCAATCACTTGCTTGCGATCGACACCTTCATCAGCCGCGAGTTGCTCAAGCAACTTTGCTTTTCTTTCCGCATTAACGATCGTACCTAAAACGCGACCTGTTAATGTACCATCCACGACTTCAAGTTCATTGGCATAGACATGATCAATGGCTAATTTGTTTTGAAGAAAATTTCCGAAGTAAGTGAAACCACCGGAGATAATGGCGGTTCGATAACCGAAGCGGCGAAGCGTAGCCAACAGAAACTCGGCCCCTTCGGTGAGTTCAAGTCGCGCAGCAATTTTTGGTAAGACGTCAGCCGATAAACCTTTCAAGGTGGATACGCGGCGGCGGAGTGATTCGTCGAAATCGAGTTCACCACGCATTGCAGCTTCGGTGATAGCGCTGACCTCCTCGCCCGCTCCCGCCTCCTTGGCCAATTCATCGATCACTTCAGCTTGCAACAGCGTTGAGTCCATATCAAAGGCGACAACCCGACGAATTCTGCGATAAGCATCATCGCGTTGCCAGGCCAAATCCAAGTCCAGCTGACTGGATAGTTCGAGAAGACTTGCCTTTAATTTATTTGGATCACGCGGCTCACCTCGCAAAGAGAACTCCACGCAAGCGCGAGTCTTTTTACTGGTTTCGACTCGAGGCGGCCTCCCCGACAAACGCGTAATCACATCGATATTCAATCCCTGTTCGGCCAGCATATGGCTGACTGCATGGAATTGTTCTGCTGTAATCGCTCTTGATAAAAGCGTTAATATGAATCTCGATTTCCCTTGGTAAGAAACCCACTCGTCATAATCTTCATCGGAGATTCCCTGGTAGCGAGTCCGAAGCCCTACTTCCTGGCCAAGTATTTGCAACTGCTCGATTACCCGTTCTCGGTCTTGGCTCGCCGGGATCCGCACCAGTAGCCCAAGAAGCAATAATTGATGGATCACAGCTTGGTTTACATCCAGGATCAAACAATCATAAGATGCCAAAAGCGCCGTGAGAGACGACGTCAGTCCAGGACGATCCTCACCCGTAAATCGGAAGAGAACAAGATGATCTTTTTGCGGTGATAATTGCTGTGTCATGCTGGCAAGTGTAACGCATTCCCACATCTTCGCCGAGACCACTTTTCTTAGACAACCTTCGTTGACTTTTCACGCGGATATTACCCGCTAGAAAAGCCCCTCTAAAATCGGTTGGCCGGATGTAGGCTCACCCTGGTCGGTCGATGCGCAAAGATTGCTTTACATTAAAAAATATCCACTCTTTGATGGTCGAACCCTGTGGTACCCGTATACTGAGTGCCAAGCATTGGCAAGCAAACATATACCATACGATCGCCTTTTGGGCCGCTTCATTTCCGCTTAAGCTTGCGATGCTATGCTTGCGACATACGTGGCAAAATTCCGCATCACCCCTTGCTTTGGGCTGCCAATCGCTCAATCCTCCCCATCAAAAAGGCTTCAAAAATGAATGCAACGCCTACGGCCAAACGGAAGCGGTTTCCGATCCTTTTATTCGCTGGACTTGGCCTGGTTGGGGTCTGTGTCGCATTTGGATTACTTTCCGCGTTTGACCCGCTGTCCTGGACAAGCGTCGCTCGACCTCCCATGGCGGAAGAGCAGATTCCAACCGCTAATCATTTGGGCGCCGCTACAGCTACTAATGAGACACCAGCAGCGCCAACCGATCCAGAACCAACGAGTGCCGTGGATTCCGCTGAGGTTGATGCGGGAACCTGGAGCCGTTTTCGCGGTCCCAATGGCACAGGAATCTACCCGCAACGCGATATCGCGACGAAGTGGAGCGATTCTGAAAATATTTACTGGTCGACACCATTGCCCGGCGCAGGATCTTCGAGTCCGATACTTACCGAGAAACATGTTTTCATCACATCCTACACGGGCTATGGCGCCGCCGATGCGACAGGCTCTCTTTCTAACCTGCAACGCCACCTTTCGAGCATTGATCGAGCGACCGGCAAAATAGAATGGACCGCAACCGTTGAGGCTGCACAACCCGACGATGCCTATCAAGGCATGGGAGTACCCGAGCATGGTTATGCGACCAACACTCCTGTCACCGATGGAAGTTCCATCTACGTGTTTTTCGGAAAATCGGGTGTGCTCGCGTATGATATGCAAGGTCAAAAACTGTGGCAAACCGATGTTGGTAAAGAATCAGGGAATCGAGCTTGGGGAACAGCGTCGAGCCTCGTACTTTACAAAGAACTCGTCATCGTAAATGCTGCCGAGGAAAGCCGAGCAATCATCGCGCTAGATAAGAAAACAGGTCAAGAGAGATGGCGGGCTAAAGCGGATGGATTAGAACTTGCCTATGGCACACCAATTGTCGCGAAAGTAAACGCACAGCGGGATGACTTAATCATCGCCGTGCCCGGAGAAGTATGGGGATTAAATCCAGACAGCGGGAAACTTGTGTGGTATGTCACCACCTCATTGACTGGCAATCTATCCCCAAGCGTTATTTTGGATCGAGATCGAGTGTATGTATTCGGCGGTTACCGATCGTCCGGTTCTATGGCGATCCGAATCGGTGGTGAAGGTGATGTAACCCAATCGCATGTTATTTGGAAGAGCCGGAATTCCTCCTATGTGTCTACGCCAATCTTGCGCGACTCGAAACTTTACTGGATCGATGATCGCGGTACGTACTACTGCATCGACGCCGAAAACGGCGAGTTGATCCATCGCTCGCGCGTCAGTCAAATCCAATCGCGCGAGCGTCCCGTTTATGCATCTCCGATTTCAGCTGGCGACAATCTATTGTTTCAAACCAGGTACGACGGCTTAATCGTCACTTCATTAAAGCCCACGCTAGAGGTGATCCGCCAAAACAGTTTCAGGTCCGATACCAGCATGTTCAACGCATCTCCCGCTGCCGACTCGGGGGAACTATATCTTCGATCCGATGAGAAACTCTATTGCATCAAGCAAAACCTTACAGCCGTAGAAAAGTAATGTCTGACCGTATGCTAACAGGGCCGATACGTCAGACACCTCAGACTACGGCGCCTAGTAATGTGGTGGAATCTCCTCATCAGCGCGACGAGTATCACGCCCCGCATCTCGAAGTTGGCGAATTTCAGTTACCAAGAGCTTAACATCGCGTTGCAATTGATCGATTTTTTTCGACTGCAAGAAGACAACCTGATCCAATTCTTGCACTAACTTTTGTAGGTGCATGTATAACGCTTCTAACTTGACGACTCGTTCTTCCAAATCCATGCTAGATCAACTTTCAAAAACAGCTAACGATCAAATCGACAATGATCGAGTTCGAGAGTTCATAAACCGTTGCCAGCGTTCTGTTATCTCCGCCATACCGGGCCGCTCCGCAGGCTCTCGCGATAACATCGGCTCAAGCAAATTCCGGTAGCACTCATCCAGCCCAACTAAAACATCACCAGCAACATCTCCGCCGCGAAGCTTGGAAAGCCACTCCAACGGTTGATAAACCGCATCCGCTCGATTCCCCGTCAACATTTCGGCCACCAAAATGGCGTAGGAGAAAGTATCGCTCGCGACTCCGCCAATGTATCCTCCCGCTTGTTCGGGAGACATATATGCTAGCGTACCACGCAAACTGGTCGAATAGCTTTGCGTGCTTTGGCGAAAATCGACCGTTGATTCGAAATCGCCTTCAAACTTCATACCCAGAATACCTTCCGTAGGCGTTTCGCGTCGCAGCGTTTCCTGCGACTGCATGTGCTGCACGCGTGCCAAGCCGAAGTCGAGTATTTTGGCCAAACCATCTTTGTTAACCATAATGTTGGCAGGCTTCAAATCACCGTGAACCACCCCCGCTCCGTGAGCGACAGCCATCCCCGCCGCAATCTGTAAGGCAATCTTACAACTCAGTTCGAAATCTAAAGAGCCTTCACTGATTAATTGGGACAACGGCTTGCCATCGATGTACTCCATAGCGATCAATGGTAAACCTTCTTCCTGCTCGACAGCATAGATGGTGCAAATATGAGGATCGTTCAGGTGGGCGGCCGTTCGAGCTTCACGCAGTACGATATCGCGTGACTCGAAGATACTTCGCTTCAGCACTTTGATCGCTACCATGCGTTCTAAGTGAATATCCCAAGCGGCGAAAACGGCGCCAAATGTTCCACTCCCCAGCTTTTTGCGAATGCGATAATGCCCTAAAACCGTTCCCGTTTTCAATACCGCTTCCGGATCAAATTTTCCGTCACCCGCACTCCAATTCGCAGGGCAAAGGCCGCCGGTTTGGAGCGCATCCAATACGCGTAAAACTTCATCCGGATTCCTTCCCACGCTTAAGTTATGCACCACCGCATACTGCAAAATACCTGCTGGATCGATGATGAATAATCCTCGAGTCGCTACTTGCTTGGCGCCAATCCACACCCCGTAGTCCTGTGCAACAATACCACCTGCATCTGCCGCAAGGGGAAAATGAATCGCTCCGATCCCCCCATCGGCAATCGGCATCGATAACCATTCATTGTGAGAGTCAATGCTGTCCGCACTGACCGCCAAGATTTGGCAATTGCGCTGCTGAAAATCGCCAATATGCGAATTGAATGAGATGAGTTCCGTGGGACAGACAAAACTAAAGTCGCTCGGATAAAAAGCCAAAATCAACCAACTTCCCCGATACTCCTCCAAAGTTCTGCTGCGAGGAACACGATCAAGTAAACTCACACATTCCATTGAAAAAAATGGGGCTACCTCTCCAATTCGTGCTACCATGATTCCAGCTCCCGACCTTCAGTTCCATTTCGCACCACGCTATTGTCGCCGATCCCATAGGCATCGAATAGGGAGGTGGCGAACCAAGTCAATGCTTTCAAAAAGAAAATTGACTTCTAATTTCCAGCAATTTCGGCGTTCCAAGGTTCGCAGCCTGGCGTAAAAAAGCTTAACTTTACTGTGTTTTTTTACATAAAATCACCTAACTTCGTAGCAACTTGTGGCTAGATTCGGCCCACCATCACGTCCGATAGAAAAATGTGTTGATCCAAGGCAACCGCTTCAGCCATTTCGTACTCGACTTCCATCTGTGCGCGCATTGACATCAAAACGAAATTGCAATCGTATTCCACACATATAGATGAATTCCCCCATCAAATCGTATCGCGTGACGCAGCAAGTTTTATTGACACCAGCGAGTCATTGCCGCGATAATGTTGCGTGGGATGTAGGATTAAAAATTGCAAAGCTTTCGCCTTCAACGATCCAGCAAGCTCCGCTATAGAAAGCAGTGCCTGAACGATCATGCTTTTCTGGTTTTCTTTGCTGTTCAACGCTTTAACTTGCCGTAACTTTTGGTGCTGGGAACTTTTTTGGAGATATAAACAGGATGATCCGCAAACGTTTCTTAGCGAACTTATTGTGCTTGGGCTTTTTGAGTATTGGCCCTGTGCCTTGTTTTACGACGGCGAATTTACAAGCCTTTGAGATAAAAGCCGATTCTGTCCTCTCTCCAACGCATAAACAGTTTAAATTGTTCCGGCCCAAGCACACATCACTTGATGTAACTCTTCAGACATTTTGCTTGGATTCAAAAGGAAATATCGTGGCTGCCGTTTCTACCAACGGAGCCGTAGTCAACAATCAAACCGTAAACGGTTTAATTCTGTTTTATTCCCCCAACTTTGAACTTGTTCAAGAACTCCAACTCGATTTCGCCCCGAGCGCGGTGAACTACGATACCGATGGAATACTTTATGTGGCCGGCGGTGGTAAGGTCGCGAAGATCGCGAGCGATGGCAAATTGATCAAGATGGGCGCGACGCCCAATCTTGTCGACGTTGATAACTTGCGGGATAAGGCGAAAACCAAACTCGAACAAGAACGCAAGAGCATGAGCGCGAGCTATGAGAATCAGATCGCCATGATTGATAAAGCGATTGCTATCAAGAATAAGACTACCGAGAAACCAGAAGAGCCGAAAACAGAAGTCGATAGCGACAAACCCCAGGATGAAAATCGGGAAGCAACAGAGTCCGACGGTGAAATGGACGTCGCCTACATCGAGCAGCTGACACAAATATCGATGGAGGAACTCGAAAACATGCGAAAATCGTATTCCGAATACGTGAAGCAATTCGCGGTGGGGCAGCCGATCGCCGATGAGGAGGTTGATTCGGCGATTGCCAATATGGGTCAAGTTCGTTCTATTGCTGTCGGTGACGAAGATGTTTTTGTTACATGTCCTGCTAATCTCGGGTACGGCTACGACATTTGGCGGGTCAACAAGGAACTTGAAGAACCGAAGATCGTCCTAAAGGGTGTTTCGGGCTGCTGTGGTCAGATGGACATTCAAGCGAAAGGCAAGCAACTGCTAGTCGCCGAAAATACCAAGTTCCGCGTTGCGGTTTACAACCAAAAAGGAAAATTGACATCAAAATTTGGCAATCAGGATCGAAGTGGCAAAACAGGTTTTGGCAGCTGCTGCAACCCCATGAATATTCGATGCTGCGACAACGGCGATGTGCTGACGGCAGAATCTAGCATCGGTACGATTAAACGATTCGATGCAGCAGGAAACTTGATCGCCACGATTGGCAAAGCCAAAATTGGCGGTGGTTGCAAACACGTTGCTCTGGGACATGATCCCACTTTAGATCGCTACTACATGATGTACGAAGATGAAGCAGCGATTTGCGTTTTAGTGAATCAAAAAGACTTTTCCGGCGAAACTGAAGATGAAAAACTTGCCCGCGAAGCAGCCGAAGGACTCGGGAAGAAACTTCTTGGTGGCTGGGAACTGGTCACCGTAAAACGCGAGAAATCTGAAGTAGAGAAACAGAAAGAGGCTGATGCAGAAAACGGCAGCGTAGACGCCCAAAATCTCACGATGTTCGATATCTATGGATTCAAGAAAATCACTTTCGAAAGTGAGAATAAAGCCCAGGTGGTTTCGGCAGGAGAGTTTTCCGTTTTTGGCGATGGGACGGAATGGTTACCCATACAACAAAAGGAAAATCAGCTGACGCTGTCGATCCTCAGCGATCAAGTAGAAGCATTTAAATTATCGGTCGAGTTTATTTCTGAGGATCAAGTCAAATTTGGCCTGGAATTTGGCAGAGGAACTCCAACCCAATCTTTGGGCGTCTTCAAACGTATCAAGCAATGATGAGCAAAACATTATCGTCCCATTCGTTGTCGTCGCGTTTAGCTTCAGCCTAATCCTGAAACTTTAATCTGAGAAACTCTGTTATGGATCGTCGCTCATTTGTCGCTGGTATCGGAAGTCTTCCCATTGCGTATGCAAGTGGCCAGCTCATCGCCCAAACCACCGAAAAGGATCGAGGACTGTCGCTGATCATCATGGATCCGATGTCCGCTCCGTTGGCATGTGCCTGCGTGCAAGGATACGCACAGCGGAAGTACGAGTTCCTCGGAAAGTATCTAGAAAAGCAACTTGGAGTCCATGTAAAGGTATATTGGTCCGGCGCGCTCAGTACGGCGATGGAAGAGTCGATGGGGCATGCCGATATTGTGATCGGCAAAAAAAGTGTTGTAGAAGCCGATGCCAGGGAGTCGCAAGTTCCTCTAGATCCTGAATTGGAATTGACCGGTAAAGATGGCAAAACGACTCAATGGGGATTAGTGGTTGTTCGCAAGGATGATGCTGCTCAAAAACTCGAAGATCTCTCCGGATATCAAATTCTGTTCGGCAAAAAGGAATGCGATGAAAAATATGCCGCACCGAAAAAACTTTTTGTCGATCGAAAGGTGAGTATCGCCGACAAAGAAGAATGCATCGGAGCTTGTACTGAGGCAGCTACCGCCCTTATGGATATGGAACCTGGCACGAAAATGGCCGCGGTTATCTCAAGCTATGCAAAACCATTGCTGGAAGGTTGCGGCACCATTCAAAAGGGCGATCTCCGTGTGGTCGGAGAAACCGAAAAAGTTCCCTTCATCACCGCTTTTGTTCATTCGTCACTCTCAAAAGAACAGCGCGAAAAAATTGTCAGTGCGCTGCTAAATGTAAAGTCCGAGCCCGCTCTGTTAGTCACTCTCGAAACCCGTGACGGTTTCGTCGCCATGGCTGCACCCCAACAAGCCCCGGCGGCGTTGCCAGTCAACGCAAAAAAAAACTGAGTAATCAATGGCCCGGCTGGCGAGGTGAAAATCGAGATGGTTTGGTGGCCACGATCCCTGATTCGCTCAGCCAACCATTAAAGAAACTTTGGGAAACCCCTCTACAATCGATCGGACTTGGGGGAATAGCGGCAACACCCGATATCGCCATCGCATCCTGCCGCGATCTGCTCGACAAACGAGATCTATTCCAAGCTTTCGATGTTCAAACCGGAAAATTGCGATGGCAAGTTGTTCAAGCCTGCACGGGCGAAATGGACTATGGTCGTGGACCTAGAGCAACGCCACTTATTTTGAAAGATCGCGTTATTTTGCTCAGCGCATTCGGCCACCTTCACTGTGTCAATCGCCAGACAGGCTTATCGATATGGAAGAAAGATCTGGCCAAAGAATATAAGGCGTCTCTGCCAACCTGGGGATTTTCTGGCACGCCTTTAGTCGTTGACGATTTGCTGATCACGCAAGTTGGCAGTCGAACGGCAAATCTAGTTGCATTCGACATTTCCACCGGCAAGGAACAGTGGCGGAGCGGAACGCAGGCAATCTCGTATTCGTCGTTTGTGTATGGCAGTCCTCATGGTAAAGCTCAAGCGGTTGGCTTGGATGAAAAAAGTATTGGAGGTTGGGATCTTGAAACAGGTCAACGATTGTGGACCATCGCTCCCAAAGTCAGCGGTGACTTCAATGTGCCAACTCCGCTACTCCGCGATGATATGCTATGGCTGATCTCTGAGAACAACGGACTGCGACGCTACCGTTTTGTCGACGGTATACCGTTACC
This sequence comes from Pirellulaceae bacterium, assembly GCA_044359485.1. GTDB lineage: Bacteria > Planctomycetota > Planctomycetia > Pirellulales > Pirellulaceae > JAFLCP01. The sequence goes on along the minus strand of JBIKMB010000012.1, from coordinate 41,584 downwards.
CGATGCCGAAGCGACACAACTCGATTTATGTCCAGACTCCCACACCCCCATACTCCTTGGCGATCGCCTGTATGTTGCTTATGAAGGACTACACGTTCTCGATGCAATCAGCCTCGACACTCTCTGGACCAGCGACGATGAGCACCTGCTTGGATATGCCTCCATGATCGGGAACGAGGTACGACTCTTGATTCTTACCCAATCCGGCGACTTGACGTTGTTCGATGTGTCACAACCAATTCCAACACAACTCAGCTCTCTATCCCTAGGAACTGAGATCGATTTTCAGTCGCATCCCGCAGTGTGTGAAGGAAGATTCTTCGTGCGAACCGGCCAAGCTCTAGCCTGCTTCGAATTTCAAGGTCGGAACTAGCTTTATTCCCTACGATTTTGTAGGGGTATTTGACAACCCATCCCCCCCTTTGCACTAGCAACTTTTGACAAAGCTGGAAGCTTACATTGAGAACATCATCCTGCCGCAATGTCAGAATGCCGACAGCGTTAATTGCAAAGGCTTGGCGATCTTGATATTGTTATGATGAAGCAAACACCCGAAAGATGAGCCATGAATCGAGATACTTCAACAACTAGCGGCGACAAGAATCCGGAAGTTAATGTCAGCGTTGAGGAAATCTGTCGAATAGCAATATCGCATTCCTTACTCACCAATTCGGATGTTACCGAAATTCTGCTCGCGTTCCAAAAAAACAATACAACTCCGACGCCGCAACAATTCGCTCGTCAAGCGATGCAACTTGGCAAATTGACGCTGTTTCAAGCCAAGCTATTGCTCGCCAAGGATCCGACCACCCTTTCCTTAGGCCCCTATTTACTCCTCGATAAAATCGGTCAAGGAGGTATGGGAAGTGTCTATAAGGCGCGCCATAAATCGATGGATCGGGTTGTTGCATTGAAAGTGCTCAGACGAAAAGGGGGAATATCATTTGAGTCTGTGAAACGCTTCCAACGAGAGGTTTTGGCTGCTGCCAAATTAATACATCCCAACATCGTCACTGCTTTCGATGCCGGAGAACAAAACGGTATACACTACCTCGTGATGGAGTATGTCGAAGGTGGAGACCTGAAATCGCTCATCGATAAAAACGGTCCCCTTCCGCTCAATCAAGCATTACAGTACACAATGCAAGTCGCTCGAGGCTTGCAATACGCGCATGAGCAACAAATCATTCACCGTGATATTAAACCCGCAAATCTACTGATCGACAAATTCGGTTTTATCAAGATTCTGGATCTGGGACTTGCGCGTATCGTACGCGAACAGAATTCGGAGGAAGATTTTTCCCTCACATCGGACGGCGCGATGATGGGGACGGTCGACTTTTTATCTCCCGAACAAGGCGTAGATACCAAATCGGCTGACGTTCGCAGCGACATCTACAGTTTGGGTTGTACTCTTTATACATTGCTCGCCGGAGAAGCGGTGTTCCCTGAAGGTACTTTGGTAAGTCGAATCTTGGCTCATCGCGAAAAGCCGGTCCCCTCTATTCGGGCTCGCCGAAATGATGCACCGGAATCTGTCGACTCATTGATTCAAAAAATGTTGGCGAAATCACCGGACGACCGCCCTCAATCCATGGCGATTGTGGCCGATATGCTTCAGCAGATACTTTCGGCGACCCCCTTGTCGGACAGTACTTCCCAGGTAAATGCCGCCGTCACCTCGGACGATGCTTTTCTCGAAACGCTAATTTTGGCCAATGACCCAACGGTGACCGATAGTCGCTCTCGGCAGATCAATGAAACGATTCCCCAACCGACCCCACCCTCCACCGCTTCGATCCCAAAGCTGATGCCCGTTCCTAAAGTCGCGAAAGACCGACGAAAGAAATCGCGTTTAGGGCTGACTCCTATCGTAACAGGTTTGCTCATCGCCGTTGCAATTGGAGTTCTTGGCTTTACCTATTTTAGCTCGCAGCCAAAGTCGCTGACGATCGCCTTCGATCCTTCGCAATTACGCGAAGTAACCGGTGCGTCGATCGCTATCGATCAACAGCCAAAATATGCATTCACCGACGCAACCAAGAATCCTGTGCAAATCGCCGTAGAAGATGGCGTTCATATCCTGACCATCGAGAAAGAAGGCTTTGAACCTTTTTCTCATGAGTTTAAGTCAGAAGATAGCGCGACCCTAAATGTTGTTGTGAAAATGCGGAAGCGGCCTCCAACGAATGTTCCTCCGACGCCTGTTGTGCCTCCACCAATGCCGCCACAGGATTCTGATAGGGACCAGAACTCAAAGTCCAAGTCCAGCGAAGGGGGCGATGAGATTAGCAAAACATCTACCACCGAGCCTCCGATGGATCCCGGTTTCGAGAACAAATCCGGGACCCCAGATTCAGCCAATCCCATCACACCGGATAACGCCGCTCCGAAAACCTTGATCGTCGGACTAGGAACTGGAGAAATTCCCGACCTGCAAACAGCACTGCAACAAGCTCAACCGAATGACACAATTTTGATCCGCCACCGTGGACCACTTGAAATGCATCCTACCGATTTGACGGATAAAACGCCCCTAACCATTCGAGGTGATTCGGTGAATGGGGCGGACTATTGGCCGATCATCCGCCAAGCGAAAACGAGCAATGTGACCACGGCGGGTGAAGCTCCGGCACAATCTTGGATTCACGGTGAAAAACTTAATCTAAAGCTTGTTAACTTACACCTTGGTGTAGGAGGTCATGCACGCTTCCAACTGGAATCGGTGGTTGCATGCAAAGAGGGCTCAATCGAGTTTGAAAATTGCACGGTGACCGCAAGTCCCGATGAGCTCACTCGCTTTCCAGCAGGACAACCATTCCCGTTTTTGATTTCGAAAGGCTCAGATACCCACAACGTACGAATAAACTTTACAAATACCATCTTGCGCGGTGGTCGACTCGACAATTTGGCCCGGATAGATGGTGAAGCCAACCTATTTATCAAATGCTCGAACGTCCTGTGGGCTGGTGGTGGCGGCGATCTGCTTCAAATCGGCCACACGACAAGCTCGGTCGTCTTCGAATGCGAAAATAGCACGCTATACAATGCAAAATCTTTATGCGGCATACCTTCAGATCGATTGTCCGGCCGTCAATCCAAGACAGCATGCGAAATGGATCTCAAGAAAACCATCGTCAACTTTTCAGCAAATGGCCGAGGTAATTTCGTCCGCTTCGCGGGACAGGATGACAATCGCCTGAATTGCGATGAATGGGCGAAATATATTCGCATCAAACTGGATGATGTCCTAGTATCGCAAATGGATTTCCCTCTGCCGGTGCGAGACAAAAAATCGACCACCAAAGACTTTCTGGATGCATTCAGCATTTCCGCTGGAGATATGGTACTCATAGATCCAAACTTTAGGGTTCGCCCCACAGAAAGAGAATTGCATGAAGTCGACGCGAGAGATTTTTTGGTAGATAGCGATAGTGTCGAAAATCGAAAGTTGCCGAAAGGCTTTTCCCTAGAGGAAATTGGAATCAAGCAGGACTCACTGCCACCGACCCTCGCTTGCTTGATGGAGGATGGGCGAAACAACCCATCGCTAGCCACAACTCCTCGCGGCAAGCCCAGAATACTTAAGGTGGACTCTAAAAACGGCCCATACAAAACTCTGGAAGCAGCGTTTGTGGACCTAAACGATGATGACATCATCGAAATACAGGATAGCGCAATCTACACCCCCTCACGCAATTACGATTTGAATTCGGGAAGTGGCGTGATCAATGTCGAAAACATTCCTCATATACATCTGCGGGCCGCTATAGGCCAATCTCCAACTGTTCAGCTAACAGATTCACCAAATGTTCAATTAGGCAAGGCTTTTCACCAACCTTCACCTGATGGCTCTGTCCAACCACTTTTAATGCTCTATGCCTCCTGTCGATCGATTAAGCTTGATGGAATTCATTTCACGACCGATATTCGCCGCCCCAACTCAAAACACTATTTTCTGCATACATCCGCTTCCTGCTTGCGAATCAGCAACTGTTCCTTCATCAACTTTGCAAATTCGCGACACCCAACTATGGAAATTACTTTTGGTGGGATGATTGTTATTAGGCCGCTTACCTGGGAAGCTAGCAACGATCGAAGCGATCTACATGGAGGCTTTTTGTGGGTTGAAAATTCAGTATTCAATAACGGTCCAGGTCTGTCCGTGGATCAATTGTCAAACCCACCCGAAGCACCTTATGCATTTGGTTATGCCGGACGAGCGGATCTGCAGTCAGAAAGCCTCAATTTCCGAAATTGTTTCTTCGGGCCGCATGTAACAGTGCTATACAGTTGGAGTGGCACGGCTAATCAATGGATTACCTTTGAGGATTGCACCATCATTGGTAAACCGTTCTTTATGGATCGAGTCCGTACGGTGCGATCGATCGACTTTAGCCGAAATTTTGTTTTAACTTTGACTAACCCTATTCCCTGTAATCCAATCAGTATTTTGGATGACCTAAACGCCAAAGGGGAAGACAATGCTCTCTGGATGCAAGACAGCTTTATTACCCCCCAGTTCCGCGATAAGGGAGCTCTTCGGTTGATGCCCGGACCACATCTTAAGAAGTCACCGGAATTCGCTTATCAACCGGGCTTGGCTAAAGATCCCAAGAAGATTTTTTCCTCGAAGCCCATCCCTGAAATCAATGCGTCAACTCGCGACAAAAGCGTTACAGGTTTTCGATCCGAAAAAACCAAATTATGATGCCCAGTCAGCTGACTAAAATGTTTGGCAAGAATCTGGGTTAGCAACGGATCATTCCGACGCTAATCGTCGTTTCCGGACAACGTATTCGGTCCACTCCCGACCACTTTCTCATAGGTGCCGTCACCGGTTTTTACGTACTTCGTAAATCCTTTCTCTTTGAGATTTTTATCGCTAAGGCTCTTATTGGCATGGGCATCCGACCAGACGCCACCTATAGAAGGTACGGCCAAAATACGTCGAATCGGTTTGCCGTTTTCCGGGTGATTCTGTAAATGAGGATCGCTCATCTTTTGAAACAATTCGTACTGCTCACCACCTTCTCCATCGGGAAGCACTTCTTCATAAACGTAAATAGGCACGAATTGTCTCCAATTTCTGGCTTGAAACTGCACCGGTCTTAGAGCCTTAGGAACAGGTTAGCACTTTTTGTAGTCTACCACAAAACATCGCCCGAAGATGACCTCCCCCCCCCCACCTTTGAGCGACTCGACAAACCTCCCGGCATCGTTGGTATTTTCCGACGATTCGGAGTTGTAGTCAAACTCGTTACCGTCTGAACGCACACCCCGAATTTCCAGGTTTTCATTCGGAACACCGAATCGACCAAGCTACGTCGAAACATAATGAGAGTACGAAGCCAACGAGATCGCTCACCAGAAGTTTCGGTCCGTTTCAGGGCGAATCGAAGAAGCTTTTAAATGATTGGAGTTTGTCGACTTTCGGTGGGGTACCAGGACTAGCGTATGTCCCCCCTGTTATTTGGAGTTTTGGATGCGGCGATGTCTGAAAGTTGATCGCATGAAAAACGATTCCAACCCAAACCTTATCAAAAACAATGCGGATGATATGGCCTGCGGCTCTTTACCCCCAAAAATTGCAACAATCCAGGAAAGCTTGAATGCAGAGTTTCCCAAGACGTCGGCAGACTTGAAGTGCCGTGCCACGCCAATATGGAAACGATCGCTCGATCTGTTGATCATAGCGATGTTATCTCCTCTTCTACTTCCCATGATGCTCTTGATCGCTTGTTTTATTAAGTGCTTTTCAAAAGGGCCAGTCTTCTTTTGCCAACAGCGACTTGGATATGGCGGCCAGTTTTTCAAAATATTTAAATTTCGAACGTTGAAGCCAGAGGAGTATTGCGTCACCAGCCACCATCGCCAATACGTCACTCAATTGATGGGTAGCGATGCTGCCGCCGCGAAACCCGATATTCGCAACAGACTCATACTTGGTGGCAGTTTTCTGCGATTGGCATCGTTAGACGAATTGCCTCAACTCTTCAACGTACTTCGGGGCGATATGACGATCGTCGGTCCGCGTCCCGATGTCTTGCAATGGGAAGACTATAAACCGTGGCAACGCCGCCGCTTTGAAGTGACGCCAGGCATCACGGGATTGTGGCAAGTCAGTGGCAAAAATCGCCTCTCCTTTGATGAAATGATACGACTTGATATCCAATACACCGAAAAACGTTCCTTGCAACTTGACCTCTGGATTCTGTGGAAAACCTTGGCTGTTGTCTTTCGGTTTAGCAATAAGTAATCTCTCAACCAAAGGTTTTCTTTCGTAGCATGTGCGGTATTGCCGGAATATATCGATTGCTTCAACATCGCGCTGCATCCACGGATGCTGCTGAGGTAGTTCGGCGCATGCTCAATTTGATCCGCCATCGCGGTCCCGACGATGAAGGTACCTTGCATGACGGCGAGTTATCCTTCGGCATGCGTCGCCTCAGTATCATCGATTTGGCCGACGGCCATCAACCGATCTTTGATGAGTCAGGCCGATACGCGGTTATTTTCAATGGTGAAATCTATAATTACCAAGAACTGCGGAGCGATCTGATCGCTAAAGGTCACCACTTCAAAACCAACTCAGATACGGAGGTGATCGTCCACCTCTTCGAAGATCATCGTGAAGGTTGCCTCGACTATTTGCGAGGTATGTTTGCGATCGCGATTTGGGATCATCAACGTCGTGAATTGTTTATTGCCCGCGATCGATTGGGCGTCAAGCCTCTTTATTACACTAACACGGCAACCGATTTCCTATTTGCATCCGAGATCAAATCGCTATTGCAGCATCCCGAGGTACAAGCCCGTCCCAACTTAGAAGCGATTTCAAATTATCTATCCTTGAAATATGCTCCCGCCCCCCAGACGATGTTCGACCAGATTCACGCTCTGCCTCCCGGTCATTATATGACGGTTCATTCCAGAGGTGTGACGCTGGTCAAATACTGGGACTTGCCTTATGCCACCGAATCCGACACGCTGGATCGCGGTATCTCCGATCGCGAATATGAGGAACGCCTTCTGGCTTTACTCAAAGAATCTGTGCGGCTCCGATTGAGAAGCGACGTACCGTTTGGCGCATTTCTCAGCGGTGGACTCGATTCGAGCACCATCGTCGCGTTGATGGCCAATGAACTCTCCGGACCGGTCAATACATTTTCCGTGGGATTCTCAGCAGACAACCATCATGGGCGTGAGGAAGCCGACGAATTACCGTATGCCCAAACGGTAGCCGATCATTTTGGCTGCAATCACTTTACGCTGCGTATCACCTCCGAAGATTTTCTTAAACATGCCGAAACCGTGCTCTGGCACCTTGATCAGCCGATCGCCGATCAAGCCACCGTTGCGACCTTCATGGTTGCCAAGTTGGCACGTGAGCATGTCAAAATGGTTCTAACAGGCGAGGGGGGAGACGAGTTATTCGCAGGTTATGCCCGCTACTCAGGCGAACGCTGGGCTCGCTACACCCAGTGGATTCCTCACAACCTCGGCTCCGTCATCCGTTCGGTCGCGCAGCGTTTACCAGGTTTACGTCGAGCTAAAATCGGGCTGAGCGCGTTGACTCGGTCCAATGAAGCAGAACGCATGGCGAATTGGTTCCCCATGTTTTCGGATGACCTGAAACAACAACTGATCAGCTCTGCCTACTCTCCGATGAAAATGGGTGCGATGCGAGTCTTCGCCGAGACCCTTAGTCGATGCAAATCGACCCAATCTCTGAATCGTATGCTCTACGTCGATACCAAATTATGGTTGCCGGATTATTTGCTGCTTCGAGGCGACAAGTTGACCATGGCGCATTCGCTAGAGGCTCGCTTGCCGCTTTTGGATCATAAACTTGTCGAGTTCGCTGCACGCCTACCGAGCCATTTAAAGCTCGCCGGAAACAAAAGAAAAGTTCTTCTGCGCAATGTGGCGGCTAAGCTCTTGCCCTCAAAAATTATCGACCGACCGAAACAGGGATTCCCAATTCCGATCGAACGCTGGTTGCAAAAAGAAGCCAAACCTTTGTTGCTCGAGCTCCTCAGTACCGAAAACCTTCGAAAACGTGGACTATTCAACCCAGGTTTCGTCTCCAACATGATACAGCAACATCTTATGGGCTATGCCGATCACTCCATCTGCTTATGGGGACTGATGAGTCTAGAAATGTGGTACCGAAAATTCATCGATTCCAGAGACTATATTGCAAGTACACCTTTTCATGAAACAGTAACGGTGGGCATGCAATGAAGTTTCAGATTGTGAATTACTCAGATTGCCCACAATGGGATGCGTTCGTTGATAACCATCCCAGCGGAACGCTGTTTCATTCGACATCGATGATCCGAGCAAATGCGACTACCCATCTGTATTCGCCTCTGGCTTTGGCCGCTCTAGATGAAAACCAGCAGGTCCTAGCACTCTTTACCGCAACACGCGTTGGCCTGATTGGCGCCTGGGCTAATCCATTCACCAGTCGCTCTATTCATTTTGCAGAACCTCTCTTCTTAGATACGCCAGCCGGACATGAAGCGATCAAAGAACTGATGAAAATCCACGACGACACTTGCCGAAGGAATTCGCTTTTCACTGAGATTCGCCCCGTTTCATGCACTTACGCTAATCCCTCGCTATGGAATTCGATCGGCTATGAACGAAAAGGTTATCACAACTACGAACTAGAACTCCAGCAACCGATCGACTCTATCTGGAATGGCTTTACGGGGACATGTCGTCGAAATATAAAGCGGGCCGAACGTCGAGGCGTCACGGTGGATATCGTGGAGTCGCACACCCACGTACCAACGCTCTACGGTATCCTGAAAGAAAGCTACGCAAACTCCAAAATACCGTTAGTCGATATAAGCCATTTTTATTCGGTCTTTCGCGAACTGAATCTAAACGATATCCGGCTTGCAGTGGCTCGCTTGGATGGCGATGTCATCGCGGCGAGTTGTTTCCTAACCGACAAACAGCGAGTTTACTACTGGTATGCGGGTACCAAACGCATACCGGGTATCTCCGCAATGGCTTCTATCGTTTGGGATGCCATTCAATATTACGCTAAAACCGACAAGAAGATTTTTGACTTCTGCGGTGCAGGCTGGGAAGGGGAGGATTACGGACCAGGACGATTTAAGGCTCATTTTGGTGGAACACTCACCAATCATGGTCGCTACCGAAAAGTCTATTCCAAATGGAGATTTAAACTCGCCGACGTCACTTATGCCGCCTTTCGTGGAATTCTCGCTCCACGCAGCGACGAGTCGCCACAGAATAAGAAGTCTAATCCCATCGAAACTGCCCAACTCTGATAGTCAACTGGTATGAAATCGCTTAGAAAACGAATTCTTATGCTGCTGGAAAACCAATCGTTTCCAGAAGATACACGTGTCAACCTTGAGGCTCTGGGCCTGGCAGAGGAAGGCTATGAAGTAACCGTGATTTGCCCCAAGGGTGACAGCCGTAAAGGCTTTGAAGTTGTTCAAGGTATTCGCGTTTATCGATATCCGGAATCCTTCGAACCTAAAAGCGTCCAGGGATATCTCTTCGAATATCTATATAGCTTGCTGGCCGCAGGAATTCTTTCTCTATGGTGTCTGTTGCGACATGGCTTTGATGCGATCCACATCCATTGCCCCCCCGACATGAATGTCTTGGTGGGCATTCCCTATCGTTGGATTGGAAAAAAGTTGGTAATCGATCTACATGATCTCTCGCCGGAACTCTTCGCCGCAAAACGCAAGAAGCCTACTAGCGGATTCCTGCACCATGCTCTTCTTTTCTTTGAAAGGCTTGCCTGCCGAAATGCGGATGCTCTCATCGCAACCAATGAAACACAGCGGCAGATGCAGTTGTCGCGCGGTGGTGCCAGACCAGATCTTTGTTACGTCGTACGCAATGGTCCCAATAGGCAATTCACTCCCGGAGTCAAGCCCGTTGATGGCTTAAAACATCCAGGTGAAATTTTAGTTGGATTTGTGGGTGCGATCGGTGTCCAAGATACCGTCGAGAATTTTGTGCATGTACTTGCGCGAATACGACAGCGACGAAGCGACATACGTGGGATCATTGTGGGGGGCGGCCCAGCCATGGATCATGTTCGTTCGGTCGCCAAAGAACTACAACTCGATGATTCGCTTACATTCACCGGACCGGTCGAATTCGCAAAGGTTCCCGCCTACATCGCCGCTTTCGATATTTGCGTTACGCCAGATTCCAGCAACCCGTACAACGATAGTTGCACGACCATTAAAACCATGGAGTATATGGCACTCGAACGCCCAACAGTGGCCTTTGATACCAGGGAAAATCGACGCACGGCTGGCGATGCGGCACTCTACGCCAACAATAATAACTTAGATCAATTCGCCGCACTGATTGAACAATTAGCCGATAATCCAACTCTTCGAAGTTCTATGGGTCAGAAAGGGCGACGTCGCATCGACGAACATTATTCTTGGGAAAAACAAAAACTCAATTTGCAACTGGTTTATCGCGAACTCTTCTCTCCCAAATCCAACTCCGCACTCAGCCTCTCTCTGCAAGAGGCCGCGCTGACACAGCCCAAACATCTTCCCATCGCGTTCCATCCCCACACGCCCAGTCATGCTTCCATTCATAAAGCTATTAATAACGACATCGATAACGCAAAACTATCCAGCAGTTATCAATATTTTTATCGTATCCGTCCACTTGTTCCGACGTCTGCGCGTCAATGGCTACAAAAAAGACGCAACAAAAAGATCAACGGACAACGTGACTGGTATTTTCCTACACAACTCGCCGATTATTCCGCCTCGGTGCGACCGCCATCCATTTGGCCAAATTCCGCAGACTTTTCAATCGTGTTAACTCACGATGTTGAATCGGCAGATGGTATGCGAATGATTCCCCAACTTGCCGAAATTGAAAATAAACTTGGACTCAAATCGTGCTGGAATATCGTCCCCTATAAGTACAAAATCGATCGAGGTCTACTAAACGAATTAGTCGCACAAGGACATGAAATCGGCATTCATGGATACAACCATGATGGGAGACTGTTCAGCAGCTTTGAGGAATTTATGCGGCGCCTCCCTGCAATCAATCGAGCGATTGAAGAATATAATGCAGTTGGATTTCGAGCCCCTATGGTGCATCGCAATCTGAATTGGATGCAACATCTCAACATTGAGTACGATGCCTCCTGCTTTGATGTTGACCCTTTTCAAGCGATGCCAGGCGGTTGCGGATCTCTGTGGCCTTTTCAAGCGGGCAAATTTATCGAGTTGCCCTACACACTCCCTCAGGATCATACCCTATTTGTCGTGATGCAGAAAAACGACGATCAAATCTGGCGTCAAAAATTACACTTCATTCGACACCACCGCGGCATGGCACTCATGCTCACGCATCCAGACTATCTCTTATCCCTGCAAAAACTGGATATCTATCAAAATTTCTTGACGTACATGTTGGGATGCGGGACGACTTGGCACACGACACCTCGTGACTTAAGTCGCTGGTTTCGGAATGCGATTCGCAATCCGGCCGGAAACCTGTCGACGGCAACAGACCCTTCGCTTCTCTAACGACGAAAGCTATTCCTTTGCCAGGCCTCGGGCGAACATCGCTGGTACAAACCCCACCCGAGAAAAAATCTCCTCGCGTCAGGCTAGGGACAGTGAAACAGGCCCTTATTCTTCATCCGTTTTCTTGGCCAAGAAGTCCTTCAGCGTTCTGGGGCCTTCCGCTTCTGTCGGAGCGATCTTGGTGGTTTCACGCTTTGGCTTTCGATTGCGGCGATCGTCCTTACGGGGCTTCTCCGCTTCCCCACCCACACTAGCTGCTTGCGGGTCGACTCTAGTTACGGTTGGCGTCACAATCGGAGCGTCGACAACTCGAATCGGCTCGCGATACCGATCCATTTTGTGAAATCCCTGCACACTATTCTTACTGGATGCGGTTTTCTCACTCGAATCTTTCGGCTTGGCATTCGCGCGTGGTTTATTCGCCATCGCGTTGATCACGTAAGTGCTCGCCAACGGAGCGACAGGTTCCATGGCGGGCACGCTGTCACCAGTTGCTTCCGTCGATTTTTCCACTTCGGCAGAAACGTTTTCTGGCGAGTCAGAAGTATTCGACAAAACCGAAACCGGTTGATTCGCCTTATACTCTGCGACTCGAGGTTGATAACCCGTTGTTGCATCTTTAGCTTCATTGCTAGCTTCTTGAGAAGCGTTCGAGCTGGCGCGGAAAGCATTGATTTTTTTCTTCTGCAGTTTTTTCTTCCCTTTGAGTCCCTTCACTTTGGGAGCCGCGACGACAGATGTTGCCTCCGATTTCTCTCTCGATACTGCAATTGCGGCAACTTCCGAGGTAACGGTTTCTACTTCCTTCGTCACGACTAATTTTGTTTCGGATTCGACCTCCGGCTTAGAATCATTCCCTTCCTCTTTCGGCGAATCTTCGAGATCGATCGGCTTGGTGCGAAAAATACTAACGATGAAGCCGACGAAGATCGCCGCTAAAACCAAAACAAGAATCCAACCTATAAGAGTATTACTATCTCCAGTCGATGCTTGGGCAATCACCAAGTGTTCATTCGACAACTGCAACAACGAAAACATGAGACAAACTTTCAAACGTGAGAAGGAGTAAACGATCATTCATCGAAATTGTCTGAACTAGGCTGGCGAACTGAAGCATCCACCACCCGAATTGACAAGCCGGAGTTTGACAAGCCGGAGTTTGACAAGCCGGAGTCTAAAGGCCTCTCGGCGTCTATAGTCTAACTCAATGAGACATCTTTGGCGAGTGTCTCTTAGCCAGACCTTCCATCCATGGACGCATAATCTCTAGGGTGGCCGATCTATTCACCAGAGGCTGATAGTTGAGATCGCGGCGAGCGGCTTCGATAGAGAAATAGTGATCCAAGCCGAGTTGTTTGGCGACAAATCTTGTCATCGGTGGTTCAGCGTTTTTTCTAGAAATTTTATAGGCAACTTCCAAAAAGTACCCTAAGGCGTAGGCCACATTTAAAGGAATGTGACCCTTAGGTGCTTCTAAACCCGCGACACTCAACAGCATGCGGATCCAATCCCAACAAGCGATAGGTTCTCCATCGGTGATAAAGTAGGCTTTCCCAGCGGCTTTACGGGGTTCGCTCGCCAAAGTGTGAAGAGCTAACAGGTGAGCGGAGGCAGCGTTATCGACATGAACTGTGTCGATCAAGTTTTTACCAGAACCAATGCACCGTAATCGTTTGGCGAGGCAACGCTCGATGACTCGAGGAATAAGATGCGGATCACCTTCACCCCAAATCAAATGCGGTCGCAGGGCAGCGGTCGAGAATTGGCCAGTGGAATTTGCCGCTAAGACCAATTTTTCAGCCAACGCTTTGGTCTGTGGGTAGTAACAAAGCCATTTGGAAGGGTAGGGGACTGTTTCGTCAATCCCTGTTTGATGCTTCCCTACAAATGTAACACTCGGGCTGCTGCAATGCACCAATATGGGAACGCCATGGGCCTTGCATGCCTCCACGATATGCTGCGTCGCCAACGTATTGATTTGGTAGTAATCTTGCCAACGCCCCCAAACGCCCGCTTTGGCCGCGGTGTGAATCACGGCATCCTTACCGCGACACGCTTGGCTGATACATTCGCGTTCGCGGATGTCACCTTGCAGCGTTGTAACCCCGGCGCGTTTTAGGTCGTCATACGAATTTCGCGCTAATCCGGTTACCGTATGACCAGCACAAAGCAGTTGATGACAAATTGCTTTGCCGAGAAAGCCCCCGTAGCCGGTCACTAGCACTCGCATGGATTTCGACCTTGGGCCTCTCAGTCCTCAATGTTCGCATCTTTGGGTTCGGTTAATCCAAAGCTGGCGATGAAGCCGATGGCATAGCACAATCCACCGACGATGGCCGCCGCAGTGGCGTATTTAAGTGGCCCACCTTCATAAGGCAAATAGCCAGCCAACAATGCGGTCACTGCTGCCGCCGAAGTTCCAATCATGCGGCCACCGATATTGGCAGCGAAACTTTCCCCCGTTCCCCGCAAATGAACAGGGTAAACGTGCGGCAAGTAATTCCCCCAGAAACTCAATTGGGCCACGGTGACTAAGCCGACCAAGAAGATGCCCAGCGACATCGTTGAAATCGGAAGTTTGCCCAGCAGTATGGCTTCCAAGTTAATCTCAAAGAAAACGGTATTTTCAATTCGAACAAAGAACCAAAACAATAACGGTAAAGCAAACAATCCTACGATTTGGAACATGCGAAGTGTGCGGCCCCAGAAGACCACACCTGCGAGAGCCATTGCCATTAAAAAGCGTCCCGCCAATCCACCCAATTCTTGAACCTTCGTATATTCCGAGGCAATCTTTTGCGTGTAAATACCTTGGGCTGCATTCGCGGCGGCCTTCAACTTCTTCTCGTCCGTCTCACCTTTTTCTTTAGCTGCAGTGACCGCTTTGTCGGCCAATACCTTCGATTGTGCCTGCACTTCTTTTAATCCAGGAACTATTTGCGGCATCTGCTGAATCGCGCCGAATGCAGCGCCCAGAGAGCAAGCAAAACCGATTGTGGTGACTAACGTTGTTTTGCGTAACTGTGGCGAAAATAGAGCCATGATCGTTGGGCGTTTCAATGTTCCCGCTCTTCGCTTTTCACTCCATACCGGAGATTCGGGCAAAAAGGGTCGGATCAAGATCAAGGGGATCGCAGGAATCAATCCCGACATCAACGTGTACCGCCAGGCCGCATGCTGATTGGCTTCACCGATCTGACCAAAGATCCCAGTCAAAAAAGATGGTATTGAAACTGGATAAAAGCTAGCCGAATACTCCGCTGCCAAACCGTTGGCAATGGCAACCATCAATCCTCCAATCGATGAGAACGCTTGGGTGTAACCCAAAACCTTTTCACGTTGTTTGGGATCGGGGAACAATTCGGCCAACCAAGCCACCGCAGCGACGAACTCCACGCAAACCCCGATGAAGGTTGTACAACGGAAAAAGAGCAACATGTAGACGTTCGTGGAGAAGCCTGCGAAGAACGCCGAAAATGCGTACAGCAAGATACTCCAGGTGAGCACGAACCGACGCCCGAATCGATCTGTCAAATAGCCCCCCATCAACCCGAAGATACCGCCCGTGATGGCGGGCAAATAAAACAGCAGCGCCAGCCACTTATTAAATTCAGGTGATCCTGGGGCAGCACCCGTCAATTCCAACAAACTGGGACGAAGTATCAATGGAAGCATCAACAATTCGTAGATGTCAAACGCGAACCCAATCGCCGCGATCACACAAATGAGCCAAGTTACATATGTCCACTGTGTAGTTGAGCCGCTAGAGGATTGGCCGGGTGAAGACGACATGTCAAATGTCTCGAAAGGTGGGAAGGGTCAGAATCGGGAACTCAAAATCTCGCCACATAATAACACATGAACCCCAAACACTGAACGGCGACAAAAATTTTTGCCGAAGATGCTCGAAAATCCTGGTATCAAGCCAAACCGGTGACGTCAACCCGCGAATCCCAATAAGGAGCTTCACTCCGAACACCGCAACCAACGCCCATGCCGCTCAGGGTTTTCGGCTAGGCTTTCAACGACTCGAGAAATCGACTTCTTCAGGCCCAGCTGCAGCCATCCATTAATCGTATTTTCCCCAACTTTTAACTTCCTACACGTTCACCAGCATCGTTTCACACAGTTGAGAGATCGATGCCTCGTCGGTCAAACGATATACGGCAATACGCTGTGAAACCAGCATCCCGGCAGTATGAGCGTAAGCATCGTCTTCGTAACTGTTAATGATGGCAGAAACTGCGTATCCTTGCTGTCTTAACAGTCCCAGCGCCATCGCCGCTCGTTCATCCAATTGTTGCAACAGTACAATCACCGAATTATCGCGAGGGATGCGCGATTGGGCCTCTGCCAATAGTTCCGGAAGACGCAAGCCATCGGTTCGTTCTAGACGAGCTAATGTCCGTAGGACTTGATTGAAATTCTCAACACCACGCTGCGGTGGCACAATGACAGGTCGTAAACGATTGTTTTCTTCCTGCATAGCAGCGCTCTTCAAAGCTGCTTCACGCGTTCTCGGGTCCGACTCCCAACCATCAAATCGTATTCTATCAACAGCATCACGACCGTTGGTCACTATTCCAAACGGTTGCTGCATCTGGAAAAGAAGATGACAAATCGATGCAGCCGCCGTAATGCCCATATCAGTTCTAGTAGGCTCATGGCGATCGGGATTTGAGTCCCGATGCATATCAATCACCAACGTGGCCCCTGCGACCGATGTAGGTTGATACACTTTGCATTGTAATTTACCCGTCTTAGCAGTTGCCCCCCAGTGAATGCGACGGATGGGATCACCGAGCTGATAATCTCGAATACCAGCCATCAAGGTTGGATCTTCAAACATTCGGTAGGTGACTCGCACTTCGCCTACTGGCCTTCTCGAGGCGATATTGTATCCCAACAAGGGAACAACTTTGGGCAGCACGAGAATATACATCGGCTCGGATGCTACGCGAAAACGGCGATACAAACCAAGAAAATCCCCCGTTTCCATAACAACTGGCCCAAGCTGAAAATAGCCGCGCCGCAAGGCCTTCACCTTGTACAGCAATTTCTTGGTTTCTCCACCTCGCAAACTTGTCAGCATCACGCGATCCCCTTCAACTTGAATGGAAGGTGGAGGCCCAAAAACGGCGGAACGAGGTAATACTTCTTCAACTAAAAGCCAAGGAATCCAGCGTTTTCCCTCATTGATCAATTCCACTTGTACGATAACCGAGTCGCCGATTTCGATCTCCGATCGACTGATCGTTCGGACCGCCTGCGGATCCTTGATCCATCGATGTGAAAAGAAGCGGGCTGCGAAAAAGATGCCCCCCATTGCGTAGCCGCAATAGACCAGCAGCGGCACGTTAAACACGAGTCCGATCGCGAGCAACAAAGCTATCGCCGCAACATACCGCATCGAAGATTAACCCAGATTCGAAGAGTCCGCTGTTCCAATAAGAGGTACAGCAATCTCGCTCAAAATACTTTCCACGATGGCGTCCTCAGTGATCTTTCTCAGACGACTTTCAGGCTTAACCATCAATCGATGAGCAAGAACTGGTGCTGCCACCCGTTTCACATCGTCGGGTTGCACAAAATCGCGACCTCGGATGGCCGCCATAGCCTGACTGGTCCGAAACAAAGCAATCGATGCGCGTGGACTGCCACCTAATACCAAGTCCCCATGATGGCGCGTGTCGTGCACGATTTCCAAAATATAATTACGAACCTTGGCATCCACAAAAACTTCCTTGATAGCCTCCTGGCATGCCAATAATTCATTGGCTGTCGAAACGGGCGTCAACGTATCAAGCGGATGGGAGCGTTCCAACATTTGCAACATGCGAAATTCTTCTTCCACCGATGGATAACCCAAAGTGAATTTCATCAGAAAGCGATCCAACTGAGCTTCTGGCAGTGGGAAGGTCCCTTCGTGGTCCACTGGGTTTTGCGTCGCTATCACCAGAAATGGAGCATTCAGTACATGCGTCACGCCATCAACCGTAACGCGTGCCTCAGCCATCGCCTCCAGCAACGCTGCCTGTGTCCTCGGCGTCGTGCGATTGATTTCATCTGCCAAGAGAATTTGTGTAAAGATAGGCCCCTTTCGAAACTCAAACTCCGCAGTCCGCTGATTGAATATCGATGCCCCCGTAATGTCCGTGGGCAACAAATCCGGTGTGCACTGAATACGTTTAAAATCGCAACCCACGCTTTTTGCTAATGCACGCGCCAACATGGTTTTAGCAACCCCAGGGACATCCTCCAGCAAAATATGCCCACCTGAAAACCAGGACACCAGCGACAACACCAATTGCTTGCGCTTGCCCACAATGCATTTTTCAACGTTGCCGATAATTTTTTTCGCGACTTCACTGACCGCAACCACCACTGCAACTCCAGGTTTATGGATAAGATCACCTAGGCATCGATGGCAGACTAAGACACCCTGCCAAGCTTATTTTGACAGTTAATCCATCGATAGGTGAGCCACCTACAGTGTACTCGCCCTGCCTGGGTTGTGTCTGGATAGCAGGTTAGAATTTCCAGCGAAATTCGACTCGAACCCCAGCGATATCGCGTTGGTCGAGCAGCCAACCGTACATTAGATCGGTACGAATAAGAGCGCGATTGTTGAGAGGACGCTGGTAACGAGTCCCGAGCGCATACTGATTATCTGTGGCAACACGTATTTGCTCACTGCCGTGAACGCCCAAAGCGGCAAATTCCACGACCCACTGATCCTGAAAATTACTTCCGAGCAAATTGAGTCCCAAGGCACCACCGTAAGTATTAAAACCAGTTGCATCGAGCGTGGGAAAACCGGTCAATCCATCTGTTTCAAAATTGATGCCCGTATTTCTTAAAACACCACCAGAACCAGCCGCTCGAGCGACCGATTGGGTTCGGCCCACACCACACCAAACATTGAAGTAAGGAACCACGGTATAAGGGGTCGAACTGATCAGCGCGTTCTCAATCAAAATCAAGTTGCCATCGGCAGAACGCAAATCGCGATCCCCCTCCTGACCATAATTACCTATCCAACGGACCGAATTGCTCAAGCGATGATAGTAGCGTCGCGTAAAGGCCAGCGTGGCATTATGGTAACTACGCCCTAAATTTTGTGTGTCATCGAGATAAGCATAGCCCCCTTCAATATAGCCCTCATATGCTTCAATAAACGTAGCAGTACCAAATGCATCTGCAGCGTTGTTATCGTTTCCAAAAGCAGGACTATTGATTTGATCCACAGCCACAAAAAATGTGGTATCAAAATTTGACCAAGTCAATTGCGGACTATTTCGAGCGGGTATGGTCCAGGCAACTCCCGCGACGGCATCCTCCATCCAAATACCATTTTGGAATAGCAGCGGAGTCAATCCTACCGTGAAGGGTAGATCAAATGGATGTTGCACACCATTCAAACCACCAACGATCTGCCCCATATCTCCCTCGAAAAACACTGTATCCAATTCAGCATCCACATCATCCACAACCACCGCTTGCCCGTTGTTGATTTCAACGCCGCTGAATCTCGCCCCATCATCGATCGGTCCTAAAAAAGCGTGGAACCTTTCCGTTGAGGTAAGCCTGCAGTCGAGGTCAAGGTTCAAGCGGTTGGCCCAAACGCGATGATCACCCGTTTGAGTTCTGGCATAACCGACTCCTGTTCTAAAATCTCCATAAACGAGAAATTGAGGCTGATCCAAATTCACCGGTCCAAACCAACCAGCAGGTGGAGGAAATAAACCGCTGCCATAAAATTCTCGTCCCAATTCGAGCCAAGGTCGCTGTGTTGTCACCGCTTTCTTGTTTCGATAAGGTGATAGCTCCTCGCAAGGATTGTAAGGATCCGTCGGAGTCGGAGTCCAAGAAAAATCGTTCGGTTGATACGGCACCACACATAACCCCGGATCCATTGCCGGCTGGAAGTTTTCCGGTAGTCGATTCAATTGAGCCGCTGAATCTGGCGAGATTATCTCCCAGGGAAATAACGGTCTAGGACCTGATGGTGGCGGAGGACTGATGACTCCAGGACTGACGACTCCAGGACTCAGCGCTGTGGCACTGCCCGACCCATCCAGTAAATTGAGTGGATAGGGATTCGCTATGTTTTGTGGGTTCGCCGAAGCTTCGCCCGCATCGAGCACTTCGACGCCACTGGCTGCGTCCGGGGATATCTTCGCCCCACTTGGTGATGGTAATTCGTATAGTTTCTGGCCCTCAACCCGAGCTGTTGGCAACTCCAGTAATCCTTCAACCGCCGCATCGGCAGCCTCTTGGCCACGTTGACCATCTTGCGGTACCGCAATCGATACTGGTCCCGTCACAACGACAAAGATCGTTGTGAAGCTGAAGAATCGGAAGGTGGTAATCAATCGTGACAACATATTTTAGCTGAGGTTAAATTTTTCCCTTGGCTCCATCCAAGGTTTATCTGCCAGCAAACTCACCGAAAATACATATCTCTCAGGGCCTACTCCGAAAGCTCCGAATACCGCGACCAAGGCCAAGGCGGTTAATGGCGAATCGGATTGACTCCTCGCTCCTTTATGAAAACCGCGGCTAATGCCGTCGGCGAATGATTTTCGTATTAGCTATTAATTGACCATGAATTCCACCGAGTAAGCATGAAAGTCGATGATCTGTTCATTCAAACGACGTTCCATTTCTGGTGTTGCTTGAATAAATCGAAGAAAATAAATCGGATGCGTTCGCGAACGCATCCGCGCGCTCAAGCGATAGCGACCCCGTTCTGTAATCAGATTTGCTGGCACTCGATATTTGGCTTTCTTCATTCCCAAAGGTGGAACTGAGTGCGCTTCCATGCGGATAAATGGGGGATGATTCAGTACCGTAATCGGTAACGCGCCAGGACGGAAAAAAGGGATTTGATCGATATCAACAGGTATAGGTACGTAAGCTTCTCGATCTGTCCCCTTAACATTGGTGATCAAAAACTTCGTCTGCAAATTGAATAATTGATAGTCTGGCGGACACAAGCCTTGATTGACTTGCAGCGAATGCAAATCGGCTAAATCACCGTTGCCATCGGTGTATCCAGATTCCCACACAGTTTTACCACTAGGGGATACTAGCGCGACGTGCAACCAAATCTGCGGCTGTGCACCCAAAGAGCCGCTCGGAGCATTATGGCCTTCGCTAGTGTTGGTTACGTTGTAATCAAACTCGATATCTCGATACGCATCCCGTGCCGATTGAAAAAATGGACCATCTAACCGAAAACCATTGGAGAGCACTTGAATATTTAGGTTACGCTTCTTTTGTAAAAGCATTAAATTGTCATCGACAATTTTCCTTGCCTCCATCCTTTCATCGCTGCTCTGCCAACATCCCGGGAGCATCTTTTCATAATCGCTGCCCGCAACCTGCTTTTCAAATTCCGGCGTTCCCCAGCCATTTCGCCAATCGAATTCGAGCCACTGTTTCACATTCCAACGCAACGATTTTTCTGAGTGCGGAAATACACCAGGATGCGCAATCGAGTAACCAGGACCATAGAAAGTATGGTCCGAGTGCTTGCGATTGGGATCGATCCATTTGCCGCTCATCTCGGCGCACGGAGCTGTGGCGTAACCCGAATCTTTGCCAGGTACTAACCCCATATGGCAGTCTTGGCAGGTTACGCCTTTCTTGAACGCCGGAGCCGCTCGATACTGAGCATACACAACCTCCAAGGCGATACCAGGATGAACCACAACTTGATGACAGGGTGCACAAAATTCGCTCTTCGAAATCTGCTCGAATTGAATCGCCTGATTGTGCAGCTCTTGCCCGGGCATTTTGTCATCACGATTTAATTTCACTTTGAAGTAATCGGCTCGAGCCTTGACCTGCTCGACACCTTCCCCCGTCCCCGCACCGTATACAGGATCAAAAATACTTCCTGGCTCAATACGCCGCTCACCATTGACTCGATCGTAAGGATACTTCACGCGATGACAAGCCACGCAGGTAATCCCTTCCCGGAATACAGCGGGACCATCCATAATGGACATTTCCCGAGGGTAATTCATTTGCACTGCAACCGGTGAGTGACAACGCATGCAGAAATACCCCACCGTCCCTTGCGTCACCTCTGAAACGGCCTGTTCAAACTTCTGAAACATCGGGGATACCGAGGCATACGCATGATTGGACACGCGCCATTCATCGTAAATCCGCTTATGGCATTGCGCGCATTTATAGGCAGGTGGATATTGCTCATGGGCAAACACTTCCGCATGCGGATCAACCGTCCTGCCATCCGGCCCTACCGGCAACGGCTTCGCATCGTCCTTCGGATGAGGTGATTTAGCGGCTGGCCCCATCGCGTCTAAACCTGCTCCCCAAGGATCGCCCGGCTTGTTTCCCGCTCCACTACCCCCCAGCAAGTCATCACCTTCAGCCACCCCGAGTCGAATCGGCCCAACGTTCGGTATCGTCGTACTTGCAGGTGTCGCCTGAACGCGCATTTGACGCTCGTTCTGAATGCCGATCGACCCATCGAGCTTTTGTACACCGCTGGCTCTCGGCGAGAAAAGACTATGATTTGGATATTGGTTACCCGGCGATTGCGAGCCAACACCATACTGAAAGGCAAACAGTAGGGGGCTTTGCAAGATCACGAAAAACGCCAGAAACATGGCAGTTAAATGTTCAACCGCGCAAGTCCAAGCAGGGTTCGCCGTGGTGCGATACCTTCTTTTGTAGTAGCACAACCACTTCAACTGGCACAGCTTTTCCATTGGCTCAATCGCTTGCAATCGAAACATTGAGACGAACGATTAAGATACGAACTGAAGTTTCGACCAGACTTTTGAGGATATTCATTAGTGCCGCCGATGTAGGAACGAACCGAAGAACCGCTACAAGTTGCCGAGTTGCTTCAACGATTAAATTCGCGCTCTCCGACAGGCTCGACATCCCGTAGACTCCCCTGGGATCGATATAATTTGTCACTCGGACAAATTCCGACCGGGAGGATTTGGCAAACTTTGGCGATCGGTCAAACTGTGGGGTACATTTGTTGCAGAAAAGAGAACATCACCAGCCGTTTGGCCAGCCATAGAAACGCAAGACCACAGGATGAATGGGTCGAATTTCGGAAAGCCAATTTCGAGTCCCTACTGATGAGCCAACCTCGCGAACGCCGACAACTCGATCGCTTAGCCGTAGCACCGCTAGACTCGCTCGGATTTCTTGAGCATGAGACCGTAGGGACCGCTGTCAAAATCATCGAGCGATCTCAAGGTGGCTTCACGGTCTCGATCGCACCCGAAAAAGCGAAATTGTTCCCAGGGGGTGAGAATGCAACCTTATCGATCGGCAACCAACATTTCAATGTAATGATCTCGGGCTACTGTCGCGAAGGAAATCGCAAGAGCCATCTCGGCTTAAAACTCGCTGCAACCGATGAACCACCCAAACTCAACACCCATCGACTCCGCAAAAAGGCCTCCAAATATGCGGAAGGAACGAGTCGCGAAAAATTCACCTTCGGTCTCTTCCTGGCTCTTTTCATCGCCTTATTCCTGTTACCAGGCATTGGCGATTGGATCGGTACGGCCCCTTGGATTCGCGGTCTAATCCAGGATGCTCTTGCCTATGTTCATGCCATGGGCTTCGGCTCAGAAATATAAACTTTAAAATTCATAGCCCGTGTATTTGCGGCCTATCAAATAGCTGTCGTTTTCATAGCGCGGTACTACCCACAGGGACCGACAAAGGTTAACTTGTGTCTCTGGAATGAAGGCAAAAAAGTATTTGCCCGAAACTCTCGACAGAGAAGCTGCTTGGTAGCACATGTTTGGTAGAAAGCGCTCGCCATGGTTGACTTGAAGAGCTTTGTTCGCGACATACCCGATTTTCCCAAACCCGGTATCTTGTTTAAAGACATCACCCCTTTGCTCGCCTCCCCACAGGCTTTCCAGGGAGCCATCGATCGTTTTGCTGCGCATTATGCCCACGAAAAAATCGATGTCATCGTTGCCGCGGAAGCTCGCGGTTTCATCTTTGCAGCCCCCCTGGCACTGCGTCTTAACGCAGCCTTCGTTCCAGTTCGCAAACCAGGCAAACTTCCTTATTCCGTGCACTCTTTCAGCTACGAACTCGAATACGGTAAAGATACTTTGCAAATGCATACCGATGCCGTTGTCCAAGGGCAACGTGTTTTGGTAATCGACGATCTATTGGCAACCGGTGGGACCGTCCAAGCTTGCCTGCGACTGGTAGAAAAGTCCAACGCTGAAGTAGTTGGTTGTGGCTTTTGTATCCATTTGCGAGATCTCGGTGGAGAAGATCGCTTAAAACCCGTACCCGTTTTCAGCTTGATAGAATATTAAGGTGACAGTTTCTATGGCAGGAGGTACGAGGTGAGCGAAGAACCAGAAGGATCAGCGGGTAACTCTTCCCCTGCGTCACCCTCTCATGCTAGTCATGATCAGCCATCTTTCGGCTTCAGGCGTTCGGCGGAAAAAGTCAAAGAGTTTCCGCAAACACCCGGCGTCTATTTGATGAAAGATGTTTCCGGCGTCGTCATCTACGTCGGAAAGGCTAAAAACTTGCGCAGTCGCGCGTCGAGCTATTTTCATAAAGCCGCCAGCGAAGAAATTCGTACCGCAACCTGGATCCATGAAATTGCAGACATCGATTTTCTTGAATGTGAAAGCGAAGTCGACGCGCTTCTGATGGAAAATCGCTTGATCAAAGATATCCAACCAAAATACAACAAAGATCTTAAAGATGACAAATCGTTTCCCTATCTGATGATCACGACCCGAGAAGATTTTCCAAGGGTCGAGGTCACTCGCGAACCGCGCGATCGAGGCGTGAAATTATATGGTCCCTTCACCAGCGCAGGCGCATTACGCGGTGCTATGCAAGTCCTACAGCGAGTCTTTCAATTTCGAACATGCAGCTTGGATATCGAAGAAAGCGATGAACGATGGAAGTGGTTTCGCCCCTGTCTTTTAGCTTCGATCAAGCAATGCACGGCTCCTTGCAATTTGCGCATCTCCAAAGAGGATTACCGACAAAGTATTTTGCGTCTGCAAAAATTTCTCGATGGTGGCAAACAAGCTTTGCTCAAAGATATGCAAGCCGAAATGCTCGAAGCATCCAAGAGCATGAACTTTGAAAAAGCGGCTCGCCTGCGGGACGAAATTCGAATGCTCGAACGCCTCAATGAACGTGGCGATATCGATGTCCATGCACAGCCGGAAGTATTTTACATCGACCCTAAGAAGGGCTTGCATGGTCTAAAGAAGGTGTTGAACATGAAGAAAACACCGCGGGTTATCGAGGGTGTCGACATCGCACATCTCGGTGGAAACGAAACCGTTGCATCTCTCGTACAATTTATCGATGGTCTTCCATTCAAGCCTGGCTATCGACGCTATAAGATTCGCGATGTCCAAGGTATCGATGACTTCCGCAGTATTCATGAAGTAATCTCTAGACGAATTCGCCGACTCAGCGATCAGCAGGAGACTTTCCCCGATATTCTATTGATCGATGGCGGAAAGGGACAATTGAACGCCGCCTTAGCTGCCTTCCGCGACCAACAGATTACTCCTCCTACCATTTTGTCCCTCGCCAAACAAGAAGAAGAAATTTTCCTGCCCGGTGAATCGGATCCGATTGTTCTAACTCGCAACTCCTTCGCTTTGCGTCTTTTGCAGTACGTACGCGACGAAGCGCATCGTTTCGCCCAGCATTATCACCACCTCCTCCGTCGTAAATCCTCTTTCGATGAATGACCGGCTTGTCTCGCCGAACTTCCTCGTCGCCATGGGACAGCGTCTTGCCCGCACTGCAGCAGCCAATGGCCGCTTCTTCGGTAGCACCGGTTTTTGCGCGATTAATGGGTCGATTTCGATTGTCAGCCCCAACCCCAAAAGCGTAGAATACTAGGGTTTCTTTCCTGCTTGACCATTGCCTCGAATCTACCTTTTCTCACCCCCACCCCAACGTGACGAATTGGCCTGTCATGAACCGCAGTATTCTTAGAACACTTTGGCGTGCATTTGCCGCGCAATTTATATCGCTTGGCGTTCTGGCAGTTCATGCACAAGCGCAAGAAACATCGCGTGAAGATTTTTTCGAGAGCCGTGTTCGCCCTTTGCTTATCTCCAAATGCTCCGAGTGCCATGGACCTGAAACACAATGGGGAGAATTGCGAGTCGACTCACGGACGGCACTGCTTAAGGGAGGCGAACATGGCCCCGCAATCGTGCCGGACAATCCGCAAGCAAGCCTCATCATCGCCGCTGTCGAACGAACAGGCGACTTGAAAATGCCCCCAGATGATCGTTCTCCCCTAACCATTGAAGAGGTCCAAATCTTAAAACAGTGGATCCAAGATGGTGCCTATTGGACGGCAATGGACTCTGCACAACTCGCAGAAATTGAGAAGCAACAGAAATGGAAGAATCACTGGGCCTTTCAGCCACTGAGTGTTATTGAACCGCCGTCCCCTAAATCCGCCGACACAGCTAATCCCATCGATGCGTTTATCTTGGATAAACTTGCCGCCAATGGCCTTCACTTTGCCCCGCTCGCCAATCGTCGTACGCTGATCCGCAGACTCTATTTCGATCTGATTGGTATCCCTCCAACGCCACAACAAGTGGCCGATTTCGAAGCAGATACAGACCCAGCCGCATATCATAAATTAGTTGACCGACTGCTTGAATCACAAGCCTACGGCGAACATTGGGGCAGACTCTGGTTGGATGTCGCCAGATACTCCGATACCAAAGGCTATGTTTACGCTCGCGAAGAAAAAAATTTCATTCATGCATTCGTCTATCGCGATTGGGTGAGCCGCTCGTTTCAGAATGACCTCCCCTACAATCAATTTCTTCAATTGCAACTCGCTGCCGATCAACTCACGCCCCCCCATCATCCAGACCGAGCGGCGATGGGTTTCCTCACGTTAGGAAGACGTTTTTTGGGTGTATCCCACGAAATCATCGACGATCGAATCGATACCATCTCGCGCGGGCTCATGGGAATGACAGTTTCTTGTGCGCGGTGCCATGACCACAAGTATGACCCCATCCCAACCGCTGACTATTATTCGCTCTACGGCGTGTTCTTAAACTCCTGCGAACAAATAGAGCGTTTGTCGGAACCCGTGGACTCATCCTCGCCCCGCCCAACAACTTCGACGGACCACACGTGGGAAGAGGAATGGAATAAACGGCAAACCGCTCTGGCACAAAAAATGAAACTGTCACGAGATGAAGCCGCTCAACGGATGCGATCTCGCATCAAAGATTACTTTGTAGCGCAAAGCGAACTTGAAAAGTATCCACAAGAAGGCTTCGATCAAATCCTGGCCCCCACCGACCTCATTCCAAATCTTGTCCGCCGCTTGGAAATGCTCTTGGCAGCCAGCCAACCCGTACAGGATCGACGGTTCATCGCTTGGCATCGCTTCGCAACGATTCCCAAAAATGAATTCGCACTCTTGGCACCCGCAGTTTCGAAAGAATTACAAGACCTGCCCGATACGGTCGCTCATCCGCGTACGAAACAATTATTCACAACCACGCCAAATTCTTTTCTCGATGTTGCCGAACGCTATGGACAACTCTTCGCAGATGTGGAAGTGCAGTGGAAAGAATTACAAGCGGCGAACCCATCAACGGGAACTGAGCCATCAGCGATGTTACCCGATCCCAATGATGAAGAACTGCGACAGTTTCTTTACGGAGAAGATTCGCCTTGCATTATCCCCGAGGAACACATCTCCAGCATCGAGGGACTCTTTGATTCCAATACCTGCACAGAATTGTGGAGACTACAGGGCGAAGTCGATCGCTGGATCCTGCAACCCAATGCCTCCATGCGCTTCACCACCTCACTGATAGATCGCAAAGTCGATTATCCTGCCAGAATTTTGAAACGAGGCAATCCAGCCCAAAAGGGCGATATGGTGAAGAGGCATCAATTATCGCTCCTCGATCCGCAACTCAACGAATTTCAATTGGGCAGCGGCCGCTTGGCTTTGGCCCAGTCGATCACCGCAAACACAAATCCTCTAACAGCTCGTGTTTGGGTCAATCGTGTTTGGAAACAACACTTCGGTGCTGGCTTGGTTCGAACGCCCAGCGACTTTGGATTGCGAGCAGAAGCACCCAGCCATCAGGAATTACTCGATTGGCTCGCCGACCAATTTATGAAAGAGGGTTGGAGCACCAAAATGCTGCATCGCTGGATTGTCCTCTCTCGGACCTATCAACAAGATTCTCTACCTGATTTGCCAGCCGACTATCTGAAACACGCCAACGAAGTGGATCCCGACAATCGACTTCTGTGGCGTTTCACTCCACGCCGCTTATCCTTCGAAATGATGCGTGATTCTTGGCTCGCGATTTCGGGAGAACTCGATCAAACCTTTGGTGGCCGAGCCGGTGAGCTCTTTGCGGCTTCCAACAAAAAACAACGTCGCACACTCTATGCGTCTATCGATCGCCAATTCGTTCCAGGTGTCTTGCGTATGTTTGATTACGCCAATCCCGATATGCACGCACCGCAGCGGTCCGAAACCACCGTCCCCCAACAAGCTCTTTTCTCGATGAATCATCCATTTGTCGCCGAGAGAGCCAAAGCACTCATTCAGCGTCTTGACCAATCAATGCCATCAAAAGATCCCATAACTCGTCTTAATTGGCTATTTCAAACTGTTCTTCAACGTCCCCCAACGGCCGCGGAATCCGATGCTATTTTGCAGTTCGTATCATCCGAAATTGAACCCAATCAAAAAGTCCCGGAAACCGTCAAAGCTTGGACCTACGGATATGCTCACCTCTCCGTAGAGGATGCAATGAGGATCCATTCGTTTACCCCGCTCCCCTATTTTTCGGGGACGGCTTGGCAAGGCAGTACCAGCTTTCCTGATGCAAAACTGGGTTGGGTTCAGCTATCAGCCACCGGCGGTCATCCCGGAAATGATCTGCAGCATGTCGCCGTACGCCGCTGGACATCTCCCATACGAGGTACCTTGCAACTTAAATCATGGATGCATCATCAAGAAGCAGCCGGTGACGGCGTTCGCTGTACCATTCTATCGAGTCGGCATGGTACGCTGGCAAGCGAAATTGTCCACAATAAAAAATGGGATTGGGAAAAAGATCGTCTGCAGGTTGAGCCCGGAGATACACTCGATTTCGTTACCGATATTTATCAGGTTCTGAATACCGATCAATTTTTATGGCAAGTTGAAATCGAAGCGACATCCGACTCGACTCGGTCAACCTGGAATTCAGCAAATGATTTTCTTGGTCCACTCTCTTCACAACTCACTCGCTGGGAAGAAGCGGCTCAGATACTATTGATTTCCAATGAGTTGCTATTCGTCGAATAGCGAAAGGAAAATGCTCATCATGTCTTCTCGGAATCCATACTATCAACGGCGAGATTTTCTTCAGCGCTGCGGCATGGGACTAGGCGCCTTGGCACTGGCCGACTTACTTTCACCCTCAACCGATAAGCTCTCGACGGCCAACGCCGCGGAAGGAATCTTGGATGTACGCCAACCTCACTTCGCACCGAAGGCAAAGCGTGTAATCCACTTTTTTCTAAATGGTGGCCCTTCCCATGTTGATACTTTTGATCCCAAGCCGATGCTGGCGAAGTATGCGGGCAAGCCCGTCCCATCGAATCTTACCACCGAACGAAAAACGGGTGCTGCTTTCCCTACACCTTTTCGCTTTCGACGCTACGGCGAAAGCGGCTTGGAAATCAGCGAAATTTTTTCTCGAACCGCTCAACACGCTGATGACATCGCCGTGATTCGTTCCATGTACGCACTCGTGCCGAATCATGAGCCCTCACTGATGCTCATGAATTGTGGTGATTCCGTGCAACCGCGCCCCAGTGTTGGTGCTTGGTTAATGTACGGCCTGGGCTCTGAGAATCATAACCTTCCCGGTTTTGTCGCCATGTGCCCAGGAGGCTATCCCATTAAAGATGCCGAAAACTGGCAAGCCGGTTTTCTTCCAGGTGCCTATCAAGGGACATTTATCGATCCACAACACAGAGAAATCACCCGCCTCATCGAAAATATTCGTAGCCCCCATGCATCCCTTAAACAACAGCGACAACAGCTCGATCTTCTACAAAAGCTACATGAGGCTCGCCAATCTCCACTGCGTGATAATCGCATGGAAGCCCGTTTGGAATCTTTTGAATTGGCCTATCGCATGCAAATCGATGCCAGCGATGCATTCGACTTAAATCAGGAACCCCAATATATTCGCGACGCTTACGGTGATCATGTCCACGGACGACAAACCCTGATTGCTCGCCGACTCTTGGAACGAGGTGTGCGCTATGTCCAACTTTGGCATGGTGCTGGTCAACCCTGGGATAATCACCAGCAAATCGAATCCAGTCATCGAAAACTCGCTGGAGAAATCGACCAGCCCATTGGCGCCCTCATGACAGACCTCAAGGCTCGTGGCATGTTCGAGGATACCTTGTTGGTTTGGGGTGGAGAGTTTGGACGTACGCCAACCGTCGAGTTGAGTGCGGATGGTAAAGAACAACTAGGTCGCGACCATAATCATTACGGCTTTTCCGTGTGGCTAGCCGGTGGTGGAGTTCGCGGTGGCACCGCTTACGGAGCAACAGATGACTTTGGGTTTAAAGCCGAAACCAATCCGACCAGCGTCCACGATCTCCATGCCACCATTCTGCATCTCATGGGAATCGACCATGAACGTCTAACCTACCGCTATGCTGGAAGAGACTTCCGTCTCACCGATGTGCATGGAAAAGTAATTCGTGACATTATCACATAATCAGATCATTGAGCCACATGCCCCCCAAAACACCCGATATCGATAAATCGATTACCATCGTGGGACTCGGTCTCATGGGAACCGCAATCGCCAAACGTTTCTTGGCTCAAGGCTGGAATGTCTTTGTCTGGAATCGCACTCATGATAAGTCTGATCCGCTGCGAGCCTTGGGGGCACAATGGACCGATCTACCCTTCGCAACTTCCTCCGTGTGCCTGGTCAGCCTCTACAATAGCGATGCAGTGAAGGAAGTCTTTGCCAACGCACAAGCTTACGCGTGGACAACACAGTGGATCATTGATACGACAACCGGTTCCCCTGATGAAGTTGCACCACTCGCGCACTTGGCACACGAAAAAGGCGTTGCCTATCTTGATGCCCCCATCTCCGGTTCTAGCCAACAGACGCTTGATGGCGAAGCTACCGTTATCGTCGGGGGTGCTGCGAGTGACTTTATCGCTTGCGATGCCGTATGGAAGTGCTTAACGAACAAGGTTTATCATACGGGCAATGTTGGTACCGCTTCCAAATTAAAACTCGTCAGCAACCTAATCCTTGGCTTAAATCGACTTGCACTTGCCGAAGGCTTGGCTTACGCGGAAAGCTTAGGTCTGCCGCTGCAGCAGACACTGGATATCCTCAAAGCTTCCGCAGCCTATTCCAAAGTCATGGATGTCAAAGGTAGAAAAATGCTGCAGCGCGATTACTCGGTGCAAGCACGTCTGCATCAACATCTCAAAGATGTTCATATTATTCTGGCGTCCGCTGCCAGCCATGGACAATCGCTGCCAACCACCACCTTGCATGAACAATTATTGAGCCGTGCTGTCTCCCAAGGGCTTGGAGATTACGATAACTGCGCCATCCTTGAAGTGCTGCGTGGGAAAATGACATGATGAACCCGCCACTCAAACCAGCGTTAAGGTGGCTGATGTTGGTCGCCGTTTTTCTAGGGCTCTTCTTCGATGGACTAGAACTCGGATTGATGCCCGTCGCTTCGCAGGCCGTGACCAAAAGTATGATGGGGGAAAAATTTACCGCGACCGCAGGAGGAGACTGGTTCGCACGCTACACGGCAAGTTTAATGCTCGGAGCCGCAATCGGCGGTATCCTACTCGGTTTGCTCGGCGATATGATCGGTCGCTCCCGCGCTATGGGAATCAGCATTCTTTTTTATTCGATCTTTGCTGCCTGCGGTGCCTGGGTCACATCGCAAGAGCAAATGCTTTACCTAAGATTTCTCGTCGGTCTAGGAGTCGGTGGAATGTGGCCGAACGGGATTGCATTAGTAAGCGAATGTTGGCCGAATACTTCAAAAGCAACCGTGGCGGGCGTCATGAGCGCTGGACTCAATTTCGGGATCCTTGCGCTATCGCAAATTGCACGAGAATTTCCCATCACTCCTGATTCATGGCGTTGGCTATTCTATTTTGCAGGTTTACCCGCAATCCTCGGCGTCATCGTGATCGCCTTTGTGCCGGAATCACCTCTCTGGAAAGAGCAAAGATTGGTAATTGCAATGCGATTTCCAATCAGTCAACTTTTTTCACCGTCACTCATCAGGTTCACCTTGCTCGCCATCGCCGTCAGTTGTATTCCCCTAATCGGAGCATGGTCAGCGAGCAAGTGGATGATTCCCTGGGCCGATAAAGTTGCGGGCCCAGATCTAGCGAGTTATAAAGCAACTACTCAAGGCTGGTGGGCCTTAGGTGCAACAATCGGCAGTTTCATCGGAGCCCAAGTTGCAGCCTCATTAGGTCAACGCTGGAGTTACTTCTTGATCTCGCTCGGCTCGACCGCGCTCACGATCACGATGTTCCAAGCTTCGGCGCCACTTCACTGGAGTTTTCATCCAATCGTTTTTTGTCAAGGCTTAGTCGCCACGCTTTTCTTCGGATGGCTCGCTCACTATCTCCCACAATTCTTCCCTGTTGGGGTGCGGGCGACAGGTACCGGACTGGCGTACAATGTAGGACGCTTTGCGACCGCCTTTGGTGTGCTTCTCGCCGGCGGCCTCTTTACCTTATTAGGTGGAAACTATCCTCAAGTTGGTGCCATCTGCGCTTGTATCTATGCCATCGGAATACCACTCGCATTTTGGCTTCCTAAGCGAACGTGAGTCGACCTATCAACCGTGCATTATGGGGTTGCCTCGATCTCCTTTACCAAGTCTCTCAGAAATGCGGCGGCCGGCGCACCATCGATCGCCGCATGATCAAATGTCAGACTCAACATCATCCTATCGCAAACCTGCCATTGTCCTGACTTATCCAAGATTGGTTCGCGTCGAATTGCCCCAAGTCCAAGAATGGCAATCTCAGGTACGTTGATAATTGGCGTAAAAGCATCAATTCCATAAGCACCCAAATTGGAAATAGAAATCACTCCATCACTCATTTCTTCATTATTGAGTCGGCCAGCGCGAGCTTTCTCAATCAACGCTTTCGATTCAGTAACGATATCGTCTATCGTCTTGGAATATACATTTTTCAATACAGCAACCAGTAGTCCATCCTCGGTATCCACTGCGATTCCAATATGAAAGGCTTCGCTTGAGATCTCGAGCAACTCGGTATGATCGTGATTCCAACGCACAGCCATCGCAGGATGCCGCGTTAAAACCAGTGCCACGTGTTTAGCGAATAAATCGGTGAAAGCGGGAATACGCGCACTTTGCATTTTCTTTTGCAGTTCCCTGTACGTCACTAATCTCGATACGTCGACTTTCGTGGTGAGTGTAACGGGGACTGTGAGTTCTCGACTTTTGCGCAACCGTTCCGCGATAATTTTTCGACGTGGTGTAAAACGATTTTTACCACTTGGCAAGTTTCTTGGTCCCTTCTTGCTCTGGGCATCTGCTGCCACCCGTCGAATATCTTCCTCACGAACTCGACCAGCCCGCCCCGTTCCTTCCACTTCTTGCCAATCGATGCCGATTTCACCCGCGAGACGTCGCGCCCGAGGCGACGCGACCGCAGCAGACAACCCATTCTTCTCCACGACATCCGGCAAGCTTTTACTCTCCGGTGGCTCGACTTGCAAATGGATGGTTACCGACTCTTGTGCAGAATCCTTTGCATCCACAGGCAACTCGGGGGCTACCTCCAGTGCGACTTCATTGGGCAAAAGCAAATAACCCAATAAATGTCCAACCTGTACAACATCGCCAGGTTGTGGTGCCTCAGCTGCAATTTTTAAAATTCCATTTCCCACCGATTCAATCTCTTGCAGCGCCTTCTCTCCCTCCATTTCAAACAGTACTTCGCCTTCGCGCACAAGATCGCCATCGCGTTTGAGCCATTGGATAAAGCGACCTTCTTCCATGGACCAACCAAGTCTCGGAAATCGGATTTCCTCAGCCATACATTTACTCCTGCATCAAATCGACAATAGCTTGGACGATGTTTTCCGCGCTCGGCACGACAACTCGCTCGAGTGCAGGACTATAAGGTGTTGGGCAAAAAGCCCCATTCACACGTTTGATCGGAGCATCGAGTTCATTGAAACCAACATCTGCCATCCTCGCAGCAATTTCTGCGCTAAATCCACAATGGGCTGGAGCTTCATCGATGATCAAGAGTCGACCCGTTTTTGCAAGAGAGTTCAGAATAGTTTCGGTATCCAATGGCGTCACCGTGCGAGGATCAATCAATTCCATCGAAATCCCTTGCTTGGCTAAGGTCTCACATGCAGCCAAAGCCAAATGCACCATTCTCGCGAGAGCAACCACAGTTACAGAACCTCCAGCTTTGATAATGCGAGCTTTACCAAACTCAATTTCGTAGTCTTCCGCCGGAACGTCGTCTTTGACTTGCAATATCTCGCGATGCTCCAAAAATAAAACAGGATCGTGACAACGGAGCGCATGCTTCAAGAGCCCTTTCGCGTCCGCAGCCATCGATGGTACAACGACTTTCAGTCCAGGAACTTGAGCGAGCATGCCATAGTAACTACCGGAATGATGCGTTGCTGCCGAGTGACCGATACCAATGCAACCCCGCAATAAAACGGGCATGGTCAAGCGACCGCTTGACATATATTGCATTTTGGCGATCTGATTGATGATTTCGCCAAGTCCATCGAGCACAAAATCAGCAAACATAAAATCGATGACCGGTCGCGTGCCAGTCATCGCTGCGCCACATGCAAGTCCTACAAAACCTCGTTCGCAGATTGGCGTATCGCATAAACGCTCCGCACCGTGAAGAGCATACAAACCTTTGGTGGTGAGAAAATTACCGCCGCGAATACCGATACCTTCCCCCATAACAAAAATGTTTGGATTAACGGCCATTTCCTCGCTAAGTGCTTCGAGTGTTGCCTGGGCGAAAGTGATCTGCCTTAACTCGGAATCCATGGTAGCTTTTTTGCTCGGAACAACACGCGGGGCAGAATAGATATGAGTTAAGGCCGATTGACTCTTCGGCTCAGGACTCGCTTCCGCTTCGACTCTTGCCTTTCGAACTAGCTCACTCACTTCCTGATCAATCTGATCGAATTCTTGCGCAAGTTCACCCGCAAATTCGCTGCGCAATCGCAGAATCGGGCAACGCTGCTTCCATTGCTCTACGTCATCTTTGGTGCGATACGTGAAATCCCCCATACCTTCCGCATGAGGACGAGTGCGATAGGTTTTGCATTCGATCAAAGTGGGCCCACCACCCTGACGACCTCTCTCGACCGCTTCCTTGGCGACTCGATAGATAGCGACCACATCGTTACCATCCACTTCGACGCCGGGTATTCCATAAGCTGCACCACGGCTAGCGACACTGGGATTACCGGCAGCATAGGCGAATGGAACTTCCGTTGCGAACTGATTGTTTTCGCACACAAACAATACTGGCAGATTCCAAATGCTGGCCATATTGAGGCCTTCATGAAAAGCGCCATTGTTGGCCGCTCCATCTCCAAAGAAGGCAACTGCGACCGTCCCATTTTTAAGGATTTTGGAACTGTATCCCCCGCCGCAGGCCTGCAAAATACAGGGCCCAACAATTCCGCTTGTTCCCATCATTCCGATTTCGGGCGAAAACAAATGCATGCTTCCACCGCGACCACGTGAGCACCCCGTCTCTCTTCCGAATAGCTCAGCCATCAACGCGACAGGTTCCAGCCCTTTTGCCAGAGCATGTCCATGTCCACGGTGCGTGCTGAAAACCGTGTCTTGGTGGTTGAGATGCGAACATACTGCGGCCGCGATTGCCTCCTGGCCCACGTAAGTATGGCAAGCTCCATGAATAAGTCCACGCTGATGGCAACGCGCCAATTCCTCTTCCGTTTGTCGTATCAATTGCATCGTTCGATACAACTGCAAAATCGTCTCTGGCTCTATTTTCATATCAACACGAATCATGTTTATTGCCTACTGCTTTCCACTCTCTGCTCGAAATGTTTGAACCGGCTTGCCTTGATGTCCAGGTGTTCCACCGGCATTCATAGCCATGTTCCCTCCATCCATGGGAATGATCGCTCCGGTGATCCACTCAGAAGCATCGCTGGCTAGTAGCAATGCGATCCCCATAATATCCTTAGGCTCTCCCAATCGTCCCGCAGGTATACCGTTCAAAAAACGATCCTTGAGCGATGGTTCTTGGGCTATGCGAGCTTCTAAACTTGGATTGATAACTTGGGCTGGTAGAACGGCATTGACTCGCACGCCGCGACAACTCCACTCCGTGCTCAATTCTCGAGTCATTTGAATGACCGCTCCCATCGCCATACTGTAGGCGATATGCCCTCGTCCCAGTGCGGTGCTGCTCGCCAGTGAGCCGATATTCATGATCGAGCCGCGCCCCTGCTGCAACATCCGGCGGCCAGCCTCTTGACACATCACAAAACGACCGATGACTAGGTTTTGTAAGACGCGTTGCAAATCATCAAGGCTAAGATCCTCGGGGCGAGCAAGCACGCCATCTCCCGCAATATTGCCCAAAAAATCAATGCGGCCAAACGTCTGATCCACTTGCTGAAAAAGATCGCCAATCGCAGCCGGATTGGACACATCGGTTGAAGCCACCAACGTGCGTCCACCCCACTGATGAATTCGTTCCGCTGTCCCTTGAGCTCCCGCTAGATTGCGATCGACCAGCACGACATCGGCCCCCGCTTGCGATAACGCTATAGCGGTCGCTTGTCCCATACCTTGGGCTGCACCGGTTACCAAGGCAACTCGACCGTTCAGTTGAAACATCTCTGGAAAAGTTGTTTTCACGCTAATACTCTCCGCTCCATTGTCGAATCCATGCTTTTATCATCCCAATAGCATCGGCAAGATTTTGACAACGAAAACCAAACCGGCTAACCCTAGATAGAAGCAACCGCAAAGTGATAATCCCACGGACTGATACCACCGCGGCCTGATCGGCTTGGGCAATAATCGATGATTGATCCATAGCAATTGAAATGCGGTGATACCAATCGCCAAGTTATTGAAATTGGCGATGAAATCGGTCATCAGTTTCGGAGCATTGCTGAAAAGAAAAGTACACAAGAACGACCACAGTGCGTACATGGCCAAAATACTGTAATAAATATACTTAACTTGGTCCGCCCTCATATTCTCGCGGACTCGCCGATTGGCGGTCCATATCGCATCGGTCCAGCGGCGACTGAAGTCATCCAATACCGACATTTGGCTCGGCAGCATTACCATTAGACCTGCGAACAGTGCCACGAGCCAAAGTATCTTGCCTAGTATCGGATGAAAGCCGTAGTTCCGAATTCCATCGGCTGTGATGATCGACTGCGCCACCTTGGCTTGATCCTCTGTAATCGTGGAAAACTCTACGAACTGCAGCGACAATAAAGCCGGTAGAGCCATCCCGACAAAGCAACCAGGACCCCAAACTAAAACTTGATCGGTGAGAATATACTTCCACCAACCTTTCCAACGCTTGAGGTTCTCATCATTAATCAAGAATACTTTGCCAACATGACTTAACGTGACATTTCGCCCACCCACGGCACTCGGAATCGCGCCTACTTGCGATCCCATTCCCCAGCCTTTGTCGCGCACGAAATTGGAATACGTCGAGTTCGCAAGTCCACCGCCACCTGCATAACCCGCGAATGCTCCCAGTACGATTAAACTCGCGCCAGACATCAATGGCCATTCACCGTGCGTCCATAGATGACCAAACCCGTTCACCAAATATTCTTTTCCGTTTTCGTCAGCGACGGGAACACTTCCAAATTGCAGAAAACCACTCCAAACTTTCCACCAATTGTCAGCGGAGACACAAGTAAGGCCCAGCCCAAAACAAAAGCCTAGTACCACGATAATTTTTGCCGTCATGACCCACTGCAAGAGGTTATAAACCTTCCCACCGAGGATAACCGGCAAGGCAACTCCGAAAAGGCAGGCATAAGCTAACGGCACAACGAGCCACAGATCCTCTTTATCCGGAGGGCGATCAAGAACAATCGAGGCAATCATTGCTGCCCCGTGTGTGGATAGTCCTGGCACCAAGGCAGATATATTTAGAAGCATCATCACTCCAACCCAAAACATTGGG
Source organism: Pirellulaceae bacterium (assembly GCA_044359485.1). Taxonomy (GTDB): domain Bacteria; phylum Planctomycetota; class Planctomycetia; order Pirellulales; family Pirellulaceae; genus JAFLCP01. The sequence goes on along the minus strand of JBIKMB010000012.1, from coordinate 3,688 downwards.
CTTGGCCAACAACGCATGAACCCTGTAAAAACCGGCTCTCCACAGTATAAAGCGTAGCGTCCACATTCCATGTTGTAAAAAATTTGGAGGATGATGGCGACCGTCGCAATCCACATCAATCCTCCACCATATTTTGCTGTGACGGTAGGACCGAGCAACCATTCACCACCACCGATCTGGATACCCATCATCACAATACCAGGCCCGATGAAACTCGCCCAATTCCGCCACCGCAGCGCTTTCGGCTCCGGTAAATCCGCGGTGGACCAAGCGGGTAAACGCGAGTGGATATGCGAATCCGCAACGGCGATCGTTGCATCTTCTGAACGATCTTTTTCGTCTAAAGCAGACATACTTCATATCCTATGTTTCGCGTTGCAACGATCAGGAGTAGGTCAAGCGAACTCCAAACGACGCCCTTTTGTTTCAAGGGCACAGCATTTCAATATAGAACGATTGCGCGTCCCGGTCCCCCATGGCAGTTTTGGATCTTCAACGCAGCGAACAGGAAATAAGCATTTTTCGGTATGCGATCCAGTTGACATAAAAATTCGACGCCAACCATTTGTTTACTACCCAACGCCCAGTACGTCATCAAAGCATCTTTGGGATTGACTCCTCCGAGATCCGGTGCATCGGTCCCTACACAGCGAATTCCTTTTGAATGTAGGTAAACCACAGCTTCCGCTGACAGCGCTGGCCAACCCTCAGCTTTTCGGCTATACGCATCATTCCACAAACCAACCCCAAGTTCGCCATTCTTGTCTGGAGGTAGGGCCATATAACGATCCAATACACCCGTCTGGAACAGTACCACTTGACCAGCTTGTAAAACTCCCGATTGTTTCTCATGCGCTTGAATATGCTCTACCGTGATCATCGGTGATGCCGGCCAATTTCCTCGGTCGGTACTTCCGCTCAACTTGCGAACATCAATCACTCGAGTGAATCCACAAGTCCAATCGATGGGTATCTTTTCCGTCGTCAAATCACTCTCGCCTCGCGGGCCAAATTTCTTTTCATATTCCGCTAACCATCCTCGAACTTCTGCTGAATATTGCGGTCTTGTTCCTGGAGCGGGTAATGAATACGAAGGCGGGACCAGATGCGTCCCGGCCATGGAATCCATGGAATGACCATGATGCCACATATCCAAATAGTCGCTGTAGAGAAAATCAATTTTGAGATAAACCTGCCGATGCTCACCGGTACGAAGACCAGGATTGGTCAGTGGGAAGCGAGGTGTCAAGGTCGGTGATAGATCGATGGCCCGTTTGTTCCGACACGCTTCGATCAACATTTTGGGAAGTTCGCCACCCACGATCGAGAAAGCTCGCCCGTTGCTGTAAGGTCCGCCTTCATGTTTTGGACCAAGAAAACAGTAGAAGGCTCCTGTGGTCGGCAGCGAACCTAATCCAATCGCTCCTTCCGTCCAAATCATTCCGTATTTAAGCCCCGCAAAATGGGTTGGCTCGGCCAGGTCAGGCATCGGTCCCATACTCGCGCTGTCGGTTCCCAGTGCCATCACCCCTTTCTTTCCCAACCACTCCATCGTCTCTGGATTGGGGTCGGGATAACCCGGTGCTTTGCGATCCACCACATCATTGATATAACGATTCCCTTCTGGAAATGGCCGATAATATTTGTCCGAATAATCACTTCGAAAGAGTACGACATCACCGAAACCTAAGGGTCGCTGATCCGCTTCGAATTTTTCTAAGTAGCTAGGCGTAACCAACGGACTCACTCCGTTCTCTCCCTTATCCAGCAGATCGCGCGTATCAATCACGCAGGCTTCACCACCGAATTGCCAAGGTTCAATTTTGTCCGAATAGGCGAGACCCAACGGACCCGATTTCTCGCGCTTTAACTCCGGTCTTGCGACAGAATGCGGAGGTGTATCTAACTGCGTGCCCGTATTGCCATCCAAATAGAGCGTATCGATGTTATACGGACTGAGCCGACCAATCGTGTTCTGAGGAACGATTTGAAATTTGGGAAATGGGTGCGTGGGCCACGTACATGGGTACTCGCTAGAAATCAGTAGCGAATGATCGTTAAACTTCGAACCGGTATTTGTCCTGGCTAACTCTTCCGCTGAACTTTGCACAGTCACAGCGACCAACAGACATAGCCCGATGAAGAACGGGGAAACAAACTGCAATGGTATCAGGGCAACAGATCCTGGAAAAAACTTCTGCATAAACAGGTTCCTTTTACGAACATGTAGAGGAGGGAGCAGAAAAATGACGAGCGAGTTTCAGTAAACCAAGCAGCGTATCTTCACCATGAACTTCACGTAATGGCATCGAAAAACGCTTGCGAATCAAATCAGCTAAACGTGGGAGCGATTGCGCTAATCCTCCCGATAGGACGAGAGAGCGAAACGAGGGACTGGGTGCCAGACGTTGGGCAACGGAAAAATAATTTTCTGACATCGCTTTGCACGCTGCAAGAAATAGGTTGCCCACCGTCAAATTTTCTACCGTCAAGTTCGATAGACTACCGTTGGCCCCAAGTGGACATGCATAAAAATTAATGTTTGCTGCAACCTCGGTATCAGAAATTGCAGCCATCTTATGAGCGATATTATCCCAAACTCGATTTAACACCTGACCTTCAGCCTGACTGAATTCGGTCAGTAAAGAAACCAATGCGTTCAGGGCTCTCCCCGCCGGCAAGTGAGTCACCGTATTGAGCATGTCCCCTTCGAAATAGAGGCGCGTTTGATAGGGACCCGGCACAAACTGATTCGTCCGCTGGGAAACCTGTGAACCGGTCGACGCGTTAATGGATAACTCTTCGCGTTCCAAACCCGCGCCCCACAATGCCGTCTGATGATCCCCAAAACAACCGTGTACAAGATAATTCTGCCCGTCGACCTGCAAGTCGATAATCGGCTCGATACCATGAATCAATTTGGGCCAATGCACTTTATCCAAACCGATCTGCGCCAGAGCCTGTCGATGCCAGTCCATTGTGTGTAAATCGAGCAAGCCAATCGCGTACGTCACATGCATCGTGGGCGATTTTCTCGCTAAGTTTGCAACGACATAATCTGCAATGGAACAAGGTATCGCGTCAGCGGGCAGCCGATCCTTCTGCTGCAACCATGACAAAATCGTTGAAGTCGAGCCCGGTTGTAACTCACGGCCTAAACTCATCCACACATCTTCGGGCCAAGCTTCGCGCAAATTATGAAGATGCGATTTGCCATTGGCTGAAATCGCTAACGATCGCTGGTCGCGCCAAGAAATATAGCGACTTAACGCATTGCCGAGCTTGTCTGCTAAAATGACTCCGCCCATCTGTCCGCAAAGCCAAATATGTCCAACCCCTTCGCAGCCTTCGCTCAATCTTTGAATCAACTGCTTCACGCTGCTGACAACCAGCCGCGGATCGATCACGAACCACTCCGGCGGTACATCGCTGCAAGGGACTGGAAAGGGTAGGGTGGTTATTGTATTCAATTCGTTCGCAAGCAAGTCCAGACGCGCACCTTTGATTGAAGTGCTGCCGACATCGATGGCTATATGAAATGAACGCGAATTATCCACCGCTTTCCCTTTGCTCTTTATCAGGCGATGACTTCGTCGAGAACAGGATTGGTCAGTTTCCCAATACGGTCGATCTCAATGGTCACCGTGTCCCCATGCTTTAGAAAAACGGGGGGTTTACGAGCGCCGCC
>JBIKMB010000321.1:0-5417 GCA_044359485.1 Pirellulaceae bacterium | reverse complement strand
GGAAAAAGTATTTCGAGGTGGTAGTTGGTATGATTTTCCCAATGCGTTGAGATCGGCAAACCGTCATCGCCATGCCCTCGATAAAGGTTACTCTTCCATAGGGTTGAGGCTTGTGATGGAGTCAAGTTTTCTCCAAGAGCAAGTCGCTATCTTGCCGGGCAATGTCCAAATGCATTTTGCAAATATTGCTGCTGGCGAATTCTCAATGGGAAGTCCTGCCGCGGAGATTGGGCGAGCGACGGATGAGGGACCCGCTCGGCAAGTGATTCTTTCAAAAGCTTTTGCCATGGGTATCTATGAAGTTACCCAACAGCAATGGTGTGCGGTTATGGGAGACAACCCAGCAGTATTTCAAGACAACCACAGAAATCCGGTTGAAATGGTTTCTTGGAATGATACCCAGGAATTTCTTAGACGATTGAACACGCTAAATCTGGGCGGAAATTTTCGTTTGCCAACCGAGGCGGAGTGGGAATACGCGGCGCGTTCTGGCACCACGACTCGTTATAGTTTCGGAGATGATCCGGATTATCGCACCTTAAGCCAATATGCGTGGTTCTATTCTCAAGCAGAAGGACGTAGTCACCCAGTTGGCGTTAAGAAACCAAATAATTGGGGATTGTTCGATATGCATGGTGGGGTTTGGGAATGGTGCAATGACGGATTTGCGTCTTTCGATGAATCCAAAGTTGTGAATGATCCGACAGGACCAGCGGAAGGTGACTATCGAATTATTCGAGGGGGAAGTTGGTTCAACGAACCCGAGGCGCTACGCTCAGCTAACCGTCATCGACACCATGTAGATTCTCGGCAAACTAATATTGGGTTTCGAGTTGTGTGGATCGTTCCGTAAGTTGAATCGCTTATTCCGAATATCTGCGTCTTACAACCCAAGTTTTTATGGGCAAGCAAATATTGCGAGAAGACATTCATGAAAAGATCAGCTATTACGTTACTTGCTTTAATTATTAGTTTGGACTTCGGATACCTGCTGCCACTAAGCTTTTGTGAAATAACGCTACCGACGTTGTTGGCAGGCGAAACGGAGATATCCAATGAAACATTTGAAAAGCAAACGGAAAATCCGCAGATAGGTGATCCTGGTTGGGTTTTAGATGAAAGCCGACTTGACCCCCGTTTTCCAGAGATGCGCGAGTGGGCCAAAGCAGGTGTTGTGGGAGGGATTCCTCTAAGAAACACTCTTGAAATAAAATTTCGTTTACAGCCAGGAGAGGATTTACAAGCAGCAATCGACCAGGTGGCTCTGTCAGGCGGCGGAGTTGTCCTTCTCGAACCGGGCGATCATCGAATCAGCAAAACGATAAAAATGAAATCGGGCGTTGTGGTACGCGGAGCGGATAAAGAGCAAACGGTAGTGAAGATCGTCATGAAAGCTCCTTTTTTCAAAATCTCTGGCGGAAAACCTGCGACCGCTATCGAAATTAACATGGCCGAGCGAGTCGGGCTTGAAGATCTAACGTTTCGGTACGCAGCTGTTGATTTTGAACCTATCGACAAAGAGGATTTTAATGCTCCTTGGGAGCGATCTCCGTTTCATGAGGTCGAAGCTCGCGATCACCAGCTATTTGTTAATATGATCGTTTTTGCTGACTCTCGAAACTGCTGGGTCGACAACTGTAATCTCCTGTGGGCTGGGGCTCATTCTCTAGGATTGGCGAACTGTCAACACATGACCATGAGAAATAACTTTATCGATCGAGCCTACGTGAAAAAGGATTCGATGCATGGAGGTTATTACGGTGTCTGGGGAACCAGCTACAGTTTATTCTACAACGAAAAAGTGCGGCGTATTCGTCATTTTGCACTGATGTCGCGCGGATGCCGTTATAACGTTGTGTATCGCTGTGATATGGAAGTCGATATCAATTTTCATGACAAAGATGATGGACAGAATTTAGTCGAAAAAACGCGAGTGGCCACACCCGTATGGCATAGTTGGGATGCCATCGGCATTGGAGCGCAAGGGAAACACGATCCTCCAGGACCACGCAATTTTCTGTTTGATAACATTGCGATATCCAAAGGCGTTGAAGGCTATAATCGCCGGGGACCCATAAGCGAGCCTGGCAAAATTTACGAGGTTACCAAAGAATTCGGCAAACCGATCGTTAGCGAGTTAATGAACGAGGCACCACCCATCGCCAACACACTCTATGTGGTCAAAAGACTCGAAGATCAGTAATCTTTACACGAATTTGGCGATTAAGTTTCAAAGTCTCTATGATGCTCTACGTTTTTGAATTATCGTCACACGCGAAAACCTTTTGCAAAGATTCTTGTAAAAGCTTTGTCGTTCCAAAACAGACTGCACCGGAGAGATTTACGTGCGAAGTTATTCGATTTTACTTCCCTTTTTTGTGGTCAGTCTGTGGGTGCGCAATTTGGTTGGCAATGACGAGGGGCTTCAACAAGGCAAAACGGATCATTGGAAAAAGCATACGGTGAATGATCAGTCACCTTTCGAAGCGGCAGGGGTGGCTGATTTCGATGGCGATGGTGATTTAGATATTTTTTGCGGTGACTCTTGGTATGCTGCGCCCCATTGGACGATGCATAAGGTGCGCGACGTACCCAGGGGAACCAATCCTCACTATCATGAAGACTTTGCTGACGCGCCCTTGGACGTAAATGGCGATGGACGTACCGACATAGTTACCTGCGCTTACTTCAGCAAAAAAATCGCTTGGCTTGAACAGCCGCAAGATCCAAAAACGCAATGGACCGAACATCTTATCGATACCCCGGGTTCCATGGAGACCGGTTATCTGCTTGATCTCTTTAAAGATGGTACACCAGTCTTTCTTCCCAATGTGGGTGGTCAGGTTAGCTTTTATGAGTTAACGCAAAAAGGACCTTCGGTTCGCTGGAAACCATCCATCCTGGCACCCACAGGGGCTGGACATGGAATTGGACATGGTGATATCAACCAAGATGGTCGAATTGATCTCATTACTCCCAAAGGTTGGTATGAACAGCCACTCGTTCGCGATGGGGATTGGGGTTATCATCCAGAGTTCAGTTTGGGAACTGCCAGTATTGAGATTCTTGGTCACGATTTCGACGGTGATGGCGACACCGATATCGTCTGGGGCATGGGGCATGACTTCGGGTTACATTGTCTCATGCAAAGCAAAAATGAGAAAGGAGATCGAGTTTGGACAAAGGAAGATATCGATACCAGTTTCTCTCAAGTTCATGCGCTGCATCTCGCCGACTTTGATGGCGATGGACTATCTGAATTTGCGACTGGAAAAAGAATTTACGCGCATGCGAGCGAAAATGGAGCCACCGCTGAACCGTGTATCCACATCTACAAATATGATCGGAATCATTCATCTTGGCTCAAAACAGTCGTCTATCGAGGTGAACCCGCTCCAGCCGCTCCACTGAATCCGGAACAGCGCGATGCGCTCAAAGATTTTCGACGCGGTTCTGCAGGAACCGGATTACAAATGGTTGTCGCCGATATCGATCAAGATGGTGATATGGATTTAGTGACCCCAGGTAAATCAGGTTTATACTGGTTCGAAAATCTTCGACTTTCCAAGAAATAGGCGCAACCGAACCGGATAGGAATCGATTGCACCTCAGCGTCGCTATCGATTTATTTTTTCTTGGCAATCGTGTACCACGCAAATAGGTCTGTTTCCAAATTCATCCCCATTTGGTCCCAATTTAACAGCCTTCCTAATTCACGAGCGGCTTTATCATCGACGACGTCATAGGCAAGAACTTCAAAGCCCGCCTGAGAAAGTTGAGCTTCTGAAAACGGGCATTCGCCATCAGCCCAAGGAATGTAAGGCTTATCTTCGGGGGCTTTCGGTGGACAGAGGTTATAAATCACAAAGAAACCACCCGGCTTAAGCATCTTGGCAACTTGCTGAAGATAGGCCTCATCGCTAACCCCTAGCTCAATGATATGTTTCGGACTGGCGGGTTCTCGAGCTGGGTGAATGTAACCCCGCTTCAAAGTATTTTTGGAAATAAAAAGATCGTAGCCATCACCCGCTTGCGTAACCAAGGATTCCTCCGCCGGAAACTTGCCGTTCAGCAACTGGACGTTGCCCGAGCCCAGTGGACCGGCGGCATCCTTGTACATGACTGGAAGCAACGGATCGACATCAACAGCGGTAACGTCTATGCCTGACAAAGCAAGCATGCGTAGGTGTCCAATGCTGCCATATCCAAAATCAAATACTCGACTCTTCTTCTCTGGCTTGAAACCAAATCCCTCCACCAGGTCGAAGGCTCGTGCATAGGAAAGCGGCGAGCCGTATCGACCGCTGTAATAAAGAGATTCATCAATCGTAACCTCCCTTTCGCCCACTTTTAGCATATAGGGTTTGATCGGGGGGAGGTTACCGCTTTGAGCCATCCAGGATTTGGTCCATGCTCCTTGTACGCTGGTGGATACTTTGTCTACCTCAGCCTTGATCTCCGCAACAACGCTGCCCGGCTTGGCGGCAGTCTGGGTCTCTTGAGCCATGACAATCGCATTGGGAAGGCAAAAGAAAAGTAAGAACGCGATGACTCGTAAAGTTATCGCATGTAATCGATCCATGTACGTGCTGGCGAACTTGTGTCTGAACAACCTCTTTTTACCGATGTAACGTCTCATTTAAATGCTCGCTTTCATCAGGAACCAATAAATTCTTCTAGGGGCCCAAAAAAGGAAAAATGCTAACCCATGTCCCCAGTCGAACTAGAAAGTAGGAACCACCGGAATGTGGTGTTGTAGATACCGCCGGGGGTTGCGAAACGTTTCAAATTATCCGATTATTATGGGTGGAAATCTGCCAAATCGTGAAGGCTTTACTGTAGTCGTTGGCATGTTTGGCAGACGTCCCGCCCTAAGTGCTTGAGGTTATCGGATTACAAATACAGGGTTAAAGATGATGATGGCTGATGAATTCAAACTACTCGCAAAATCGCTCGGTATAGCCGTTATGGTATCGGTGGGATGGGTTCCCTCAATTAATTCCGCCTATTCCCAAGATGTGGAGGCCGTAAAACGTCGATTAGGAGAATCGCTTAAAGCAGGTGAATTGTCACCTGATGAAGCGGAAGTGATGCTCAATGCTCTTCGTCGTGCTCGGCAATCTTCGGATAAAGAGGCGATCGAACGGCGCCTTGGCGACATCAAAGCGGATCTGAAGGCTGCCGTAGCTGCAGGTAAGATCTCCGCTGAGGATGCAGAAAAGAAATTGAATGCTGTACGCGCTGAAATGCTCGGCGGACAAGAAAAGCCAGCGAAAAAAGAGCTTGAGAAAAAGCCTCTGGATAAAGAGGCGATCGAACGGCGCCTTGGCGACATCAAAGCGGATCTGAAGGCTGCCGTAGAAGCAGGTAAGATCTCCGCTGAAGATGCAGAAAAGAAATTGAATGCTGTACGCGCT
>JBIKMB010000113.1:0-18169 GCA_044359485.1 Pirellulaceae bacterium | reverse complement strand
AGAGCGCGAAATGGTGTCGTGAGGCGGTTGAAGTTTGCTGGAAAAGGAAGCAACCTCAAATTCGTGCATCGGAGCAAGTTGAAGCCGCAGCGGCGTATGATATTGCGCGGACATATTATGATCGAGTTATTAGCGAAGCAGAACGCGATTAACAGTTACCAATGGTTGGACCTTTATAACCTTTTTAAGATGAATGGATTTTCATGGGTCGAATTTCGACAAAAGACTTGCACCAGCGTCTCTATACCAGCGGTGTTATTGCGGTTTTAATTATTGACGATCCCAACGATGCTGTACCACTCGCCAAAGCGCTGTACGCTGGAGGAGTTGATTGTATCGAGTTAACGTTGAGAACCGACAGCGCGATTGAGTCGGTGCGACGAATTGCAAAGGAAGTTCCCGAGGTTGTTGTTGGAGTAGGAACAATCCTTACGGCTCAGCAGGCTGATGCGGCCAAAGATGCCGGAGCCGATTTTGGTGTAGCTCCTGGAATAAATCCAAGGGTTGTGCAGCGTGCCATTGACATTGGATTATCGTTCTCGCCTGGTGTTTGCACTCCAACGGATATTGAAATGGCACTAGAGTTAGGCTGTCGAGTCTTAAAATTTTTTCCATCGGAGCCGAGTGGTGGTTTAAATTATTTGAAGTCGGTAGCTGCACCGTATATGCATTTGGGAGTGAAATATATTCCGCTCGGAGGAGTGAACGCAAAAAATGCGGAGGAGTATTTGCGAGATACTAATGTGATAGCGTTGGGGGGCTCATGGTTGGGGCCGCGTGATCTGATTCAGAAGAAAGATTGGGCGTCCATCACTCGCGCAGCCAGCGAAGCTAGCGAAATTGTCGGTCGCGTTCGGGGAGCAAAGGGATGAGCCGGATTGTAACATTCGGCGAAATCATGGTTCGCGTGGCTACACCCAGCTTTTTGCGTCTTCAGCAAGCGCTGCCCGGAAAGGTGGACATCACGTTCGCCGGGGCGGAAGCTTCGATCGCGGCTGGGTTTTGCTTTCTTGGAGGGGAAGCAGCTTTCGTTACAGCGCTCCCCAATCATGCAGTCGCTGACGCGTGCATCGCTGACCTTCGATCTATGGGAGTTGATACGTCGCAGATTATTCGGACGTCACAGGGGCGACTAGGGATTTATTACTACGAACGCGGCGTGAATCAACGCGCGAGTCAAGTTATCTATGATCGCGATGGTAGCTCGATCGCGATTATGCCGACGAATGAATACGATTGGGAGAAGATTTTATCGGGAGCGGAATGGTTGGTGATCAGCGGCATCACTCCAGCGATTTCGAAGAATGCGGCAATCGTCACCAGGGATGTCATGCAAGCGGCTAATGATTTAGGGGTGAAAGTGGCCTGTGACATGAACTATCGCAGCAAGCTATGGCAATGGGCACCACCCCTATCAGCACGGGAATTAGCGACCAGCACGATGCGTGAGTTGTTGCCCATGGTGGATCTATTTATTGGTGGAAGAGAAGATGCCGCAGAAGTGCTTGGTGTCGGATCCTCTTCCTCCGAGCCGCAAGAGTTAGTTCGGATTAGCCGAGAAATATGCAGTGTTTTTCGCCGCCTTAAGTATGTAGCGATGACGCGAAGAATTGGCAGTTCGGCAAATGTGAATTCTTTTGGAGGAATGCTCTACGATTCGCAGAGCGAACAAGCCTTTTTCGCACCGCGACAAAATCACGAATCGGCTTTATACCAGATCGGCGATATTGTGGATCGGCTTGGAGCGGGTGATGCTTTTACCGCAGGTTTGCTGTTCTCACTGACTCGCGCAGAAACAATGGATTTGCAACAAGTCGTTGAGTTTGCGACGGCCGCTGGTTGTTTGGCTCATTCTATCGAAGGCGACTATAATTTTGTGAGTCGCAGCGAGATTGAAGCTATTGTGGCGGGGGATCAAGGGGGGCGGGTGAGTCGGTAAATTTTGGGGGAGCGGCAGCTTGTTTAGTTTTTAACTTAATCGCTTTGGTAAGAATTCGATCGAAGGCCGCCGCGAATTCTGTGCGATCTCGCTGCGAGTAAGGTTGGGGGCCTGAGAGTTCCATGCCTGCACCGCGGGCGGCATCGAAGAAGTCGCGTGTTGCCAAACGCGAACCAATGTTTGAGTCATCGAAAACTGTCCCGCGTGGATCAAGAGCAAAGACACCTTTGGCGACCAATTGGGCCGCAAGAGGAACATCGGCCGTAATGACGACATCACCAACTGTCGAATGTTCGACGATGTACTGGTCTGCTACGTTCGCTCCGTCGCGAACCGTAATACTGCGAATGAGCTTATAGCCCGCCGGCGTGGCAATCGATTGATTGGCGACTAGGAACACTTCCAATTGAAGTCGCGCCGATGCACGATAAACTAATTCTTTCGCATCGCGCGGTGCAGCATCAGCGTCTATCCAGATTCGAATCATAGGCTACAGCAATCAGAGCGAGAAAAAGCTACTGCGGATATTTCCCATTAGAAGGGAGAGTTGATTGGATTTCAATTGGGGCCGGTCGAGTGGCATCCATCCATACGGAGGTTCCTGGATCGCGATAAACGCATTTCCAAGAACGCGAACTGCCCGATAGCTTTACTTCGGTTTCTCTATCGAGGTTGCTGAGCAATAGTTCTGCCAGCGGCGTTCCAGATGGGACGATGATACCATCTGCCTGCCACTGATCCAGAATCGTCGCGGCGTTAGATTTCGCATAAAAAAATTCGAGATGTTGTTCCAAGACTCCCTCTTGAAAGGCTGCCTCATAGCGACCATCAAGACTGACCTTGACATGAGGATATAGTCGCCAAGTCACGTAGGCTCCTGAGTCAAAGTCAGTAACAAATCGGCCACGAATTTGATTTTTCTCGAGATAGGCGATTGCTCCTAGAGGATAGTTACCACGTTTGCCTGCCTCGTTTACGGGCATGATCGCTTGATATCCTTGGAAACACAGAAAGAAACCGAGGCTTGCTACTGTTAAACAACCGGCAAAGCGATAAGCGGTTTGCGGATTCGCCAGGATACGTTTGCGCAGTTCACGTCCAAAAGGAGTGTAGGTAAGCCAAGCCGGAACATAGGCGAGCCAAACCAGTGCGAAGATGGATGCGTGTCGAATGTGCTTGAAGGCCATAAATGCGCACAGCAGCAAAAAAACAGAGCCCGTTAAGCGAGTCCACCGACGATTTATGACCACGTATCCTATCAAGCCCACGGCTAATACGAAACAGAACAGAGTTTGCCAGGGATTCATGATTGTCCAGAGAGGCCACCATTCTCCGATTTCGGGGCGTGGCATGGTCAAGCCATGCATAAGGTAGCTAATGTATTGGCTGCCATAGGGATTTATCCACAGCGCGAGAACGGCAAGCGGGGCGGCTATCCATAAGTGCCATGTTTTCTTCCCAATAGTTGCTATGGAGTTTTGTTGAGTCCAAATCATCACGCAACGCTCGCATCCGTGCAAAGCAATCATCGCCGCACCGACGACAAAGCCTGCATGGATATTGAGCCAAAGCACGAGCATCCCGAGCCAGATGAGAATCCAACCTTTTTTCTCTCGCCAATCGCTTTCCAGCATGACGAGTTGTAAGGCTATAAATGTGAGCGTGAATTGTTGGGCACGCAAAGTCGAAAAGCCGACCCAAAAGAACGGGAGAACAAGAATTAAACCGAGCGCGAATAGTAATGGGTCGCCGCCGCGGGACCGGCAGACACGATAGCAACAGAGTAGGATCACGGCAATCAGCAAAAAGCGAAGTGACATGAGAAACAGATCACCCAAAGGGTTGGCAGTGATCATATACGCGATCAAGCCGAAGCCCCATTCATGATGTACGGTTGGATTTAACGTAGGTGAAAAAGCAAAGCAATCCGCGACTGGAAAGCTACCGGTTGCGATAAGCTCTCGGGCCAATGCCATCGCATGAAAGATGTCATGCAACACTTCATTTAAACGCGCAGTATAGGCGAGGAATGCTGAAAACGCGGCTAGGAGAAAAACGCTGGTGAGCCATGTCGATGAGCGTCTGCTTAGTAACGCGGATGAGGACAACAGCGATTCGAGCCCTGTTTTCAGTGGCGCGATGTTCATGTTTAGGTTAGGTGGGATGGGCAATGATTCGGTAGGATGGGTTGGTGCGGCCTTGAAACATAGCCCAAAAATGTAATCCGATAGATCCAGCAGAAGACAATTAGCTGGGATCGAGTCGGAATCTTAACGAATGCTTCGGTTGATCCGATTATACGGATTCCTTGGCACCTTAACAAAACAGGCCGTCGTCGAGGCAAGGGCTTTTCGTCGATCGAAGAAAACGGTGTTAACGATGCGTTTGGACGTTACGATGTCGTAAGGACGCGTAAAGCACGTTGCATGGCCTCAAGATAGGTCGTTTTTTCTGGTTAAATTCAGGCGGGCTGGATTTTAAAGAATTTGCTCCACTAGCCTTTATCGGTAAGATTTTTTTAAATCAGCAGCGGGGCTTTTCTCATGGAAAAATGAAGTGGGCATAAGTTATGTCGGCACAAGAGATTCTAAACGAACTGAAAGGTCTCGGTAGTGAAAGTTACAAGCGAGTGATCTTCAAGCATGGTGTATCAGAGCCTTGCTATGGCGTGAAGATTGGCGATATGCAAAAGATTGTGAAACGAATCAAGAAAGATTATCAATTGGCTTTGGATCTGTATGCGACTGGCGTGTATGACGCGATGTATTTGGCAGGATTGATTGCCGATGATATGCGGATGACGAAGAAAGATTTAAAGCGATGGTTGAAAGGGGCCTATTGTCGACCTTTGGCAGGATGGACTGTGGCATGGGTCGCTTCAGGAAGTCCTGATGGCTGGGAACTAGCACTGGAATGGGTCGATTCGAAAACTTCGTTGACAGCGGTTGCTGGCTGGGCAACGTTATCGAGCATTGTTTCAGTAAAGCCAGATTCCGAGCTGGATCTGGGTGTCCTGCGAAAGCTCATCCAACGCGTTCAGGAAAAGATACATCAAGAGAATGATGAAATTCGATATCAGATGAATTCGTTTATGATTGCAGTCGGTTCCTATGTGGAGCCGTTAAAGGACACGGTCCTGCAGGCCGCAGATAAAATTGGAATCGTGACAGCCGATTTAGGGGATAACGATTGCAAAACACCGAGTATCGCTGAGTATATAGCTAAAGTCGAAAAACGCGGGGCGATTGGAAAGAAGCGAAAAACGGCAAAATGTTAGAGCTTATCCGAAAACGATTAGCTGCCTTGAGGGTAGCTGCGGTTATCGAATAGGCATCTTGGATGCGATTTAGCGATAAGAAACTGCGCTAATACGCCATTCTTTCTCTTCCGAGATGAGCTGAATTTTTTCGGCGGGCCGGCGAAGGTTGGGGCCTTGTAGGAATTTGGTTAGCTTCACCTGCATGATTTCTTGAATGGTATTGATCTCTTTGTCGTCGTTGGTTGATTCGTCTTGAAAGACGTCCGGATCGCGAACAATGGCCACGATTGAGGCTTCTGCTTTTCCGTCAAGCACTTTCAATTGCTTTGGTCGATCAAAGTAATGGTAATCCAGATGACGCACGATGCCTGTTTGACTGCAGTGCGTCATGTCATCCGCATGACGTTCGAAATTTCTTCGCAGCAGCGGTTGTAACTGTCTGATAAGCTTTGGCCAGTCTTTCACTTTAGGATAGACTTCTGTTCGCCACTTGATTAGTCGATTATTAAGTTCCTTTTGGAATTCCTCTGCCGATAAAGTGGCGTTCGAGGATCGCATGGTCGGGTAGTCAAGGAAGATTTGTTCGGGTATGGCATGCTGGACAATCATTTGATGGACCTGCGTAATGTCTTGCTGATTATCAAGCTCATCGAGGCTGCGAATTAGAAAATAGCTGAACCGGCTGCGAAGTGAGTGGGAATAGCAGCGATATTCTTGCTCCCAATCTTTTTTGCGGACGGCTGTGCAGAACGTATCGAGAGTGGTTGAAGGGGAATCAAGAATTTGGGTCGACGCGGAATCACTTTTATCTTTTTGAATGACGGTCGGTTCTCTGGGAAAGGTTTGTGCGAGGGCAAACTGACACAAGGCGAACTGACACAGGAAAAATACTAAGGCCAAACTCCATTGATAATGGACGATCGGTTGCAACCGACGTATAGGCCAACCTATCATGGGGTTGAGCAATGCAAGCATAAGACTTACTCGCTGTGATTAAAGGTGAAATGGCGAAGCTTTTTAACCCGGTAGAGAAGTTGAATCGAGGCTAGCATGTACCAAGAGTGGTGGCTACGGAGAAATGGCTCAGCTTGAATTCGTTGTTTGTTAGCTTGGATGTGATAGCATTGTGATGGGGTGTAAGCCGAACTTATTGGCTTGGTGAAGATCACTTGTAGGGATAAATAGATGTTGAATTGGATGAAATACTTTGTTTGTCTATGGACGATTCAAGGTTTATCGAGCCACTTGCCAGCTGAGGAGCCACTAAGGTTGCGGGTATTAACTTACAACATTCACCATGGCGAAGGTGTAGATGGGAAGTTGGATTTAGTCAGGATTTCGAAAGTAATTCAGGAGGTTGAGCCCGATATAGTGGCATTGCAGGAGGTTGACCAGAATGCTGGTCGGAGTGGCAAAGTGGATCAGGCAGCAGAATTGGGGCGTTTGACAAAAATGCGGAGTGTTTTCGGTGGAAATATAGGTTTGCAGGGAGGAGAATACGGCAACGCATTACTGACTCGTTTTGAGATTATCAAGCAGCAGAACGATCGACTACCCAATCTGGCCAATGGAGAGCAGCGTGGAGTTTTGCAGGTGCTGTTGCGTGTTCCCGGCCGAGAGAGGCCGCTTACTGTTTTAGCAACGCATTTTGATCATCGACGAAGCGACGAGGAGCGGTTTTTGTCTGCGCAAAGGATCAACTCGAAGCTTGATTTGGCTGAGCCAGCGATTTTATTGGGTGATTTGAATGATGTGATCGGCAGTCGAACGTTGGATTTATTGGATTCGTGTTGGAAGCGAGTCAATGACGAGCCGATGGCAACGATCCCAGTCAAAAATCCGATACAGCAGATCGATTTCATTTTGGTAAGGCCAAGCGAAGGCTGGAAGAGTGTGGAGACGAAAGTTTTAGATGAGGAAATCGCTTCGGATCATAGGCCGTTTCTCGCGGTGGTTGAGCTGAACTAAAAGTGTTTACTTGGCGTGTGGTTGGTAGTATGTTAAGTCTGTTCGTTTGAAGTCAGTCGCGAAATTGGATGAGGTAAGGGACATGGGTGCTATAAGTCGACGTCGCTGGATAGAATCGGTTGCGGTTTCATCGTTAGGGATGTGGGCTGCTTCGGCCGGCGGCTTGTTTTTGCCTAAAATTATGGCGAGCGAGTCGACGGATTCTTTGCCGATGCAATTGTATAAAAGTTTGTCGGAGGAGCAGCGCAGTAAGGTTTGTCTGCCGAAAGATCATCCTCGTCGAGGTTATGTCAATAATTGGTGGTACATTCATCCGGAATATCGAATCCCGACAACATTTACCGCTGAGCAGCAGGAGATGATCAAGAAGATATTTGATGACATGCACAGTGTCGAACATCAAGCGGCGGTGAACGAAGCGGTATTGATTGATCAATATGGTGAGGAAAAAAATGCGCCGGCTTGTGGTTTTTTCGGAACACCCGAGGATGAAGACTTTGAGTTTATCTTCACGGGGCATCATGTGACTCGCCGTTGTAGTGCGCATTCCGATAAGGGTTTAGGTTTTGGTGGCAATCCGATTTTTTATGGTCACTATCCGCATTCGATGACGAACATGCGTGAGAACTTTAACGAAGCGAAAGATCACCCCGGCAATCCGTATTGGTATCAGGGCCGTCTGTTCAACAAGTTCGTTACAGCTTTAGATGGCAAGCAGCAGGAAAAGGGCTTGGTGGGGCAGGAACCGAGAAGTGAGAATTCGAATGTGGTGATACAGAAAACCACAGAGGTGCAAGGATTGGCCTGTTCGGATTTAAGCGTCGATCAAAAGAAGCTGTTGCTGGAGACTATGCGCGGTATGTTGGCCATGTTTAGACAGGACGACATCAATGCGACATTATCATCGATCGAGAGTCGAAATCTGTTAGACGAATTGCATATTTCATGGTTTGCTGGACGCTACGACATCGGTGAAGATCGCGTGTGGGATACATGGCAAATTGAAGGGCCCAATATGGTGTGGTATTTCCGTGGTTATCCTCACATTCATTGCTATTTTCATCTGACCTAGATAGCGGCAATCGATGATAAAAGGGACGCGAAAATCCGTTGGAATTCGCGTCCTTATTTATCGCAGGGACCTTTCTTATTTTAGCAAGATCAATGTTCGCATTGGGCGGAAGTCGGATGTTTGATCGCTATCGGGAAAATCACCTTCTCGTTTCAAGACTTCTGCAGTGATCGAAGCGACATTTTGAGCTTTATCCCACTGCGTTACAAAGGCAAAGTCGAGCAAAGAGTCAGGGTAATCATCTTTGCCATCGCGGTTGTTATCAGCCCAATTGTTGTCGATCAATTCTTTGGGTTCGATCCAACGCCATATTTGGGTTTCCATAAAGGCATTAAAGGAGGCATTGCCTTTTTTTGTAGGAAAATCGTAATCGAAATTGTAGCCACCCACGGCGATACAGGGGAGTGTTTGTTGTTTTCCCCAGTCGCACAGGAGCAACGCTTGTGTTTTTCGAACCTGATCGCTACCGCGTTGTAGTTTATTCATCATTATCTTGAATTCGAAAGAGGACTTACGATCCTTGAGATGAGCGACCAGAGGGGCGATTTGGTTGCCGGGTCCAAAACTTTTTCCATCGATCGTTTTGAGTTCTTCTTTATTAACGAGTTCGAAGCGTTCCGGATTCCAGGCGACCAGAAGTCGCGATGCGCCGCCACTTGTACCGACCAGGCTTGCTTCTCGACCCCAGCGTTTGACAAAAAGTTCCGCTGACGCTTCGGGTACTTCACTCAGAGCAACGATATCGCATGGTAAGAGGTCTTCTAGTTGTTTCGCGATAATTTCTGGATTACTGCCAGGCGATTCGATATTCCAGGCGAGTATCGAAATCGAGTTAGGTTCAGCCCCTCTTAGGTTGCTCATCATCGTAAGAAGTAGCATAAGAAGTGGGAAAACCGGAATTTGAAGGAGTGTCTTGCGATGCATGGGGTTGATCTCAAAGGGATTGGAAAGACTTGCGCTATTATCCTACCGTGCCTGGATTCCGAATGCGGGATGACGCGTTCCCTATCCCTTTTTTTCACGGTAGTTTCATCGGATGTAGGATTTAAATTGAGGTGAGGCAATGGGGCGAAACGCAATACAATCAACGAGTGGATTTCGGCGCTTGCCAGTTCATCATTCCACCTCGCTGAATATGTTTACGCAATCTCTGCGATAAATCATCTACCTTTTTCTTTTCCGTTTGTGCTAGGTTGTCGGTTTCGCCAGGATCTTGATTGAGGTTATAAAGTTCTAGTGGGCTGAAGGGATCATTTTGCATGAGTTTCCAGCCTTGGTGCACAATGGCTTCATAGCTTTTGCCGCAGTATTTGAGTCCACCTTCGCGACGGATGAAGTAAAGTTCCCGATTGGAGGGTAGGGATTGGCCTGTGAAGAGCGGCACTAAGCTAACCGCATCGATATCTGTTGGAGTTTCTGCTCCGGCGAGTTCCAAAAAGGTTGGGAAGAGGTCAAAAGAAAGACCTTGATAGTCGCTGGTTGTTTTAGGCTGGATGCCTTGGGGCCATTTCATAACAAAAGGGACTTTTAGGCCACCATCATAGTGGCTTTGTTTGCCATCGCGCCATGGAAAATTATTCTGGGCATGCGGCAATGATCCACCATTATCGGATGTGTAAACGACGAGAGTATTTTTTGACAAATTGAATCGGTCCAACGCTGCGATAATTCTTCCAATATGATGATCCAGGTGTTCGACCAGCGCGACATTCCTGGCACGAGCCTCAGTGAGTTTTGGGGTTCGGCTTTGAACCTTTTGAAGCCACGGTGCGGGTGGTTCGATGGGAAAGTGCGGGGCATTATACGCAAGGTAGAGAAAGAAAGGTTGAGACTCTTGCTGAGCTCTTTGCTGCAGGTACTCGATTGCCCAGTCGGTGAAGAGTTCGGTAGCGTGTCCAGTAGGTTGAATGGTCTCTTGGTTGTATCGCATGTAGTTGAAGCCGTGCCGCAGATGTGTTGTGTAACTGTCCATCATGTCACCAAGAAAACCGTGGAAGTGGTCAAAGCCTCTTTGGTTGGGAAGGTTGGGGGATTCAAGGCCGAGATGCCATTTTCCGATGGCAGCCGTGTGGTAATTTCTCTTCTTGAGCAATTCAGGTAATGTGGCGAAGTCTGTCGAAAAATAGCCCCATGAGTCCTCCGGCGCTGTTCGAATTACGCCGGGAACGCCGACTCTATCGGGATAACACCCCGTAAGAATAGCGGCTCGCGAAGGTGAGCAGACGGTGCAGTTGGAGCGCATTTGTGTCAACAACAAACCGTCCTGAGCGAGTTGATCGATATTGGGAGTTTGGACATCGGAAGGGTGATAGGTGGAAACATCGCCGTATCCATGATCGTCGGCAAGAATCAGCAAGAAATTGGGCGACGCGTTCTCTGTAGCGCACACGATTGTCGCGCTTACTAGATTCGAAAAAAGTAGGAGCGCAAAGTAGAGGAATCGTTTCATAGGTCCATTGGATTTCAGGTGTGCGCTCATTTGGGAAGTGGGATAGCAAGCATGTCTTCATGCGGATCGATATCCGCTTTGTGCGTCTTAATTATATCTAACAGCTTGGCAACGATATCGGGATGTTTGTTTGCGAGGTTATGTTTTTCGGAGATGTCATGTTCGAGATGATAGAGTTCTGGAGCGGTTGGTATCACTTCTTTACCGTAATTGACGGGCTCGCGAATCTTGACGTGCAATTTCCATGGGCCGGAGCGAACGGCATGTAATTCGGCGTTGGTCCAATAGAAAAATTCGGTTCGTGGGCTGGGTTGATGTTTCAGCAGGGTGGGGGAAAGATCGTAGCTGTCAAGCTTGCGATCGGCGGGAGGATTGATATCAGCCAGTGAGGCGAATGTGGCCATAAAATCGAGTGTCGAGCCCAGTTGATGTTGAACGCCTGGTTGAACTCGCCCGGGCCACCAAAAAATGGTTGGTACGCGCTGTCCACCTTCAAAGGTTGTACCTTTCCCGGCTCGCAGCGGTCCGGCAGATCCACCATGTGTATCGAAGGAAAGCCAGGGACCATTATCAGAGGTAAATACAACCATGGTATTATTTTCGATCTTCAATTCCCGCAACGTATCGATGATTCGTCCCACATTGAAATCGATCTCCTCGACAACATCGCCGTACAAGCCTCGAGCCGATTTGCCGCGAAACTCGGCTGATGCAAAGAGTGGAATGTGTGGCAGGTTGTGTGGTAGGTAGAGAAAGAAGGGGCGATTTTGATTCGCGCGTATGAAAGATATTGCCTCGTCGGTGTAGCGGCGGGTGATACTGTTCTGATCCGCGGGACGTTCAATGATTTCGGTTCCGCGCATTAGTGGGACATTGTAATGTTGGGTTTCGGGGTAGTAGTTTTCGTCTTTGATAATTTCAGCGCGATAACCAGGTCCGCCGCTTTTGTCCATGTCATTGGAATAGGGAATACCGAAATATTGATCGAAACCTTGCTGTGTAGGTAGGTATTGCGGTAAATGCCCCAGGTGCCATTTCCCCACGATTGCTGTTGCATATTTCTTTGTTTTGAGCATTTCAGCTAATGTGATTTCGCGATTCGGAAGTCCACCGCCAGAGTCGGGGAACAAGACTCCTCGTTTCGCGCTGGTCATTCCGTTTCGGATGGGATAGCGGCCTGTCAGCAATGCTGCTCGACTGGGCGTACATACTGGAGCAGCGACATAGAATTGAGTCCACTTTTGTCCTTCGCTGGCTAGTTGATCAAGCCGAGGAGTGCGAATGATGGGATTACCGAAGCAACCGAGGTCACCCCAGCCAAGATCATCGCAGAAAATCACTACAAAATTGGGAGGAGGGTCCGCGGGATTTGCGCGGACGAAATCAGCATGAAAGACAACGAGACAGATGACGAGAACAAGTTTTAGTAAAGAGTTTAAGCTGTGCGACATAATACTCGGGGCAGGGGTGTGAAGATGGCAGGAGAAGAAAGCCAGTAACGAATCCGATGGAACGGAAACTACGATCGGAACTCAGTCATGTTTTCCGCGTAGGTGCCTCATAGCGCGATAAATCATTAACACGATGCCGCTCGCAAATAGACCGAAGATGAGTCCAGCTACAGCGCCGAGCATCGCTCCTCCGTACCAGGGCATATTCCAGCTAGGATTTAGAGCAACGATAATAGATGCGATCAGCGCGAGGAGCAAAACGCTGAGCCCGATAAAAATGGCTTGAAATTTGTTATCCGACCCACGCACATTGACGCCTGTCACAAGATCGGTAACTACATTGTAGGTGGAGTTTGGGGCGGGATTTGTCGAGGGATCGGCATTCGGTACTTTGGGTGGTTCGAACGGTTGTGGTGCTTGAGACATATTCGTACTACTCAAAATTTCGGATTTGCAGGAGTTGTGAGTATCCGTTCATCCGGATGAACAATTTAAAAAACTTCACGTCCGTTTGTAGCTTTATAAATTGCGGTTTGGGGTGTAACAACCGTTTGTTGCAAAAAGGAGGTTGGATATTTGCGGTTTGGGGTAAGTGAGGGGGTGAGAATCTCGAAACAGGCTAGTGCAGCGTGAGATTCTTTCGAATTGGGAGAGGGGATCCTCGCGGTTTCAGGCAATCTAGGAGCGAATCCAATTGCGGACTTCATATTCTATTTCAGCATGTTCGATATCTTCATGCGTCGCGAGCAAATCGCTTACTGCGGCAATGGCGGCCCACCAGTTTTCAGACGAAAAACTATTGTGAAGATCGGCCACTGTGCGTTCGAGCATACGCAGGCATTCGTGATCTGTGCGGGAGCGAGGGCGAGCGAGTTGCCAAGCTTGTTTCCAATCATGTGCCCATTCCGGGACTAAGCCTGGATGGTAAGGTTCGTTGGTGTAGACCATTTCGGCGACCGGTCCGGCAAGGGCAACGGCCAATTGATCTAGAACATCCACTCTTCGTGGCCACTGAATCTCGACAAGTCCGTGGAAACCATCTTCCTCGGGAGCAACGGTTGCGCGTTCGACCATAGCGCCGCATAGAACTGCCATGACACAATGTCCCGCCTCATGATAGACAGTGCGGTCAATATTTTCGTCATCGTCATCCATAGGGGATTAGATATAAGGGTGCAATTGGGGCATGTGATGGACGGCCGGAGGAATTATACTAGAGCGATAAAGCGAAGGGTGTCTCCCTTTCAGTAAAATTTCATTTTATCCCAGCTGCGATAAGGAAGCGATGAACGGAATATGTGGATCGGAGCGGAGGGGCTGATATTTCGGGTTACCTGGTCTGCAATTTGGAGTGCAGCGTGGTCGCTTTGCGCCTTGGTGCTGGTTTGCGGTTGGGGTAATTCCACGCGAACGATAGCCGATGAGCCATCCAGAGTCGCGTCGAGCGTCTTTTTGACCATAGATGCTGATCTCGGAGCGATGAAACGAGATAAACGCCTAGGGCTGCTACCCTGGGAAGTTTTGGCGACGAACCTCGAAAGAATTCTTGGGATCGATTTGCTCGCCGAAGAACAAATCAGGATTGAGTTTGCTGCAGTGGAAGAGAACTACTGGATTGGCTCGTTGATTACGACGCAAGCCAACAAAATTCAGCTTGGCGATTTATCCAAGAGTCGATTCATGAAGGTCAAGGATAGTGAGGGCCAGACAATTGAGCATCTCAGGCGGCTTGCGGATTCGGAAGTTGTCGTGTGCAAAATGGACTCAGTATGGCACATCGGTAGTGAGCGAGCATTGCAGAAATTTACAGAATCGGGTCGTTTGCCCACACCAGTTTTAAAAGATAAGACTGCCGCCGAGAATTACCTGATCAAGGTGGATCTTAGGATTGAACCAATACGCAAAGAACTGCTGTCGTTGATTGAAACAGAATTGCCAGATGAGGCGTATGCTCAGCAGAAGGACTGGCAGGAATTATGCAAGATGTTAGCGGGAGGTAGTCTAGAGATAACAGGGGGCGCTACTAAAGCGGCTCGCTTAACTTTACGTGGGAGCACCGGAATTTCTGGAAAGATGATCCAAGAGCGGGTACAGAAACTGCAATTACCGTTTGTTGATTTTCTAGAATCTTACATTCAGGCAAAAGTTAATGATTACCGGTTAAGTCAACGAGAGCGATTCGCATGGGAGGCGTATGCGGGGCGACTTAGGCAAACAATTGTGGATTTCCAGCCTCTTGAAGATGGAGGTCAGCTTCAATACGAAGTTAGTACCTTGATTCGTGTGCCGCTAGCGGCTGAGATAGGAGAGCAACTGATCAATGGCTTAGAAAAGAGTCGACTGAGCAATGCTCGGTTTAGTGCTCAGTATAAGCTCAGAGAATTACATGAAGCGATCGATAAGTATACGACCGAAAAAGGAAGTTTTCCGCTTCGCGAAATTTTAAGTGAAGATGGAAAATCGCTGTTGAGTTGGCGGGTTGCGCTTTTGCCTTATCTAGGTTACGAATCCCTTTATAAACAATTTCATTTGAATGAGCCTTGGGATAGTCCACACAATATTCAGTTGCTTTCGTCGATGCCTTCGATTTATCGGAATTCGACCGGAGTTATCAAGGAAGGGGAGACAACGTTTGTAGCTCCCTACGGTGCGATTGATGTAAAGCGGCGGACGGTATGGGATATTGTACCAAGCGGCCGAGATAAAATTTCGGAAGAGCAACAGTCAAGTATTTTGCTGATCGAGGTCAATGCAGAGGGAGCAGTGCCGTGGAGTTCGCCCGAGGATTTGAACGTTATGCAGCAAGATGTTCGTTCGTTGCTACGAGATCCTCCTGAGGGAAACGGCATCGTCTTAATCAATGGAGATACGGATTATATTTCCAATTCGATCAGCGCATTGATATTGATGGAATTGCTCAATTGTTCCAAGGAGCGACAACGTTAGGACGATGAATACAGGAATTGGTGTGAGATCAATTATTGGCATGAGGTTTTGGTTAGGTTGCGGATTCTCTCTGTGCATTTTGTGTAGCTGGTTGGAATCGTATATCCGGGCGCAGGAAACCTTGGAACCGCTGTTGCCAGCGGGGAGTGAAATTCTGTGGAAGCTTGAGCCCGCGAAGATTGTCCGCTCGGAAATTGGTAGTCCTATACCTTGGGAAGCACTCAGCGCGGTAGGGAGTGACAGTTTGGGAATCGATTTCACGCGATTGCCCTCTATCTACGGTTCCTTCGAATGGTCAGGTCCAAGTTCCCGAGATTATGCCGTCTGTTTTCTTCCTTCGAGATCTATTGATATCGTTTCGTTGAATGATCAGTTGTTCGGACCGGTTCGATCTCTCGAATCGAAAAAAAGCGTACGCTTAAGGCCTTGGAAAAAAGGCAATATCAGCTTGGTGCAAACACCTGAGCGCTGGATGGCAGGTACGGAGGGGAGTTTAAAATTAATGCTGAAGGATCAGCGTATGACTCACCGGTTAGGAAATCGTCTTCAAAATAGCAGTCATCCAATCGCTATCGTTTTAGATGTAAAGCAATTGAAGGGGAGATTAGGCAACTATCTTAGCTATCTATCCGTAAATGGTTCATCGGAGTTAGCCGATTTGTTTCATGAGATGAGCGAACGGTTGGATGTTCTTGAAATCTATATCGGTGTTGAGAGGCACTTGGATCTCGAGATTCGTTGGACATGTCTTGAGGATTCGGACGTTGAGAGGATGGCCGAATTAATTGAGGCTGGTTGGAAGCTGTTTCTGAATTATGGCGTTGGTTTATGGAATATGGATGCAGTTGGGAATGGTGTGGAGTCTAAAAGTGCTCTGCGTTCTTACAGGGAGAGGTTGGGGAAGTCGATGAATTTGGTGGTTAACATGGAAAAAAATGGCAACCTGATCACCACCAGGATTGAACGGGTCGATGAGTTAGCTGGGCTGATTGGCTTGATTGAATTCAGTTCGGTGCCACTGGCCACCATTTATCAAATGCTTCCGAGGCCAAAGTCGGAAACGAATTTAGAGACATTGGCGATAGCCTTGCATAGTTATGAGGCGGTCCATCGCCGTATTCCTGCGAGAGTTGTAAAGGATAAGTCGGATAGGCCGCTGTTGAGTTGGCGGGTTTTATTGCTGCCGTACATTGGTGAGGAGGAACTATACAGTCAGTTTCATTTAGATGAACCTTGGGATAGCGAACACAATAAGAAGTTATTGCAGAGGATGCCAAGCGTCTATGGAAATCCCCAGGCTGATTTGCCGCAGGGTTACACAACCTATATAGCTCCACATGGGATGGCGGAACGAAAAGACCAGACAGCTTGGGATATTGAACCTTTAATGATGCGTCAGATCTCGGATGGGTTGGCGAACACGGCGGCAATCGTGGAAGTGCAACCGCAATCGGCAGTGCCATGGACTAAACCGGAAGACTTTGATTTACGGGAACGCGAGTTGCTCGACTTTATCGGTGCACCTCCGGCCGGCGGACTCATCGTAATGCTTGATTCGACGTGTTACGATTTTAGCCGCTGGAAAGATAAACGAAAGTTTAAGGGCTTGCTCTCTGTGCAAGGAGGAGAGGCGGTGACGGCTCCTTTTTAAAACATTTGTGGTTGTCTGAACGGATTGTTAGCTGCTGCATGTTTTCCAGAGATCGCTTGATTGAAATTTGCTGGCTTGGGTGATGATTGAGCGAAAAAGAAACCCTTTCGGTTTCTGAGTCGAAGCGAAAGGGTTTCGAAGTAAGCGAACAGTAATTCCAACGCTGGAATCGTGAAGTGTTTTAAGCAGGTTTATCTATTTCGAAACCGGCTCGATTGGGTCTTGCCAAGAATGAATTCGCTTGAGCATCATCTACGACTTCTCGTTTCGTTGGATCCCACTTGAGTTCTCGACCTAAACGCATGGCGATATTCGATAGGTGGCAGATTTCGAGCATCCGGTTATGAGTCCAGACATCAGAAATGGGTTGTTTGCGTGAGACCATAGCATCAATAAAATTGGCGGTGTGATCTTCACTGACTTTGCCGCCATATATCTCTTCGATTGCGCCATCTGGAAGAGGATTAGATTTTAGATCTTCGACGGGTTTTCCAGTGATTTTGCCACGATTTACGAAAAAGCGTCCTTCGGTTCCTTCAAACAGAATGCCGTTATCCCCTTCGCTGGTAATGATCATCTCGATATCGTTTGGCATCTTTGCGCGAATTTCGAATGTGGTCGCCGCGTTGTATTGATCGAATACGGTGGGGTTTCCATCTTTGTAGGGGATCGGGAGTTTGTAACTGACGGGTTGGATGAGGCTCGGACCAGTGTCGCTAGCGCCGATGGCCCAGCAAGCGATGTCGACGTGATGGGCTCCCCAGTCGGTGAGTTTTCCGCCGGAGTATTCATGCCAATTGCGGAACGAGTAATGTGCATTGCTGTAAAGTGGCACGCCCCCGCCGTATCCTTGACGCAATTCCGGGAGAGCTCGGTACGATACCTTTGGAGCAGGGCCGAGCCAGAGGTCCCAATCGAGTCCTTTAGGGACAGGTGCTTCGGGGATAACGGGGGAAGCTTCCATGCCGTTGATACCGCAAGTCACTTTGGTTACTTTTCCGATACGACCATGTCGAACGAGAGCTACAGCCAACAAGAAGCGTTGGTCTGATTCGGTGCGTTGCATCGTACCAACTTGGAAGACGCGTTTGGTTTCGGTGACCACGCGTTCAATCAGTTTTCCTTCATCAATAGTTAGGGTGAGCGGTTTTTCGCAATAGACGTCTTTTCCGGCGTACATCGCCTCGACTGCAATTTTTGTGTGCCAATGATCGGGGGTAGCGATCATGACTGCATCGATATCTTTGCGAGCAAGGATCTCCCTATAGTCTTTGTAGGCTTCTGGTTTTTTGCCTTGGGATTTCTGTACCTTGTCGACGTTTTCGGCAAGGACATTGGCATCAACATCAGCCAGCGCTACGAAGTCAGCATACTTAAAAGATTTACCGGTGATATAAGAACCTTGGTTTCTCAAACCAATTGTCGCGAAGGTGG
>JBIKMB010000320.1:0-5515 GCA_044359485.1 Pirellulaceae bacterium | reverse complement strand
AGCGTGTCTAGGCAGGTTCCGTTGCTGTCCTAATGATCCTTTTACTTTCTGGATCACTATCAATACGCCGTTGCAAAATGATATTCGCATGGTCTTATCATAATACCGAGGCTAACCCACAAGCTAGTCGCTGGTAACTTAAAACGCGATTGCAAAGCAATCGAGCGAGCAGATTTAGAACAAGCCTACAATCCTTCACCGAAGAAGATGTTACCAATCGAATTTTTTCTTGCGCGATTAGACAGGAGCCTTATTAATGAGTAGGGCATCAAAAAAGTTCACAATCCTGGTTGATTCACGCTAACGTCTAATGACTAAGGAACTGAGAAGCGAATCGGCTTTTGGGTCATCAATTATTTTCCATACAGTGCAGCGGAGGCTGGTACGCGCAAGACACTACTACTGCCATGAGCCGCGTTGTTTACTGCCTTGGGCCTGAATGATGCCACCAAGGCTCTTGAATATTACGAAAAAGGATTAGCAATTAGTAAATGCTTGCCAAACTGGTAATTGGGAGCTCGGAAGATTATAAGGGATTAAGTATCAGCAATGAGAAGCTAGGTGACGTTTTTATGGTTTTCGGACGTCCAAACGACGCACTCAATTATCACAAGACGGCACTAGAGATCAATGAACGGCTCGCGGTAGGTGATCCGAATAACGCTCAAGCTCAAAGCGATGTCGGATACGGTTTTGTTAAGCTCGGCCAAGTGATGTCAATGCAGGCACAATACGATGACGCGACAAAGTATCACCGACGGGCTTTCGACCTACGCTTGAATCTTGCCTCAAAAAATCCCGATAGCGCCGGTACGAAAACGGAAGCCTATCGAAGCCATTATTTAGTAGGCGAGGCGATGCTATCGGATGCCGAGTATCCCGATGCCCAACTGGAATCCTATAGCGTGGCAGAAATCAAACATCACCTCAAAGACTATATTTGGTTATGTGACAATGCAGACAATACCACGAACGATATCGAGTTCGTGATGGCACAGGAACCGAAACTGTTGCCCCGTATCATGCGAGTCCGTATCCAGAGTCTTATAGAATCAACCAAAAGTGAAGAAGCTTATCAATCCGCTGCGCGATTCGCAGGTTGGACTAAGGAACAATCAGCTAACCCGGGTGAAAACCGTTATCATGCGGGCAGCCTCTACGCTCTATGCATTACTAAAGACCAATCCAACTTGGAGCAAAGCGTCACCGCAACTATCGAAAAACTTCGAGAAGGCGAGTGAGGCAACCTACTTCGACGAAGTCGGGTTGCGGGTGCCAGGCACCAAGTTGGTTAAGGCACCAAGTTGGTTATCCTTAGCATCGGCCTGTTCCAATTTGGCGGGTTTGGCACAGAAGTCTGGCCGAGTTATTACGCGCTACCGAAAAAGGTTGCGATATTGCTGGCAGATAAGTACGATAAACACCCTTGGGTGGCTACAACACTGATCGGTCATTAGGACAAATTCCGTCATCCGTAAGTCGTTTGCTCTCCGCCGTTTACACCAACGTAAAGGGACCTATCATGCTCAATCGCAGAAACTTGCTTCAAGGCTTGACCGCTGGGGCTGGGGTGGCATTGGGCCTACGCTGTTTTCCAGAGCATTTGCTCGCGGCACCAATACTTAGGAGCGGTTCCCCGAAGCGAATCATTTTCTTTTTGCAGAACCAAGGCTTTGATCCTGCGACCTGTGTGCCCGAGGGAATGAAGCAAAGTGGTTCTCTGGCCAACGTCAAGCTTCCGGAACCGATTAGCCCGCTAGAGCCATTCAAAGAGCGGTTGCACATAATCAATGGGCTGCATGGCTTGCACACAAGTCCAGCGCATAGTGCGTTCTTCGGAGCGTTGGGCGGATATCGAGGAAGTGACGGTGTACCACCCAGCGGACCAACGATCGATTTTGAATTGAGCCGACTCCTTCCCGAGACATTGCTGCCGCATTTGTGTATCGGGATGGATTCGCTGGAGAATATGACGACCAAGCCCACTCTGGCAACACTCTCTGCTAGTGGTGCGGGGCAACCTATTTTCATGTATTCGAATCCCAATCAACTTTATCAAATGCTTTACGGTGGGATTTCGACGGGCGATATTCGTAAACAACATGAAGCCCGTTCGAATGTAATGACGCAGATTGAGCAACTCGCGGCTTCAAATGGTCAGGCTTTACCTGGTTCGGAAAAGCAGCGATACGGACAGTATGTGCAAGGCTTTCGGGACATGAATGATCTGCGAGATCGATTGGAGACTGTATCCGACCATCTTCGCAAGTTTGCACCGGAAGTTGATAGACGCTATACGAAACCAGAATTTGAAACCGACTGGCATGACGTACTTTTGGACCTTGGTATCTCCGCCCTAACGTCGGGTGTTACCAATACGCTGACCATCGGCTCCGGTCGCGGCGAAATCTTTGGTGCCTGGAAAGGGCTCGGTATCTCAGAGCAGGGCCATAACCTTGGCCATATGGACCAACCTGGTAATCCGATTTGGATCAAGATTCGCCAATACAACTGCCAGATGCTGGTCCGCATTATGGAAAAGCTCGAGAGAGTGCCCGAAGGGAGTGGTACTATGATGGATAACACTCTCATCGTGTACACAAGCAACAATGCGGATAAACAGCACACGAACGGAGCGAATTGGCCCGTGATGCTGTTAGGGAACTTTGACGGCGCGTTTCGCACTGGCTGTTTCACGCAACTGGATGGAAAACGTCCCATTAATGCCCTTTACACGGCTCTGTTGCGCGCCGCGGGTGATAATCGCGACCGTTTTAACATGTCCGAGCAACTTGCGAAAAAATTTGACTCGACCACTGGGCCACTCCAGGAAGTGCTGACATGATCCAGTTCGCGCGGGCATGGGGCATCAAGCTGTCCATCTCGATCCTCTCGTTCATCTTGGTGCCAATTGCTGCAGCAGAGGAGTCATACACTCCCGGACGTGGCGTAAGTGAAAGCTATGAGAGTTTTGCGGCAAACTTTTTGCTTCAACATTGCTGTGACTGCCACGGTGATACCGATCCTGAAGGTGGCTTATCGCTGCATAACCTTGGACCCGTGGATGAAGTTAACTCTGGCACTTGGCGAAATATCTGGGCCCAAGTAACCCTCAAAGAGATGCCTCCCCGTGAAACCTCGCAACCCGATATGATCGAGCGATTGCGATTTTCGGAGTGGATTGTAGGCGAGCTGACTCGTGTGCTGCAGGACAAGGGAGGTTTTCGCGATCACCTCGATCCGAACAAAGGAAATTTCGTCGACCACGAACTTCTCTTCGGACCGCTACCCAAGGGAATTCGACTTGTGCCTACATCGACTCCCGCTCGCATTTGGCGGGTCACACGCGAAGAGCATATAACGCGGCTGAATGAACTGATCAACACAGAACCGAACTACAATCCGAAAAAGCCTGGCCTGCGGACGCATGGTGATGCTGTACCAACCAATCATGGCGGTGAATTGAAACTCTACTTTGGCACGGATCGCATTATCTATTGGCAAGGTGGAACCGTGGCTTATGCGACTGCGGTTAAAAGCGTCCCTGCGGTGCTCTCTACAGCTCGCGATCATGGTCTGAAGAATTATCCAGACTTCTATAGCGTGAACAGTGCCGAAGCGACACAGATTCTAGATGTAGCCGATGATATTCTACGATACATGGCCTATGGACCACTAAGTATCGCTGAACCGTGGCAGATTACGGATGACCCCAAGTCCGTAGCAGATAAAATGAAAGGCGATATCCGCGGACTGCCAACCAGTATCGTATACAACACCAAAGTCGTGCGCCCTCTCACACCCATCTATGACTTGATGAAAGAAGAAGGCCTATCGCAGGACCGTCTGCGCTCTGCGATCGACTTTCAATTTGAAGCTTTAACATTTCGGCCTCCGACGAAAACGGAGTCGGACAATTACTTGGCAATCGTCAATGAGTCCATCGAAAAACTTGGGAAGGAAGATGGTGTTTTTCTGGGACTTTCTGCGATTTTTCTCGACCGTGATGCTCTGTTTCGACCAGAACTTGCCAAAGAAGGTTCAATCGACGAGTTCGGGCGTACCATGCTACAGGATTGGGAGCTGGGACTCGCTGTGAACCATGCCCTATGCTATATCAAGCCAGACCCAATGCTGCGATCCGCAGTCATCGAGGGACGGATGCGCACTCGCGATGATGTGCGACGCGAAGTAGAGAGGATCTTGGCCGATGATAGTATTCGCAAGCCACGCGTTCTCCAATTCTTTCGCGATTACTTTGACTACGATCGCGGAGGTTACATTTGCAAAGATGCGCGAGCTTTAGCAGATACTGGTGTGAGCAACCGAGGCGATGCGCATTACAGCGCGATGTTTGACGCAACCGCCAGCACCGATCGTTTGATTGAGCGGATCCTTCAATCGGATCGAGATGTGCTACGGCAGTTGCTAACCACGGACAAAGTAATTGCAACAAACAACGACTCGATCTACTTCGGCAGGCGGAACTCCAAGGAACAAACTCGGGCGTCCAACGCTGCAGCTAAGAAGGCGCTTGCTGCAGAGCAAACAGAGCAAGCAAAGCAAAAGGGAAACCAAGCTAAACCGAATAAGCCCAATGATGTCAATCATGCAGTAACCAAAGCTCGACTAGAGGGCCCGCCCGAATTCGCTCGAGTTAGTCGGCGCAGTTTCGGTAATGGCTCGATGAAGCCCGAACGAATACTGGCAACGGCTCCTGAGGGTCAGCGTTTGGGAATCCTGACGCACCCGAGTTGGCTGGTCTCCCATTCGGATGCGATGGACAATCATGCAATTCGCCGTGGGCGATGGATTCAAGAGCGATTGCTAGGTGGCGGGATTCCCGATATTCCCATCAATGTAGATGCCATGCTGCCCGACGCTCCAGAGAAGACACTTCGCGAACGTATGACGGTCACCCGAGAAGCTTACTGCTGGAGTTGCCATAAAAAAATGGACCCACTGGGCCTCCCCTTCGAAATGTACAATCACGCCGGCTTGTTCCGTGAAGTGGAACTTGAAAAGCCTGTCGATACCCGAGGCGAGATCATCGGTTCTGGCGACCCAACTCTGGACGGCGAAGTTCAAAACGCGATCGAGCTCATTCAAAAGCTCGCCCACAGCGAACGAGCAGAGCAAGTATTTGTGCGACATGCATTTCGATTTTGGATGGGACGAAATGAAACTCTGCATGATGCCCCCGTACTACAGGCTGCTCATCGTGCCTATAAGGAAAGTGGCGGCAGTATGAAAGCATTGCTGGTATCATTGTTGACATCCGATGCGTTTCTTTACCGTACCAGAAGTGAAGCGATATCTACGAAGTAAGAATAGCCGAGTAGCTCGTTCGCTTACCTACTCCTGCCAACTCATAACGAAGAACTTAGCCTAGGCTCTGTTTCTAAACTGGTCTTTTCTTAATTCTATCAAGTATGCAATATTGATGGGAATAAGGAGAAACCAAGATGCGTCATGGATTGACTGATGAGCAATGGCACGCGATTGAAGATCTATT
>JBIKMB010000112.1:0-18214 GCA_044359485.1 Pirellulaceae bacterium | reverse complement strand
GCTGGGCCTGCACCTATCGATGTGAGCGAATGGGAGGTGCCCCGTTTTGAATTGAGTGAAGCGAGTCGCCAGACAGGCGATTTGGTGATTAATCCAAGCACTGGCGTGCGTATTCGAGCGGTGACTCGCCAAAACATCTCTGATCTCGATCCACGCACAGTGGGCGGTCAAAGCGAAGGGGCACTTGCATTCCGATTGTTGCAACGCGATTGGAGTTTGGTGATTGGTATCGAGAAATTAGATGCTTGGGTAATAGGTCAAGTACTTCACGAAGTCGCCTTGCGCGAAGGACAGACAA
This sequence comes from Pirellulaceae bacterium, assembly GCA_044359485.1. Classification (GTDB taxonomy): domain Bacteria; phylum Planctomycetota; class Planctomycetia; order Pirellulales; family Pirellulaceae; genus JAFLCP01. Next base: position 17,916 of record JBIKMB010000112.1, on the reverse strand, counting down.
AATCGACTGTTATTGGCGACTTCACGATTCAAAACGCATCGATGCGCAGTTTAAAAGTCGTATTGCCACTCACCAACGCAGATGAAATCAAAACGATAAGAGCAAGTGGAAAGCAGATCAGCGATTTTGTAAGAATGGCACCCGATTCTAATGTTTGGGAGTTGCAATTTAAGCGTCGGATGATTGGTCGCGTTCAGTTTCAAATTGAGTATGAACGCCGAGGCGAGCGAGTGAATGACAGCGAGACGCTTGCGCCGCTGGAATTTACGGACTCGCGGCAGACGGCTTATTATTACGCGGTTCGATCGGGAGGGCGGTTGGAGTTGGAACCGGCTCAATACACAGAGGGTTGGCAAGCCATTGATTGGAGTGTCGTACCAGCCGCACTGAGAGAGGCGGGAAATCGAAACGCGCCGACGTTGGCGATACGATCCCTGGCAGCAGCATCCTCGATGAATGTTCGAGTCCTTCGCCATACACTGGCCGATGCCCTGAAACTGAGAGTGTCCGATGGAACGTTGACAACTGTACTTTCACCTACGGGCGACCAATTGACGGCCGTCGACATCACAATGGAGGTCATCCAGCGCAGCAGTCTATCGGTTCAATTGCCGGAGGGGGGCGAACTGTTTAGTATTTTCGTCAATGGCGAAAGCGTGCACTCGATTCGGCAAAACGGTACGACATGGCAATTCTATATCTTGCCGGGAATTGATGATCGAACGGCTCAGGTTCGTTTTGTCTACTTGCTGAAAGGGGCAGGCCTAAATGATTTGAAACTTGCGAGCCCAATGTTGAATGTACCGTTGGAAAAAGTGCGCTGGAATGTGATTGCTCCCAAAGGTTTTAAGCTGACCGATCATGATGGGGATATGGAATTGCTACAAGAGGTCGAGCGGAATGATCTGAACCGCAATTCGTATTTGTCGTCGGTCAGGGAGAAACGCGATTCGCAAGCGCAGCAGGCGGCACAATTGTTGGAACAGGCGGGGCAGTTCCTTCAAGAGGGCGAGCAAGGAAAGGCATGGTGGGCCTACAACAACGTTGCCAATCGCAACGCGTTAGACGCCGCCTCGAATGAAGATGCACGCGTGCAATTAGAAAACCTACAAACCCAGCAAGCCATTGTTGGTTTGAATACACGGCGGCAGCGTATGTACTTGGATAATGACCGCACCGATGTTTCAATGGAAGAGAATGAGCAATTGCGAATCGCTGCAAATAGCAACCCAATCCTGCAACAAAATGATATTAACTTCCGTCCCCAAGAAATGAGCCAATTGTTGGCGGGGAACTCCAGCAAAGATAATGCAGTATTACAGCAAATCGCTGGGCGATTGGTTCAGCATCAACGGGCAACGGAACCTGCCCCACAAGCTATTGTGATTAGTATTCCCGACGATGGAACCGTCTATAGCTTTGTGCGGGGAGTTCAGGTTGCGGAGAATGCACCTTTGGAGTTGGACTTGAACTTTCATTCCCAGTATCGGTTGCGGGTTTGGCAATGGGCCGTAGCGATTGGCTCTGTCGTGTTATTGTCGTTAGCGGTGTTGATTCCAGTTCGCAAGTAACGCGGGTAGTTTCTGCGGGATCGGCGAGCGAGAGCCAAACTGCGCTGAATGGGTCAAGAGGAAAGCTTGCATTTTTGGAAATCTTGCTGTGCATTCGAGAGGCTGAATCGCTGCAAGGCTGGGGTTCGGCTGTTTTCGTCTGGCCGTACTGGCGTTTAGGATTCGCCCAAAGTGCGAGTTACTGAGCGACAGGTTTTGTGACTGCGACGGACAAGTTTCCATCGGTGTGCCATGCATCTCCACCGCCATTTTTCCCTTCCAGGATTTTATGGTAGCCTGCTACAATGCGTATCTCCTGGACTAGATTGGTTGTCTTGAGCGAATCGATAATATGATCGCGCTCTGCGTCAACGTTGCCATCGATATGATGCGTAATTTGGCCTGTGGTATGGCTCAGCCCAACGCGTTCATCGTAGGTGCCAGATCCGAACCACACCTCGCGGCCATCGGGCATGGATTCCGAACTTTTCCAGAACCGAACATGGTGCCGTTTGCGTGGATTATCGCCAACCGGTTGCTCAAAGGCTAGATCTTGTTTGCGATCGAATAGATAAAGATCGCTGACCGGGGCTGATTCATACTTGCGCTCCAGAACCGAAGCTTCAGCGATTTCGAGTGAGCTTTCCAGGGTAATCGGATCAGCTGGAAACCAACCAGCTTTCAAAAAAATCTTCTTGAGTTCCAGTTCGCTTCCGACAACAGCGATGTTCAATGGATCGCCAGGATGGTTGTCGCCGGTGTGAGTGACGCGAGGGACATTCTCCCAAGCGGGATGTCCGCCAGCATATTGTTTCCAAACGAATGGGGCGAGTACGTAGGCGAAACAGAAATAGATAAAAAGGAAGGCTGCCAACGCCAAGGTCAAGCGACGATAGAACTGCGGTGGCTTAGGAGTTCGGGTCGGTGTATCCGTGGTTGTATTCATCAGTAAGCTTTGAGTAAAAGTCAGGCGGCGTCCAGTTTTATCCTACTCGACTTGGCTGTCGGCCGCATCCCTGTTTTGTCCGTAGGTTCGAGCAGATATCTGATTATCGTTTAGAACCAGGGGATAGAAATGTTCCGAAGCATCCGAAAAAACGAAAAAGGGTCTGATAACAATGTATCGGCTGGGGGCCGCGGAAGTGGAGATTTATCGTTGCTCTGTCAAAGCCGATCGGGAAATCATTAGGTCCCTGGCGTTGGCCAAGGTTTTCGAGTTTTTTGGACCGAATCTAAGTACAGAGATAACCTCCGGACTATGCAAGAGCAAGCAATTAGGTTTTGCTTGTGGCAGACGGAACTTTATTTTGGCTCTTCAGCCAGTTATGACGCAAGATATCCATATTTTGTGGCGGGTTACGCTTTTTCGCTGAAGCGTTTCAGACCGCGGACGTCTCCGGCAGTTGATTTCCTAGTAGCATCGGCACTGGAGATTATGGGCGTCATGAGGACCTTTTTCGACAAGCGGTCGAGGCACGCCGGCGCGATTCGTGCCAACCTATTCCCCGGTTTCAGGTATTTGCATCAATTTTAAGGCATCCTTTTCCTGACCATATAAAACCAAAACATCATCCGCTTCGATCTTTTGGCTGGGACCCGGTATACCGGGTAAAAGTTCATCGTTTCGACGAATAGCAAGTACGATAACACCTGCATCCCAAGGACGAGATTCGCTCAGCATTTTGCCCACTAAGGGATTGGTCGCTTCAATCAGGTATTCGGAGACGACATATCCGTGCTCGACTCGTAGCAACAGTTCATAGTCAAGTACCCTTACGAGACCCGCTTGTGTAAGGGAAAAGGAAATCAGGCGATCAAGTGTTCGTCGTACTAATCGAATGCGGCCGAGGTAACTGCAAGCCAGCGCGATCGCCACCGCAGCTAGGATAATCATGAGAGATTGAAGTACATTATTCCCTTGAACAAACGTCGCCACCGTGGTGGCTAATGCGGAAGTAAGTCCGATATTTCCAACGAGAATAAGGTCGCGAATGATTCGACGTCGAACTGGATGATTGACGACGAGTTCCGCTTCCTTGGTTGTGAACCCAACACCAAAGAAAGCAGAGTAGCTTTGGAAACTCGCGGTGTCAAAACTAAGTCCCGTCATCATTAATGCGGTCGTAGCTACCTTGATTGCCAACCATGAAATCACTGTGATGACGATGAGTGTGATGATGGCTGTCATTGGCTTGGGCGAATAAAAGTGATAAGAACCATGTGCGGCATATGGATGTAAACGCGACGAGGCTAGTCGCATCGAACACGACTGGTTATAGCCGTATCGTGCGGATAAGTATAGTTAGGCGTTATTGTCAGCGAAAACAGCATTGCGTTTCCATTTATGCCATTCGACAGCTGGGATGATAAGAAACGCAATTCCGACGACAACACCCCACATCGCGATGGAGACCGGTTCCGTAGAAAGTACGTTTTGTAAAAGTGGAATATGCATAGCGACGACGTGCAATAACAATGCTCCAAGAGTGCCGAAGAAAAGCACCGGACTTCGCAGGGGGGATAATGCTAAAGCCGATTTTGTTTCCGAGCGACAGTTGCCGATATGGAAATTTTCGTAAAGGACCATGGTCAGCAGCAAGAGATTGCGAGCGGCTTCGGTACTCCAACCATTCTTGATAGCTGTGGCAAAGACAGCGAAGCCACCAATGCCGACGACCAAAGTGGCGATAAGAATTCGTTCCATCATCAAGCGGTTGAAGAGTGGTTCGGCCGGATCGCGGGGCTTACGCTTAAGGCTATCCCCTTCCCCGGGCTCAAATGCCAAGGCAACGCCCTGGATACCATTGGTGACTAAATTCAGCCACAGCAATTGCACCGGGAGCAGGGGGATCGGTAGTCCTACGATCACGGAGAGCAAGACCATGAGTAACTCGGCGGCTCCCATCGATACCAACAGATAGGTGACTTTGCGAATGTTATCGTAAGCGACGCGCCCTTCTTCAATTCCGGCCACGATCGAGCCGAAATTGTCATCGCTGATGACCAACTCGGCTGCTTCGCGAGCGACATCGGTGCCAGCCTTACCCATCGCTACACCGATATTGGCGGCTCGCAGGGCAGGAGCATCATTGACGCCATCACCCGTTACGGCGACGAAGTGTCCCAAACTGCGAGCGGCATTCACGATATCAAGCTTTTGCCGAGGTGTCACTCGCGCGAAGACTCGCGTTTTGTCGACCAGTTCTGCAAGTTGTTGTGAGTTTTTCCCCTGGATATCATCCGCGGTGGCGACTTGTTGCTCGGTCATCGCCAAACCTAAATCGCGGGCGATCGCCAGAGCCGTGACGCGATGATCGCCAGTGATCATGATCACTTTGACACCGGCATCTTGGCACGCCTGGACCGCCATTTTCGAATCGCTTCGCAGTGGATCAATCATTCCGATAAATCCAATAAGCTGCAGATTCTCTGGGCGGGGCGGAATGTCACCCTCGGAAACGCAAACAGGTAGATGCGTCTGAGCGACCGCAATCACGCGCAGGCCACGTTCGGCCATACTGACTGCTGTTCGCTCACAGTGTTGTCTCTCTTGGCTCACCTCAGCACCGTAACACATCGACAGAATTCGTTCCGGCGCCCCTTTGACAACCACTAGGGTTTGTTTCCCATCACGGTGATAGGTCGCCGCAAATTGATGCTCCGATTCGAACGGTATCTGATTAATCTGCTTCAGGGAATCGATCAAAGTTTCGCGCTGTCGCCCCACTTTGTAACCGAGCGCGAGTAAAGCGATATCGACAGCATCACCGCGCCAAATCCAAGCACCATCACGCTGATGTAATTCCGATTCATTGCACAGCAAAGCGGCGCGAATCATATCCTGTAGGCCAGGATGCGATGACTCTGTTTCCAGTGGTTGGCCATCGAAAAAAATATTTCCAGAAGGTGCGAAGCCTTCGCCAGTAACCGGGTAATATGTACCATCCGCTAAGCGTACTTCACGTACCGTTAACTCATTGCATGTGAGTGTTCCCGTTTTGTCCGTTGCGACTAAAGTACAACTTCCTAAACCCTCAACCGCCGTCAAACGTCGCACGATGACGTTACGCTTCGCCATGCGATTGGTGGCAACGGCCAGAGCGACCGTCATGGCTACCGGTAAACCTTCGGGAATCGCGGAGACCGATAAAGCGATAATCAAAAAAAAGGTATCCAGGAGAGTATGTTTCCATAGGAACATACCTAAAGCTCCGATGGCAATCGAGGCTGCCAGAGTCCCGATGGCAACCTGGTTGGTAAACCGCTCCATGCGTGTTAGCAGTGGTGGCACACCGCCACTGGCTGCCATCACATCGACGGCCAATTGTCCCACCTGAGTATTCAAACCGGTAGCAACGACAACTCCTTTGGCTCTTCCACGAGTGATCATCGATCCTGCAAAGCACATATTCAATTGCTCGGCCAGCGAAATATTGGTAATTAAAGTATTCTCCGCATTTTTGCTCACAGCAATCGACTCGCCCGTAAGGAGCGACTCATCAATCTCAAGACCCTGCGATGATAGCAGCCGTATGTCTGCGGCGACTCGATTCCCCGATTCAAGCCAGATAATGTCGCCCGGTACAATTTCATCCGCCATGATTTCTCGCACCTCACCATCACGCTGCACCTGGGCATGAGTGCGCAAAAGCTTGCGCAGTGCATGGCTACTCTTTTCAGCTTGTCCTTCTTGATAGGTACCGATCCCCGCGTTAATCAAGAGAACTAAACCGATGAAGATTGCATCTTTAAAATCGCCAATGATCATCGAGACGATCGCTGCAGCCACCAAGATGTATATCAGCGGACTCATGAACTGTCGCAAAAAAATCCACCACAGCGGCGTGGGACCTTTTTCGGGAAGTTGATTAGGACCATAACGCTCCAAGCGTTGAGTTGCTTCGCCAGAGGTTAGACCATGTGCCCGGCTCTGCAGCTTTTGCAGCACATCGTCTCCCGGCTCCGCGTGCCAAGACAATTTCATTTGAGATGCATAGGCTGTCTTCGTCGTATTCACGGCTCTCCATCCACCCAGCGGTCCTGTTGGTTTTACTGCGGCAGCCTGTTGGGCTGCGATGGTTCATGATTCCACATATAACGTGGCGTTGCGATCGTTGGCTGGAAGCAGTTCGCATGCCAAACGTTAAGGATGCGTAAGAATAGACATTCAATGGGCGTTTTCAGTGTGAATTGGGCAAAATCGGACCGGCATAATGCGAGGAGTGTGCGATCTGGCGCGTTTTTTGCGTTCCTGGCGCGACAAAAGGGAGTGGTATTTACGGAGGAGGAGCCAAAATGGGTAGACGGAAAAGTCATTCATTCAAAGGCACACAAGCCCGCCAGTTGACGCGACGTTTTTTCGGCGACGTCCTCCAGCACGGCTGCGAAATCGGCTCACGCTTCGGTAGTGTTTAGCGCGAAATGAGCCAGCGAGCCTGACAACCTTCTAGAGTCTCTGCCGATCACAAATCGTCGGCAAAGCTCCGCATCGAGAGATATGCTCTGGCGTGTTTCTCGCCGGCAGGGCGAATAAGCCATTTCACACCATGTGGTGAGCGATAAATCGCAAGGAGCAGCATGCATACCTGTGAGAAGCGATTGCAGTATCACTTGAAGTTTACTGAATTGGCTTTGCTCGCCTGCTTCGCACCTTTTTTCTTTTTCGTTTGGTCTGTATCGGACGAATGCTTTTTTAGTTCGGTTTGAAGTCGGTCGATTTCCTTTTGCTGCAGTTTTAGGATTTCTTTGTGCTGTGCTTGGATAACCTCTTGCTGCCAACGGATAGTTCGCTGAGCTTCCTTCATACCGAAGGGATCAAGCTTATCGCTTGCCTCTGCAATATCTCGGCTCACACTCTTGGTCGCTTCGATCAGCGGGATGGCCAGAAGTTGCACCCATTTCAGCGCCATGTCAATCGTTTGGCTTGTCCCCGATTTCTCTTCGTCTGCAGAGGTTTCGGGAGAGAGTAGGCGATTGACAATGGAATTGAAGGGTTGCTGTGGTGAAGATGGTTTTTCGTTCGTTTGTCCCACCAGCGATCCTGAGTGACTGATTACAACGAGGGAGAAAATGAGAAGCGGCAAATTTTTTATCATAAATTCAGTGACAAATCATGGGTTAGGTGACGGTGTCCGGGTCGCAAGTTTTTCTATCTCAGTTGCCTCAAGACTCTTATTCAGGACAACGACTCGTCCCATTTCCCCGCGATAATAGGCATCGTGTAAGTAGTATAACTCAGCGCCGAGGACAATCGAATCAGTGATTTTAGTCTCTTGGGGGGGCATTTTCGATAAGCCCGCAGCGATTTGTTTTCCATCGAGGAATAAGACAACTTGCCAACCTGTTGCTTGCGGCTTACACGTCATAGCCACATGGTACCAGCGGTTTGCGTCGATCGGAATATTGGAATCGATTCGATCATTCACGTTGATACGAGCCTGGAGGGTGTATGGGGACGATTGACCGATCAGGCTGAGAATAAATTTTCTCGCTCCGTATCCGACGATATCGCCTTTACCTCCATGTTGGCTTTTGCCCATTTCGGCAGACGGTTTAACCCAAGCTGCCAGCGTGATACCATCGGAGAAGTCACGTTGCTCATGAGGTCCTCCGCCGAGTGCGCTTGCCACATGGCGAACCGGTTCATAGTTGGCTTTCTGCGCTGGGTTTCTCAGCCAGTTATCGAGGATTCCTAAGAGGGGATAGTCGGCGCGGTCCTGTGCATTTTCGGCGAACTGTAGCGTGGTAAATCCATCTGGCTTAGACCAATCGACATTGTTCAATTCGAGAACGCGGTGATTCGAGATGCCATAATTATATAGATATTGTCCTTGCTGTTCGGTCATACGCAAATCCCAGACGCTGTTAGGGAGCGCCAGATCATTGGGTGGAATTGTAGCTAGAGTGTCTGAGACATTTTGGTCGCTTGAGTGTGGGGCGATGGTGATCGAGGAGACCAGAACTTCGCCGGTGCCTGCGTTGCCCAAGCCAAGGGCCAAGCCGGTAGCATCCGTTGGAACAGTGACAAAAAAATCGCAAGTCTTCCAGTCGAAGGAGCCGTTTCCGAAGTAGCGAATCTCTTCGGCAAGGATGTTACTTGGATCCATTCGCAGAAACCCATTTCCCTGCAAATCGCTTTTCTTGAGGGATAGAATTTCGATTCGTCCACCGGGCCCAAAGGTATTATGGGCTTTTACCTTCGCAGAAACGCGATATTTGCCTGGCTCGATTTTTTCGGGACCGATGGGTGCAAGAGCATAAGAAATGGGCCCCAAGCGCAAAGCGCGCCCCTGCTCTGTACTGACCCAATCGTAGGTTGGACGCAGGTTATGGCCGGACAAGAAGGGTCGGTTTCCCCACCAAGGCTTGTCCAGCGCTAAGGCATCTTCAAATCCAATGGTGGGCCATTGGGATCCAGCAAAAACGAAATGATGATAAGGATCGATTCTTGGATTCTCTTGGACGATGGAGTTTGCAAAGAGTTGCGAGGTCTCTTCGGACGGGTAACCTGTGTAGCGATAGCGGACTCGGACGCGGTCACCAGGTTTCGCGGTTGTGGGCTCGAAACTCACTCCTGTGTCATAAAAGGCAGCGCAGACGGCCGTGTTGAGTTGTCGTGGACTGGTCGAAGCCGCAGTATTCGATTGGATATTCCATTCTTTACTGTTGTGATATTCGACGGCGGGAGCGACGCGTTGCGGTTCTCCCGTTCTACCGTGCCAGACCCTTAAGCCTGTTTGCGAGTCGATATCCGCTAGAATGCCTGGATCGAAGGGGGACAGCGGACGATAGCGCATTTTTCCTTGGCTGTCGCGGATAAGAAGATACTGCCAACGAAAAGGGTCTAAAGGTGTATGGTGTTCAAAGTCAAAGCCGTACCGAAAATGGAAAGGCTCACCCGGCAAAACCTCAAGCTCGCTGTCGATGTCGTACGTGTAGGTGCCTCGATTGGTATCGTAACCTACCAACAGTTCGCTTTCAGTCTTAAATCTTTTTTGCAAATGCATAGCGGACCAAGCTACTTTTACGAACTTGCCCTGACCAGAAACTTGTGGATCGGTCCAAGCGACTTTGGCTTCAGGGAACGCCCCCTGATTTTCTAGACCCCAATGGGAATCGAAGGTCAATCTCGGTTTATCGCCTGGCATCAGTTTGGCAAAGCAACTTGGATCTGCTTGATGGTGTAGTTGCAAAATAGGTTCGTCGTGATCAAAAACAAAAAGTCTGCCGCCCAGCCAAGGTCGAGTGGTAAAGCTGGGTTGATGTATGGAGGGGGCGAGTGGAGTTAACTCAGTGGCGGGTGTTATGAGTATTTCGGAGAATTGAACTTCTGCGCCGCTCGAGGCACCCACTCCGAGAAGATTCGATGTCAGCGGAGTTTCGAGGCGATCGGCATATTCGATGACTTGGCGATCATCGATAAAAACGCGCAGAACGTTACCTGCGATGATCGCTTGAAGGTGGATGGTTTGCGATGGATCTACGGAAATATGCACCGAACGCAGGTAACCTCCTTCAGGAAATCGGACGAGGGTAATCTCTTGATATTTCGATGATACTTGGATGCGATAGCCTGACTTGCCATCCGCGGAGCCTCGAAGAAGTAGACCTGCTTCAAACCCACGGTCCTCAAATTTTGGATCGGGCCACGCCGACCATGACGCTCCAAAAAAATCGAATCGGCTGGCCGGTTTAACCATTCTTATTTTCGCAGAGATTCCGACATCCTCAAGATTTGCCGGAGTGACTAAGTAGTTCCAAGTATTCCCTGTGAGGGTAACGCTGTGTTCCGATCTTTCCTTGAAAGTGCTCGAGAGTGGCAGTGGAGTCCATTGTGTGATATCGGCAGCTAGAAGCAACGATGCAAGATTCAAGCCTACAGCGATAAAAATGAGATGGCGAAGGTTTCGTGAGAAGAACGACATCATCATGTCCTCATTATGACCAATGGCGATACCGCGCGGTGTTCAAGAACCGCAATGAATATCTTGAACGAATTGGGATGGAAATTATACGAGAGATCAATAATTCCGAATTAAATTTTTACTTTTAGAGGAGAAATTCCCCGCAGCAGCATTTCCACCATTAGGTGGCAATAAGTCCGAGAGAGTATCGAAGGGTTTTGCGTGCATAGAAGTTTGCCGCATCGAATTCTCTCTGAAGTTGTTAAATGTATAAGGGGAATGTAATGAAGTTAAAATCCAGTTTCGCATCACACGCGGCTTGGTGGTCTCAGCGTGGATCGGTGGCGACGATCTACGTGGCGTTTGTGATGCTGTGCGCTCTCACCTTTACGGGTGTCCAGGCACAAGCCAGTGGTCCGCATGAACTGAACATTCAAGGAGCGAATGCGTTCGGTGGAAATGCGCAGACGGTGGTCGGTCGCGTTCAGGGGCCAACTCCGTTTTCGGTGATGGGCCGTTTGCGAGATGTGATTCGCATCTATGACCGTCATGGAAGAATTGTTTTGAACGGCGAATTGGGATATTTCGCGTTATCCAACGATGTTTTTCGCGAACGACCCAACGTTCAGTTTCCGGATGGCCAAACACGAGTTTGGCTGAGAATTTTCAATACGCCGGAAGCACTGCATGGTGGCAGAATGACTCTTCATTCCGCCAACGGTGTCTTGCTCGATCAGGATCCAATTTTCTTGCGGTGAGATAAGCGGATTTGTGTGAAATTCGTTTTAGCAAGGAAGTGATCGGGCACAAGGACCAGAATTGTTCCCGATCCTTTTTTCGTGTCTGGTATTTATTAGGAGAGCTATGATGAAGCTATGGTTTTGCGTTCTGGCTGTCACCGCCGTTTCGGTAATCGGCGGAGGTAGCCAAGAGGCACAAGCGGGTCATGGATGTCGAGCGTATTATTCATACTATCGATATTCAGTGCCTTACATTTATCCTGTGGTTCGACAGACCGCTGTGATTTACACCTATCCGACAGCGCCAGTGATTATCGAGACGCCGGCGCCGTTGGCCCCAACGATCGTGTTGCCTTCAAAACAACTGAAGGTACCGCAAGGGAGCAAGATTCGCCTCAAGGCGAATTTTTTAGGGAACGAAACGGGGCACGTTTTTTTGGCCGTTGGAAGCGTAACGCTGGAATGCGCGATCCAGGAATGGAATCCACAGTTCGTGATCTTACAACTTCCGAAGGCCGGAATCCTCAGGGACACTTCCGCCAAATTGGTGATTGCGACCAGAGATGGGGATGTGAAACGGCGAGTCGATGTGATTTTATCACCGACAACGGATGTTGATGTCATTCCAGACGGGGAGTTTATCCCGCGGGCACCGAAAGAGCTGTTTGGCGATTTCTAATTCCCTTGAGAGTACCGCCAGTGGGTATTCCAGGCGTTTTCGGAACATCTTGCGATCAACCGCGGTGCCCCTTTTGGGGAGCCGCGGTTTTTTGCATGGGATTCCAGATTTTTCCAGAAAAAAATAATAAGTTCGGAGAAACGCTTCCATCAAGCATTTTCATAAGTGTAACCGACGAGGAATACCAACAAACCTGTCGGAAAAAAGTCACTTTACCAACTGATTTATTGGGAGAAAAACGATGAAATCTATTACTTTTCGAACCTTGTTGATCTTGGGTCTCGCTGCACCAGCTTTCGCAGGTAGCCCTATTCCTGACGAAGGCAAAGCGAGTATCGCCAAGCCAGCCGTTCCATGTGCTTCCAAAGATCGGGGCAACCTGGAGGATTTGGCAGAGCGATTGAAGGCTTTGACCGAGCCGATGGAGCAAAAGGTTGACGATTGCGACGGCGAAGTCGCCAAAGCCAAGGAATTGCTCGCTAGCTTGGAAATCGGCCTGGCAAATGAGACCACCGTCGCTCGCAAAATGCACAAAGAAATCCTTTTGCTGAAGGGCGCTTTGGAAGCTCGAGGCTGCGAAATCGATCTTGGTGGTTGCAAGTTCCGCCGCGAAGTGGTTGCTGAAGGACTGGAAAAACGACTGACTCAGTACCACAAGAGTGTTGCTTCGGTCAAAGAATTGCGCAACAGCGTTGCTGCTGCGAAGGAGGCGGTGCAAGCCGCAATTGCCAAATTAGAACGTTGGCAAGCAAAGGAGAAAGAGCTGTTGCAAAGTGTTGAGTTGCTGCAACAAGATCACGACGAACTCTTCGGCGAAGAAAACGCTGAAAAGCTGGAAAAGGCTGCACAAGTTGAAGCCGAAGTCGAATCGATGTTGGGCATCAAGGACTCTCGCGATGCAAGCGAACCAATCGAAGAGATCGTCGCTGATGAGGTCGATGCTGATGAGACCAGGGTAGACGAGAGCGAAGTTACTGTTGCTGAAACCAGCGAATCGGCAGAAGATAGCGAAAACGCTGACGCTACCGACGTGAAAGCGGAGAAGAAAGTTCCAGCGACTCCGGTTTCCCAGTCGATCGAAGTTGACGCTGAAATTGACGTGGATATTGAAGTCGACACTGAAGTTGAAGCCGATGGCGAGATCGATTTAGAAGTTTTGGATGAGGTTTTCGAGAAACGCTAAAACCCTTCGGCCACGTGTATGTCCTCACGGGATAAGTCACTGAAACCAATAAGCCGGCCCCACTGAATGATTTCCAGTGTGGGCCGGTTTTCTTTTTGGTCATCTCACTGGGACCGGTTTGTTTGACCCGTAGCCGAAGCGCATCTCGCGGGTTAGGTTGGCGTAAAGATACGCACGCGAGGCCTACCCGATCCCAGTAAACCTTGTGGATTTTTCCGATTTTTTTGCTTTCTCTCGTCGGCTGTGTCCACCCCTACGCATTTTCGGGCATATCACCAGATTGACCTTGGGGTTTTATCTTTTGTGGGAGAATTAGCCCCGTTGTCAGACACAAAACCGTTTGATTTCTGATTCCAGAATTGGGATCGTGAGTCTATAGTATCTCTTAGACGTTGCCAGATTGAAAACTAAAAATATGATTATGACGATATCCTGGGATCGACATTTAGAAGACGATTGGTTTGAACTAGTCGAGGAGAAGGTACGCGAATATCTCTGCGTCACCGAAGATCTGCCCGCTAGGTGGCACTTGCTTCCGCAGCAACTCGCCGAATTGTTATCGAACATCGCACCTTCTCCTCCGCCAGCTTTTATTGCAGATGCGATCGCGACCACGATTGGCTTATTGATTGGGACATGGAAAGAGTATGTAGAGCGATTCTCATCGTCTGCGTCGCCCGATTTACTGGTAAGCTACCTGAGATCGCGACCGCAACTCGAGGATTTTCTAAAAGCGGTCGGTTGGTCTGTTGCCACACTGAACGATCATTCTTCACTCGCTTTGACAGATCTCCAGGAGCGATTGTGTCGGGGAGAGGGTGGGACGGCTAAGGAGTATCAGCATCGGTTTGGAATAGCGATCCGACAGCCGGAGTTCAATTGTTTTGTCACGATTCAGGATTTGGATAACGGCGCGTTTTCTGTAGGTCAATCATTTCCCGTCTACGGTTCATTCGTGGTGGGTAGACAGCGCAAGCACAATGGCGAACCTGATCCGATCTGTTTTCTAGAATACCCTACTGGAAATCGACTCGTGATCGCCGGTAGGCATCAAGCGGCGCAATGTAGTCGCGAGCAATTGCTGATATGTTTGCTGACACCTCAGCATGTTTATGTCAAAAATATTAGCGATGTGATCTCAGTCAAACTGCAAATCGCTCCGGAGTCGACGACGGGTAAGGATGTCGAAGAGCATCCTTCTGAACTTCTTCCCCAACGCGTACAAATGACGCCGTTAGGTTGCGGAGAGACGGTGGTGCTACGAACACCGTTTTCGATCGTGCTGCCGACAAAAATTTTACGGTTGAGCAAACGTTAACTTGCTGGAGAGTCGTCTTACGCGTTATCTTCCGACGTATCCAAGTCGGCTATCTCGGCGAGTGCCTCGCGGATGTCGCGCATGCGTCTCTGGATGGTTTTCAGCGTCACCATTTTACCTACACGTTTCTCGAGGTTCTCGCATATTTCAGCGTAAGGTAAACCTTGCATTGAAAGCTCTAGAACTTCGCGGTGTCCCGGATTGATTTTATCGGACTGAGTTTTCTCCAGGTGCAGAATGGCTTGCTCCAGCAGGTAGGCGCTTTCATCATAGCTTTCATCGGTCGAACAGCTTTCGACAATCTCGGCAAGTTCGACGCCCGAGACATCCTCGGATACTGCGGGTTGCAGTTCGCGTCGAATATCCCGTTTGGCCTGCTGAGCTTCTCGGACGCGTCGATTCACTTTTCGTTTGGTCATCAGCAACAAAAGGCACCACAGTTGCCATTCATCGTCGGAGTCGACAATGCCTTTGCGGATTCGCAGGATGAGTGACTTCATCACGCTATTTGCGACATCATCTCCATCGAAACGTCTTCGATAGAGTGGAGAGATCCGCTTTTCTGCGAAGCCAGTCACGCGTGAAATGTAATAACAGACCAATTCCTGCTCCGCCGCCTGATCTCCTTCACGGCACCGATCCAGCAAGTTCTTGATATCCATTTACCCCTCGCGTTGACTCTCTTCTTGATTCTCTACTTGATTCTCTTCTCTGTTGCACAGCACGATCGCTGTCCAGTACGCCCCCCCAACATTTGTTCCAGGGTGTCAATTATTGGCTACCATCGCAACCCCCCCTTGTGTTAAAATTAAGGTGTAAAAGAGTGGAATACTTTTATCGAGACGACTGATTGGATACCTGGAAAATACTCCAGTTTGCAATTATCGCTGTTTTGCGCGGGATTTGTGAAAATTCTGGCAGTCAACCTTTTTCAGTAGTTACCTCATGTCCACAGATCAACCTGACCGATCCACTGCAGACTCAACTCAGAGATCGATTGATACCGAAAACGTAGCTGCTACTAATTTACAGATGCAAGTTGGCAAGTATCGCCTGTTGGAACGAATTGGCGAAGGTGGGATGGGTGAAGTTTACGTTGCGGAACAGCGCGAACCTTATTATCGCGAAGTAGCTGTTAAACTGATTAAATCAGATACGCTCAATAGTGATGGAATTCAACATTATTTGGCCCGTTTCGACGCAGAGCGTCAAGCGCTAGCAATGATGAATCATCCGAACATCGCAAAAGTGATTGACGGTGGTGCAACTGCACTAGCAGGTCCATACATTGTCATGGAGCTTTGTCGCGGAAAGACGTTGATCGACTATTGCCAGAAAAATCTGCTGGATCTTTCAGGTCGACTCGAACTCTTTTTACAAGTTTGCTCCGCCGTCGAGCATGCTCATCAGAAAGGTATTATTCATCGCGATCTAAAGCCGTCGAATATCATTGTACATGAGGCGGATGGTCTACCATCAATTAAGGTGATTGACTTTGGCCTGGCGAAAGCGCTACAGCCCGCGATTCGGCTGACAGATAAAACTCTTCACACGCGGAACGGAGTTTTTCTAGGTACCTACAAGTATACCAGTCCAGAGCAAGCGGCGGCAGAAAACGAGGACATTGATACACGAAGTGATGTGTTTTCATTAGGGCTTATCCTCTACGAATTACTTACCGATACAACGCCAATTGACGATCAATTCATTTCAAGCCATCAGCCGAGTGAAATTTTGAGGGTCATTCGAGAAGTTGAGCCATCTCGACCCAGCAGTGTGAAAAGGAATCAAACCACGCAGAGCACTCGAAAATCTTATGTTTTGCGGCATTACACATCAGCCTTGAGATATGAGCTTGATTGGATCACCTTGAAGGCAATCCGAAAGGAACGTAATCTGCGGTATCAGACCGTTTCTGCATTTGCTGAGGATGTACGGAACTTTCTGAGGCATGAGCCCGTTAACGCGCGCCCGCCCTCGCAACTTTATCGACTCCGCAAGTTTGCGAGTCGAAATCGCGCTTTTGTGTCCGCTGTTATGGCTATATTTTTGGCTACCAGTATAACCGCGATAGGACTGAGCATTGCCTACCAAAAGTCTCGTCAGAAGGAGCAGATCGTTGGCGAATTGTTGGTAACTCAACAGAAACTAGTGAAAGAGGAGTTGGAGAAGAACGAAGTTTTAAAAAAAGCAAATTTGGAAATAGAAGAAGCTCTGAAGCAGCAACGGTCGGCACAAGTCTCGTCGAAGATAGCCCTCGAGCAGTTGGAAAAGGCGAAGGCAGTTACAGAGCAGGTGTTAGAGGAACAAACTGCTGCCGTGAGACGTCAGGAGCAAAGTATTATCCAAGAGGCTGCAACAGCCATGAAAGCAGGGATTCATGCTTGGTCGAAAGGGGATAGGCAAACGGCCAGCGAACTTTTGTTGCAGTCTCTGCGGCTCAATCCTAAAGATAAATCAACGCAGGCATGGCTTTATGCAATTCTAGCGGATAGAGCCAACTTTCCTTCCCAGTCTCCAGACCTAATTTTTGGAGGAAATGGTGAGACGAAAAGAACGCTTCTTTCGCGTGATGGATCGGTCATATTATGCCAGCAAACAGATAACAAACTTCGATTTTATAGCGTTGCTGCATTGATGAAGGAGGGTATTGAAAAAGCTCAACGGGGAAAGACCTTCACAATTGATTCTGCAAAATATGTATTCGATATCTTTAGAGATGCTAATCAGAATTCCGTGTATATTTTGACCGGTGATACCCCCTCCAAATCGAAGAAACCGTGCATCTCAGTTTGGAGATACAAAGGTGAAGCCGTTGAACGAATTTCTTCATTTCAGCCCGCCACACAGTTTTATACAGAACCATTTTTTGGCCCGAGCGGTGAATGGTATGTTGCAAGAGGAGGAGATGACTATTTTCAGAGAAGCATTCAAAATTATTCCATTGTCGATAGTGCGAGTGGCAAGCTTATCCAGAACTTTCTGAATATCGTTGGTACTGACTCTTTTGCGATTTCTCCAGACGGTTCTCAAATCGTCACGACTGGAATAGCATCATCGAGCCTTCCAAATGCTGATCTGCGAGATCAGAAAATTAATCAATCAACTTCACCTGTTACCGGAAGCGATGGCCAAGCGACCGCGGCACACAATGTCGATGGTATTCTCAAGGATTTGGATGTTGCGCACGGTAATGCTTCGACAATTTCGCCAGTTCTATTCAACCTCAGAGATAACTCATTGTCAGTCATGCCACTTCTATCCCAAGCCAATTTGCGGGTTGGTTTCAATGCCCTTGGCGGTATCTCTTTCGAACATTTCGAATATTATAGGCAGCGAGCGGTGCAAGAAACACTTCAAATGTCCTACAGCGTTCAGGTTCCAGTCACGGTGCAGGAAGAACAAAAATACAATATTCTAGTTCCTGTTGAAGACAAAGTAAAAGATGGTATCAAAGCCCAAGAGTATGTTGTGGAAGAAAGATCGCGTGTCGTTGTTAAAACGGAAATGAAAACAGAAGAGCGGACAAAACAGATCAATGAA
>JBIKMB010000319.1:0-5544 GCA_044359485.1 Pirellulaceae bacterium | reverse complement strand
ATCTGTGCCCCTGAAAACATTGTCAACACGATCTGTTACGAGGTTGGAATCAAGGAACTGATCCGCGATGGGTTTTTGTGTCCATTGATCTCGAAGTCTGGCAAAGAGCAAATCGACTTTGGCTCGCTCCACATTCGCGCTGGTGAATTCGTAGTCGACGAGGTCGAAGCTCTCATGGATAGCGAATCGCTGGTTGAATCCGTGTAACCTGAGATCGTCGAATACTCGGCCGACCGCAACGCCGTGCTGATTTTCTCGAGCGGCGTTCGGCATGGCTACCACATCGTCGATACCCTTCGAGACAAGCACGGCATCGAATGCGGTTTGGCTGATGTAAAAATCTGCGTTAAATGGCGATACAAAAGGGACAGCCTGCGACTCTGTTAAATCGCAAACGACATCGACATCCATGGTTGAGCGAGTTGCGCCGTGAAAAGAACTTGCGATCGAACCTCCAATGAAATGCCGTATACCAAGTTCGCGAAAGACTTGAACGACTGGTTCGAGTGCATCGATCAAGTCGTCTGGCTGTGTCAATTTGAGACTCCTGCTGCTTGGCTTCGAATTGCATCGGAAAGCGACTTTCCATAAGTCAGCTCTATGAACGCGAGTTTGTTTTCGCTTTCATCCATTTCTGGGAATCGCTTTCGAATCGCATCGAACGCCATCTGTCGCAGATGGCTGGATAGCACACATGTCTGCCGAATGCGATCGCGTCCAGACATGGCTCGTATGAGTGCCAACTGGACTTCTTCAGCC
Source organism: Pirellulaceae bacterium (assembly GCA_044359485.1). Classification (GTDB taxonomy): domain Bacteria; phylum Planctomycetota; class Planctomycetia; order Pirellulales; family Pirellulaceae; genus JAFLCP01. Next base: position 4,785 of record JBIKMB010000319.1, on the reverse strand, counting down.
TCCTTCGACGTGTCGATTGTTTTGTGCATAGAATTCTCCCGGCTAACGGTTGAAAGTAATCTATCCCTTTGCGACCGGTTTTCAAGTAGAAACGACCATTTTGTGATAAGCCCCGCCCATCGGGACATTTTGCGATGGAGCACTAAGAGTTCCGAACGTGAACTGTTGGTAATTCTATACGAGGCCAGCGGATGACGCACGTTGGGGGCGAGTGAAGGTTCAGCCTGAAGACGTAAAGAGGAGCCACCACATATTTGTCACCCACTACGCCGCTCCACGCTTCGCCTTCATTCGCTGGGGATCGGCAAACGGACATGATAGGGGGACCAGCGTCGATCGGGCTTCAAAAAGTCGGTGCTGATCAACTGAGCTCCACTTTCGATCGCCTTTTCACGCCGCTCAACGCGATTTTCGCGCGCCTCTCGAGTTCCCGCATCGGCTCGCGTTCGAACCATAAAGCCTTCTTCCACCAAAGACCGAATTTCCAGAAAGGAACCTACCGGATCATTTCGTTTCATCCAGGCGGCAGCCGGATGATTGCGATCGACGCTAGCGAAAAGTAAACGACCAGCCAGAATATCGCTTTTCTTCAAATAATCGTCGCGTAAACCACCTTCATTGTCCAGGACAAACACAATCTTTCCCCGCTGCGAATCGACCGCCGGCCAGCCGATGCCCTTGACGGCATCGCGCAGCGTTGAGTTGGCACCACGTACATCGTCCGGCGTCAAAATTCGCTCGCGAGACCAAACGCTTAAGATCTCTTTCTCCAACGACGAAAAGCCCTCCTCATCCCACGCAATCGGCCGCGTCAAAGGGGAAAACGAATCCGATTTTAGTTCCACCAAGACAAACAAGGGAACATGCTTTGGATTCGCCTCGGACCATTTTTTCAATTCGGCTAAGGCTTCGACCAGCGTATACACCGTGGTGCGATAATCAAAGTCGGGACTATGCAGCACTTTGATCCCTGGACCATCCATCCGTCCATCCGGATCAAATGTTGCAACGGTTTCTCCCTGCTGTTCTGCCATACGATAAGCGGCCGGCTTGCGAAACAAATTCCCTTTTGGATCTAAATAGATATCCAACTCAATGTGTCGGACTCCGTATCGAGTCAACTGCTCGGTCAATGTCGGCATTGTGACATCGAGCGATTCGGCTTCGCTGGGAACTGCGGCACGTATCAAGCCCATCGCGATATGATCGGGAGCGACATGATAAGAGTTATGAGTTCCTAGCAACTGGATTTCATTGAGTCGTTTACCCGAAACATCTTTGTATTCCAGCACCCAACGATCCCTCAAATGGCGATCGATAAATTGATAAGCTTCCTCGCGCGCAGCGACAGGAAAATCATGCTGACTATCGGGATAGATTGCTTTGACATTTTCCGGGACACCGTGCAAGCGGAAAATTTTCTCCGACTCCGTGATTGTCTCGCGCACCCCGTCGCAATCGAAATTGTCATCGTGCAGCGGCGAGCTGGTAAAGAAAGCTCGCGGAGCGATCGCAGCCAGCAACTCGGGAAAATCAAATGGCACCCTATCAGGATCGCTCTGGTAGACCGTATCGATCGCCGGCATGTATCGGGGACTGGTCCATCCCTTCAGATTGCCCGAATAATATTTATGGAAACGCGTAAAGCCGCAACTGGTTACAACAACCTTGATTCGCTCATCGAAGACCGCCGTAAAAATAGAATTGTGGCCACCAAGCGAATGGCCGATCACCCCAATTCGTTCGCCATCGACTTCCGGCAAGCCTTGCAAGACATCAATGCCGCGCATATTGTTCCAGATCGCCTTGAGTGACCCGCTTTTCCATTTCGAATTTGCAGCGAAATCATAAGTGTATTCACCAAATGACGGATAGTCGGGTATCAGCACAACATAACCTCGCTGTGCGAGTTCGATGCCATAATGCAAATTACGACTGCCGCCCAGTCCGGCTGGCTCCTCTTTCCCAATCGGTATTGTTTGATGAAGACAAAGCATCGCGGGGTATTGGGTCAGATCACTCTTTAGCTTCATGATCAAAAAAGCGGTCACCCAATCATTAGATTCACTCTCAAAACGGATATGCTTTCGCACCAAGCCGTTTTCCAATGACGTCTCGTTGAGCACTTCAACTTTGGGGGCCGCCAACTTGCTTCGATCCGGTAACGCACCCATAACGGCTTGCAGGTTATCCAGCACATTTTTGCGCCGCACTTTCCAATGCTCAACACTCTCAATGGCTTGGGCATTTCCTTGACTGTCCCGATAATGATCAAGCTGATAATGCTTGAGTTCTTCCGCTAGCGCAACGGGGCTCAAAAAGAGAATTGCGAACAGACAGAGCTTTATCGGGGGCTTGATATTCAATGGCATTGTAGGATCTCAACTAACAACAACTCCGCAGCAGTATTACCGATCGCTTTTATATTAACCTCTCGCGGAACGCTCCGCATGAGTACGACGGGCTTGCAAGCGGCAAGTTCACAAAATGCTTATCGTTTGTGGGATCGCCAGCGGGGGCAAATCGAAGTCATGATGCACGATTTCCCCATACAGTATATCGCTTTTAGGCCAATCGCCCCCGACACAGTTGCGACTGCATTCCATTTCCGAGCACTATTCCCATCTGACCAGCTATGACTGGTAAACACCGGAGGAATGAATTACCCTGAGTACAAATCTTTTTCCTACGGTTCCTGAGCTCACACACCTATGATTCTCAACGCTCGCCTTGATGGAAACGTGGCCTATGTTCAGCTGGAAGGCGATCTGGCCGGTCCGCTTGACGAGACGACTCGCAGCAAATTGATGGAACTCATTCAGCCTGGACGAAAGCTGATTGTGGATCTTTCCCAGTGGAGCACATGCTCCGGTATGGGATTGAGGCGATTGTTGCTTATGTTCCGCTGGGCGATGTCGCAGCAGTGCCAAGTTGAACTGCATGAGATCCCGGATGATTTTCGTTACTGTGCTGAAGCGGCTGGTTTCACAGATCTGTTCTTTCAGTCCGAAAAGCTCGCTCAAGTACCCATTTCGACCACACCTACATCTCCGCGTATCGATATTTTTCCTACTCGGTATCATAGCGGCTTTGGGATTCGCCCCGGCATGCCTTATCCGCTGGGTACGTCACAGGTGATTCGCGGGATTAATTTCGCTGTGTACTCAAAGCATGCTACGGCCGCGCATCTTGTTCTGTTTCGCTTTGGACAGCAGCAGCCTTTTGCCGAGATTCCGTTCCCGGAGGAATTTCGAATTGGGCATGTCTTCACGATGATTATTTTTGATCTCGATACGGAAGAGATTGAGTATGGCTACCGAATGTACGGACCCTATGATCCGGGGAAAGGTCACCGATTCGACGATCAACTGGTACTCTTGGATCCACATGCTCGTTGCCTTGCGGGATTCGATGGGTGGGGCAAGCCGAGGATGTATCAAAACTCGCGCTATCCCTATCGTGCGCGCATTTTGCCAGAGGATTATGATTGGCAGGGCGATCGACCGTTGGGGCTACCAACCGAGGATTTAATTATCTACGAAATGCATGTGCGTGGCTTTACCCAAAGCCCAACATCTAAGACGCGATTTCCTGGGACTTTTGCGGGCATTCGAGAAAAGATTCCCTATCTCAAAGAGTTGGGGATTAACTGTATCGAGTTGATGCCCATCTTTGAATTCGATGAAACGGATAACCCGCGCATCAATCCTCAAACGGGTGAACGCCTATGGAATTATTGGGGCTACAGTACGATCGCCTTTGAAGCTCCGAAGGCGGCCTATGCCGCTTCCGACGCTGCCCAAATGCAAAGCGAGGAACTGAAGTCGACAGTCAAGGAACTGCATCGACATGGGATCGAAGTCATTCTTGATGTCGTCTTTAATCATACCGCGGAAGGAAATGAAAACGGCCCGACGATCTCGCTGCGAGGACTGGATAATGAAACCTATTATATGCTGACCACCACGGGAGAGTATTTTAACTTTAGCGGTTGTGGCAACACGCTCAATTGCAATCATCCCGTGGTTCGCGACTTCGTCCTACATTGCTTGCGACATTGGGTCGCCGAATATCACATCGATGGCTTTCGTTTTGACTTGGCCAGTATTTTAGGCCGAGACGATCTAGGTTATCCCTTATCCAATCCGCCGTTGCTGGAATCGTTGGCGATGGATCCGGTCCTGGGTAAAACGAAATTGATCGCCGAAGCTTGGGATGCCGGTGGTCTTTATCAAGTCGGCTCTTTCCCAAGTTACGGTCGCTGGGCCGAATGGAACGGAAAGTATCGGGATGCGGTTCGCAAGTTTCTCAAGGGAGACGCCAACATGACCAGCGAGATGGCTACGAGGCTCGTTGGTTCACCCGATCTATATGCGACGCGTGGACCGGCCGCTTCCATCAATTTCGTGACCTGCCATGACGGCTTCACTCTTCGCGATCTCGTTTCGTACAACGAAAAACATAATGAAGCTAATGGAGAAAACAATCGGGATGGCGCGAATGATAATCATTCTTGGAATTGTGGTGTCGAGGGAGAGACCGAGGATATCCAAATCATAACGCTGCGCAAGCGACAAATGCGCAATGCGATCACCTTGCTGATGCTCAGTCAGGGTGTACCGATGCTGCTGATGGGAGATGAGGTTGGCCGAACCCAAAAGGGGAATAACAACACCTATTGTCATGATTCTCCGTTGAACTGGTTTGACTGGAGCTTGGTTGAATCCGAGCACGAACTCTTTCGCTTCTGCCGTCTTTGGATCCAATTCCGCAAGGAGCACCCGG
>JBIKMB010000111.1:0-18291 GCA_044359485.1 Pirellulaceae bacterium | reverse complement strand
ACTGGCAGCTCGATGTTACGTTCAACGAAGACCAAAGCCGAATCCGAAAAGGACATGCCGACACCAACTTCAGTACCCTACGTCGGACAGCCTTAAGTATGTTAAAGAATGAAAAAACAGCCAAGGTGGGAATCAAGAATAAGCGACTCCAAGCGGGATGGGATGAAAGCTACTTGGAGAAAGTCCTGTTAGGCTAACAACTTATGGTGCAATCGCCCTGCTCCGAGGAACTGGATCCCCCCGAATAATATTGCCCCCGAAGCAATCACATAGGTGCCTCCACCCGCGTTCTTTGCCGCTTGGAGGGTTAACGAAGTTACTGCAATGCCGCCTAGACACCATAACGCGCCGAAAAACATGTTTCGTCGACCTTCCTGAATCGCAGCCTGCATTCTAGCTTGTTTAAGAGTATTGACTAAGGTTTCGGCATCCTTCGCGGTGAGTCCTTGCTCCGTCAGCATTTTTTCAATTTTGGCCGTTTCAACACCAATAGCCAATTGTTCGGCCGCGTAATTATGTAGTGCATCCACCATTTCCTGGGCCGTTACAAAATCTTTAAATTGCAATTGATTCCTCCATCCTACAGACTCTAAGTGTTTTTCTCGACTGTGCTCATTATCTGCCATACAAATTCTTGACCTTTCATGTTGCTATAATGACGGCTGATGCATCCATTCTCACTAAGATCTGCACTTTAGGAGAACCGCTAATGCCAGTAGTCGCATTATGCGGCGAGAGCTAAAAGCTCACCAAGATAGCGTCTGAATTTTTCGCTTTCCAAGTCGTCCAGTAGCGGCGACGAAGGACATGAAGCGAACTGCGGCCGAATGGTTAAGAGGTCAATATTGTGGTGGTGGCACTGATCCAAGCGATGCACTGGAAAAAGCAATTCAATTTGCGCCGGAAAAAATTGTGGTGTTGTCGGACGGCGAGTTTGACAGCGCAATTCCAGTCTATATCACCGCCCAGAACCAATCGCTCCGCGCCACGATCGATTGCATAGGATTTGATCCGCAAAGCTATACGCTCAAAGAGCTTGCGGCCAGCAATGGACCAGGTAGATTTTACGCCGTGCGTTAGTCGGGATCCCACGGTAGTCCTCGGTGCTGCAAAGAGTCCGTCTCAAGGTGGGGCAGAGCATGTTGGGTGGATTTGCTGGAGCTGGGTCGATCCGGAACGGGGAATTCTCCGGTTTTCGGGGCTTTGAGAGGTGGAATTAGGCCTAAATGGGGGTTTTTGGGCGGGAAGGATTCCGTCCGCGTCTTGCCGAGGGGCCGGTTGGCGAATAAAACCACACCAATATCGTTTTTCGACATCGTATCAGAGAAGCAGAATCATGACACAAGTGCGTTTGGATGAAGGTTTGGTCAAAGGGGATAGCGTTTCGAAAATCTTGGATCAGGCGCTCAACGCGGGAGAGGGTTTGCTCCGCTTGACTCCAACGTGGGTGCCACGCAGCTTCTTGCATCCCGGACGACGTATCAAATTGTTTCCCGGCGATCTCTATGCCTTCGGCGCCAATCGCGGCGGTATCGATGAACGCTGGTTCGCCAGCACCACCGAAGCTGCCAACGAAGGACGCGTCTGGCATGAAGGACTCAGCTTCTGCCTGTTCGAAGGGAAGAAATTTTTGCTCAAAGATGCCGTCGCCGAAGCAGGCAATAGGCTCATCGGTTCGGGCATCTTCAACAAATATAATCGCTGGCCCGTCTACTCCAAATTCTTCGACAATATGGGCCCCATCCCTCATCACATGCATCAGTCCCAAAAGGATGCGGCATTGGTCGGCCAAGAAGGTAAGCCAGAAAGCTATTATTTCCCACCTCAGTACAACAACGTCGATAACAACTTCTGCTACACCTTTATGGGCCTGGAACCAGGTACCTCCAAGGATGATCTGCGACGCTGTTTGGAAAACTGGAACAAGGGAGACAACGGTATCTTGGACCTCTCGCGCGCTTATCGCTTGAAGCGCGGTACCGGTTGGTTGATTCCGCCAGGCGTTTTGCATGCCCCAGGCTCCTTGTGCACCTACGAACCGCAGTGGGGTAGCGATGTTTTCGGCATGTTCCAATCCATCGTCGAAGGTCGCTATGTACCTTGGTCGTTGCTCGTCAAAGATATGCCCGCTGATAAACACCAAGATCTCGATTTCATCATCGGTCAGCTCGACTGGGAAAAGAACGTCGATACCCATTTCAAGGATAGCAACTACATCGAACCGATCGTCGATACCGCTTGCAGCGGCCCCGGATATACCGACAAGTGGATCGTCTACGGAACCATCGACAAACAACAATTGTTCTCAGCCAAAGAACTCACCGTCGAGCCCGGTGCGAAATGTATTTTGAAGGATCCAGGTGCCAGCGGCTGGATTACCGTTCAAGGTAAAGGAACCATCGGCAAACTGGCTCTGCAAACCCCAGCGATGATCCGCTTCGGCGAAAATACCGAAGACGAAGTCTTTATCTCCCACGAAGCTGCCACCCGCGGAGTTGAAATCGTCAACACAGGTGCCGAGCCGCTGGTAGGCCTGCGATACTTTGGTCCCGATGTGCATCCGAATCTACCCGCCAATGGCGCATGGAAGAAGAACTAACTCCCACCGAAAACGGCGCGGAGAAATTCTTTCAGCGATTCGACTTTTCTTCTATTCCTGATGACTCACTTCTTAATGACTTTGGAGTTCTTGTTTCATGAGCCAGCATAATTTGCCTAAGCTGCACAACGCGATGTGGCCTGGATTGGTTGGAAAAGGGGACGGCCCCGGCCAAGAGCCACCGATCAGTTTGGAGCGCATGCTCGATTTGACCGCGGCTGCCAACGTCAATGGCCGCAAGTTCGACGGCATCGATTACTTTCTCTTTCATCCTCATACCGATCCTAATGCGAGCGATGCGGAGTTGAATCGCATTGCCGATTTGATCGCCTCTAAAGGGTTCACGGTCGGCTCATTGGTCGCCCCGGTGTGGCCGGGCACGGTCGGTGATTCGGCGATGGGTGACGATGCAGCTCAACAAAAGTTTCTCGACGCGGTCAAGGTAGCTTGCCGCATCGCCGGTATCTTCAACAAACATGGCGTGCGCAAGTATGGAGTGATTCGTATCGACTCGGCCGAATTTGGTGTTGCCAAATGGCGGGAGAATGCCAAAGTCAATACTTCGCGAATCGCCGATACCTTCAAAAAAGCAGCGAAGATCGCCGCCGATCATGGCGAGCGTCTCGCGGCTGAAGGTGAAATCTGCTGGGCCGGTATGCACAGCTGGCGCGATATGCTCAATCTGCTTGAAGAAGTGGGCATGCCCGAATCTTTAGGTTTTCAAGCCGACTTGGCGCACACGTATCTCTATTTGCTCGGCTACAACGCGCCGGAATACGCTTTGGTGAAAGAAGGATACAGCGATGCGGAGTTCTGGGCTGCTTACGAGCAAATGACCGATAAGCTGCGTCCTTGGACCATCGACTTCCACGTGGCCCAAAACGATGGACACGTTCATGGTGCTGGTTCGCACGACAAGACAGGTAAGCATTGTCCAGCCGACGATCCCAACGGTAAATTGGATATCGTCAAGTGTGCAGGTTATTGGTTGAAGGATGCCTCCAAGCGAGGTATTCAACACATTTGTTGGGATGGTTGTATGTTCCCCAACGCTACGCTGGAAAAGACGGCAACCTGGAACACGATCTTGAGCACCATGATCAAAGTTCAAGACGCGCACGGTTGGAACTAATCACTCACAAGTCATTACAGAATTGGAAAAAAATATGTCACATGTTCCTCTGCGTATTGGAATGGTTGGTTATGGTTTCATGGGCCGCGCCCATTCAAACGGCTATTCGCAAGCCAACCATTTTTTCGATCTGAAGTATAAGCCTGTGTTGCAAGCAGTTGCGGCGCGCAACGCTGAAAAAGCTCGTGCCTTTGCCGATCAATGGGGTTATCAAGATATTGAAACCGACTGGCGAAAGTTGGTAGAACGCAAAGACATCGATGCGATCGATATCTGCACTCCCAATAATCTGCACAAAGAAATCGCTCTCGCAGCGGCCGCCAACGGCAAAATGATTCTTTGCGAAAAACCGCTGTCCATGAACACAGCGGAAGGCGAAGAGATGTGCGCCGCGGTCGAAAAAGCGGGCGTGGCCAATACGGTTTGGTATAACTATCGACGTATCCCTGCTGTGACGATGGCCAAGCAATTGATCGACGAAGGGAAGCTCGGGCGCATCTTTCATTATCGCGCTCTGTTCTTGCAGGACTGGACCATTTCCGAAGATGTTCCGCAGGGTGGTACGGCCACTTGGCGACTCGATGCGCAGGCTGCCGGCAGCGGCGTAACGGGTGACTTGCTCGCCCATTGCATCGATACGGCGATTTGGCTCAACGGTAGTATCACCGGTGTGACCGCTATGACGGAGACCTTCGTAAAGGAACGCCTGCACGCAGAAACCGGCAAGAAACAGGCCGTGAAGATCGATGATGCGGCAGCCTTCCTGGCCCGATTCCAAAATGGTTCGCTGGCCACTTTTGAATCGACACGTTACGCCCGCGGTCACAAAGCTCTCTACACCCTTGAAATTAATGGTGAAAAGGCTTCGATCAAATGGGATCTGCACGATCTACATCGATTGAGCTTCTTCGATCATCGCGATGAAGGTCGCCTGCGTGGCTGGAAAAGCATCCATGTTTCCGACGGCGATCAACCCTATATGAAGAACTGGTGGGTGCCCGGTCTACAGATCGGTTATGAGCATAGCTTTGTGCATCAAGTGGTCGATTTCTTGAAGTCCTTGGAAACCGGACAGCCCTGCAGTCCCACTTTCCGCGATGCGCTGGAAACCCAAAAGGTTTGCGATGCAGTGCTCGAAAGCGCCAAGTCGGGTGCCTGGGTCGGTATCTCTTAAACAATAGGTGTTGGCATGAATTACTTTGCTCATGCCCGACGCCATTTATTGACACCTGGAAAGATTTTGGGGCCCGGCGCTGAAGCTGGGCCCTATTTTCTTGCCGGTGTCGCGCTGCCGGATTGGCTGAGCATTATCGATCGAAAGGTTCGCACCCGCAGCGAAGGTGCCGCGCGTCTGCTGGCGGATCCCGATCCTCGCGTGGTCGCGGTGGCCAAAGGAATCATTCAGCATCATTTCGATGATCGCTGGTTTCACCAAACAGAAGAGTTTTTGATTCTATCAAGCCGATTTGCCGTCGAACTGCGCGAACAACTCCATAAGGAACAGGGTGCACAGCCCGGTTTCGTGGGCCACATTCTAGTGGAGTTACTCCTCGATGCGACGCTGGTCGAAGAACAGCCCGAACTGCTCGACCAATACTATGCGGCTCTAGTCGATCTGGATCCAAATTGCGTCGAGAATGTTGTCAATCGGATCAGCAAAACGCCCACGTCGATGGTGGGGCTGTTGATTCCTCGATTTATTCGCGAGCGGTTCTTGTACGACTACAACGAGGACGCCAAACTTTTGATGCGTCTCAACCATGTGATGAAGCGCATCGGTTTACCAAAATTGCCCGACAGTTTGCTAAACTGGCTACCAACGGCTCGCCAACGCGTAACCGAAGCTCGCAACGGGCTGATGACCGGACAGCATGAAGATCCTCCCTGGGATCAATGGTTTAAACATTCGGAAAACTCTCCATAAAGGAAAAACAAAAATGAAAATCGGCATGAACTTGTTGCTCTGGACGGGTGAATTAAACGATGGACTGATTCCCATTCTCAAGAAGATCAAAGCGATGGGCTTCGATGGAGTGGAACTGCCTTTGTTCAATTTGGATTTGGATTATGCAAAATGGGGAAAGATTCTGGATGATCTCGGTTTGCAACGCACCGCAGTCACAGTGCGCAATGTGGAAGATAATCCAATTTCACCAGATGCGAGTGTGCGAGCTAAAGGTGTCGCACTCAATAAAAAGACTCTCGATTGCTGCGCAGCCGTCGGAGCAGAAAGCTTGATTGGCCCCTATCATTCTGCGTTGGGTTTCTTCTCCGGAACGGGACGAACCGCCGACGAGTGGAAATGGGGTGTCGACAGCATGCGAGAGGTTGCAGAGCATGCGGGCAAAGTGGGCGTTATGCTCGGTGTTGAACCTCTCAACCGATTCGAATGTTATTTTCTAAATAGCCATGCGGATGCTGCCGAATTCGCTCGAGCCGTCAATCATCCCAATTGCGGCATGATGTATGATACATTCCACAGCAACATCGAAGAGAAGTGTATTCGCTCGGCTCTGCAAGCTTGCAAGGACAAACTGGTTCATATTCATATCAGCGAAAATGATCGAAGCACGCCAGGTGCCGGAGACATTCGTTGGCCTGAGACGTTCAAAGCCATCCAAGAGATTGGATATGATGGTTGGTTGGTGATCGAGGCATTTGGTTTGGCTTTGCCAGAACTGGCTGCAGCAACTCGAATTTGGCGCCGCATGTTTGATGACGAACTCAAATTGGCCGAGGAAGGTCTAGCGTTCATCAAGAAGAGTTTGGCGTAACGCGCGACAGATAGGTAAAAGCCCGGCACACGGCTTGCGGTGCCGGGCTGCGTAAGGTGCTGCACGGCTTGTAGTGCTGCACGGCTTGCGGTGCTGGGCCCTGTTTGCTTTTCTTGCAGGTTGGAGAGATAATTTACAGAAGTTTACTTCGGCTGTGAAACTTGGCGTAAAGCACAGGAGCTGGCGATGGGAGCAGGGCAATGGTTCGGGATCTTAGGAGCGGCTGCTGGAGTCATCATTGGCATCGCCGGGGGTGTGTATGGGACGCTCAATAGTCTTCGGTACGCTCGGGGCCCACGCGAAAAGCAGTTTCTGATTCGCGCCAGCATTGTTTGTTGGGTCGGTATCACCCTTTTTATCGCAGGTATGGTTTTGCTCCCCATGCCCGCTCGCGCACTTATCTGGATTCCCTACGCGGTTTTGTTGACCAGCGGTATCAATTACTGGAATAGAACCCAGCAGAAAATTCGCGATGAAGAGTCGCAAACCAGCGCCTAACCGCTGAATGTTTCATGCCAGCAATGGTATGCACAAAAGTAGCCTCATATGGTGGAATCCATACTGGGCCCATTGCCCGGTTGCCAAGAAAAAGTGGTCTTTTCTGTTCAATCGTTACAGCATTATCAGCACTCTGGCTGTCGCTTTCGTTTTGGGGGCATTCTTAGTCCTTGGGGTAAAGCAACTTGTGCCCCAGCTCGATCTCCGCATGCTATGGAAGCTGGGGCTCGAGATTCCCGCGCTGTTCGCCCTGCTGTACCTCTACGCTGCCTTGGATCGACTAATCCCGGCTCGCATCGTGATGAAATCGGATCGGATCGTTATTCAGCGAGGAGAAACCGTCGGCGTGATTTATTTCCGCGATCTTTCCTGGGTGCGGCTTACGGTGTTTTCGGAGAAGAATATTCGAGTGTCGCTTCGCTATCGCACCAAGAAAGGAGAGAAGACTCTGCGTCTAGGTTTACCAGCTGGAATCAAGCTTCAAGAGTTTGTGGCAAACTTTCGCTGCGAACAAAAGATTTTCGATGCTCGAGATTTGTATGCAAAGATCGGCGGGCGATAAAAAAATGGGCCTAAAAAAGGGTCCCAAAATAAACGAAGCCGACACCTGGGGGCTCGTGAGAGCTTGCTCAAGCGTCGGCCTTGTTTTTCCTATCAGCTGCTGGCGGCAAAAAACGGAGCCGCTGCGAGAATGGCGAAGATCGAGCGTGCTACTGCACTTGCCACTTTAATGATCTTGGCCAACGCAAAAATTTGGTCCCTCTGCCGAAATGACAGCCTTTAGGAGGGTGCGGGTACATTCACCCCGCAAACGTATCATAGACCACAAAGGTCTAGTCGCAAGGTAGATCGGAATTCAGAGCCTATTACTTTGGGGAAATTTTACATGAATTCTGTTGGACAGACGGTTTATACGGCTCGACATTGACGGCTCACTGCATCGATCAGACGATTCATTTCCTCTTTTCCATAGTAAAGATGGCAGGAGACGCGAATCAGATACCGATTGTCGAAAGAAATAATGGGAACTTCAATGCGATCTTCGTCCCATAATTTTTTTTGAAGATGGCTCCAATCTCCCGCGGGCAACCATACCGCAGCCATCCAGCCGTAGAGCGCATTGGCATACGGGCCTGGTTGATTGGGCACTACCGGTTCGGTCCCCAATCGCTGTGCCAACTCATTACGCACATATTGTGCCAAACGATGATTGCGAATTCGCAATTCATTTAAATTATATTTTTCGAACAGTTCGATAGCAGATGGTACCGAAAGATAGGGACTATAGTCGCGTGTTCCAACCCAGATCTGATGATCGGACCACGTTCGCAGTTCGCCAGGTGGCAATCGTCCCCAGCTGATTTCAAAAGGTTCGGCTTGTTCGTGCCATTGCGGCGCGATAAATGTAAAACCGCAGCCCAGCGGCGCACATAACCACTTGTGACAACTAGCGGTGTAGAAGTCGCAGCGTAATTCGTCTAAGTGTAGTGGGTACTGCAAGATCGTGTGCGGACCATCGATGCACACTGCCGCACTGCGTCGATGAGCCAAATCGGTGAGTTCGGCTACTGGGAGGATGATTGCCGTAGGCGAAGTGATTTGACTTAAGATGATGATGCGTGTGTTGGTATGAATTTCTTTTTCGTAGATCTGGATGATCTGGTCAGCGGATTGAATCGGAAAAGGGATATCGATTTCACGATAGCAGGCGTCGGTTTGTTGGCAGCGTCGTTTCCATATTTTTTTGACGGCGCCGTATTCATGATTGTTGAGCAAAACTTCCTGGCCGGGCTTTAGCGGAAAGAAACTGGCGATATGATTCATGCCGGTGGTAGCACAGGGGCAGAATGCGAGGTTGTTCGCGTCTGTTCCCACGAACTGTGCCAGTCGATCGCGAGCTGTCCACCAGGCGGGTTCGAGCTGCCGCAGATAAAAATCCATCGGGTTGGCAACATTCCGAGCTTGCCACTGGCGTTGATCGGCCAACACCGCGCGGGGTGTTAGGCCGAAAGCACCATGATTGAGATAGAGGATATCTTGTGGAACATCCCAATCTTCGGGATAGGCAGTTTGCCAAGATTCGATTGATTTCATGGATCGGTTGATTTAGTCGGTGGATTAAGAACGATGTGGCTTGGATTCGACCACCATAATTTTTTCACTGACATCGAACGAAAGCTTTATCTGCTGCTGATGGATGGCGATCACGACGATGCGCGACATGGGATCGCTTTCGATCACTGTACCTTCCGCGTTGGGTGTGAGACCGCGTACTTGCAAGTAACGAAGAAAATCGGCGGCTTGTTCGGTCACACGTTGCACGATGAAATGCGTTCCCAAGGAACATGCGGCCAAGCTTAATTGGCTGGGCGCGAGAATCGTGCCATCGGCCTTAGGAATCGGATCGCCGTGGGGATCGAAAGCGGGATGGCCTAAAAAGTCGTCGATGCGATCAACCAGAAAGTCGCTAACAGCGTGTTCCATATTCTCAGCTTCCTCGTGCACTTCATCCCAAGAGAGATGCAAAGTTTGCACAAGAAAAAGTTCGATCAAGCGATGTCGCCGCAAAACGCGCAGCGCCAATTGTTGACCATGATCGGTCAATGTCACACCGCCGTAGGGCGTATAATCCGCCAGGTTGCTCTCGCGCAATGTTTTGAGCATACTCGTGACGGATCCCGGAGAGATCTGCAGCGCAGCGGCAACGGCCCCCGTCGTGGCAGGGCCACTCTGGTCCAAACAGAGCAGATAAATTGCTTTGACATAGTTTTCTACGGTGAGGCTGGGCAACGCATGACTCTCATTAAAAATGAATTTATTCCGGAGTTGAGCATTGTAGATATCGGTTGCTTGCATCACAACAGAGCCTGTCAGCACAGGAAAAACCGGCCGGGACAAGCATGGCTCGAATTCTCCCTGCTTGGCAACTCGGTGAAGTTAAGAAAGAATGTAGCATTCTAAGTGGGAAATTTTTGGGAGTATTTCATGTTTCTGATCAATCAAACCGCTGCCACGATGTGCGATGTTGTTCGCACCGATTTAGAAGACCTCCGCGTCGCGGTGAAGACACTCCCTTGCGGTGCCGAGGTTTATGATTTTGGCGTAGAGCAATTAGGCGGTTTATTAGCTGGCGAATGGTTAGCCGAAATATGTTTAGCCGGGAAGGCGGATGTGAATGTCATGCCCGGCGATCGCAATATCTGGGGAGGCCCTTGGGTTCAAGTGACCTCCGACGAGCCAGTGGTAGCCTGCATGGCGGCGCAGTACGCAGGTTGGCCTGTCAAAGTGGGTGACTATTTCGCGATGGGTTCGGGTCCGATGCGGGCCAAACGCGGTAAGGAGCATGTGTTGCAGTCGTTGGCCATACAAGATGCCTCGCAGTGTGCCGTGGGTGTTTTGGAAGCCGATGTGCTACCCACCGATGAAGTCGCCATAGCAATCGCTCAAGAATGTCACGTGGATCCCCAGCACCTGCGGTTGCTGGTAGCGCCGACTCGGAGTTTAGCCGGTGTTGTGCAAGTGGTCGCTCGCAGTGTTGAGACCGCTTTACATAAGCTCTTTGAATTGGGTTTCCCGCTCCAGGCAGTGAAGAGTGCGTATGGTATCGCTCCTTTGCCACCCCCTGCCAAAGATTTTGTCAAAGGTATCGGAAGGACCAACGATGCGATTTTATACGGGGGACTGGTTACGCTGTATGTCGAAGCGGACGATGCGCAACTGAAAGAAATCGGTCCTAAGGTTCCCAGTCAATCGTCGCGAGACTTCGGCGCACCTTTTGCCGAAATCTTCAAAAAGTATAACTTTGATTTCTATCAAGTGGATGCGGGACTTTTTAGTCCAGCAGAGATTGTCTTTTCCAACTTACAGAGTGGTCATACCTTTCGTTATGGGGCTCCGCGAGCTGACTTGATCGCCAAGTCGTTTACGTAGTTCTTGGAACCAAGAGTAACCGTGAAATTTTGCATCCTCGGCTCGCCAGAGAATTGGTATGTTCGCGATTTGATGCGTGCGGCTCAAGGGCACTCGATCGATGTGTGTTCGTTTGAGGATGTCGAAGGCTTCTACGAGAGTCAGGCTGGATGGAAGGCACTGGCCAATGGCTACCCATTGCATCAGTGCGATGCAATTTTCGTTCGCACGATGCCGTTAGGTTCTTTAGAACAGATGGTCATTCGTCTTGACATGCTGCATGTGCTGCAGCAGCAGGATGTGATCTCGATCAATCCGCCACGCACTTTGGAAATCGCTATCGATAAATGGTTGACTTTGCATCATCTACGTCGAGCAGGTCATGCGATTCCAGCAACAGCGGTGTGCCAGAGGCGACAGCAGGCGATGGAAGCTTTTGAACGCTTGGGAGGCGATGTGGTCGTCAAGCCAATTTTCGGAGGCGAGGGGCGAGGGATCATGCGAGTCCAAGATGCCGATTTAGCCTGGCGCGTTTTCAGCGCTCTGGAACAGTTGCGGCAAGTGGCTTATCTCCAAGAATTTGTGCCTCATTTCGGTTATGATATTCGATTGTTGGCCGTCGGCTCGAAGATTGCTGCGGTACGGCGCGAATCCAAAGAGGATTGGCGAACCAATGTATCGCGGGGAGCGGTTGCCGTTCCGATCGAACCCACTGCAGAGCAAGTCCAAACCGTGCAACGCGTCATGCACCAAATGCAAGCGACCACGTTGGGTATCGACTTGCTACCCGCCTGCAATGGTGAAACCTACTTGCTCGAAGTCAATGCGGTGCCGGGCTGGAAGGGAACGGCCAGCGCCACAGGTATCGATGTGGCGGGTTGGATGATCGATGCTGCAGTAGAACAAGTGGAAAAGAGTCGGGATAGCCGAAAGTCACCAGCAACATGACCGATATGAGCGTGAATCACAACGTAGCCCAACGTTTAAGTTGGATGGCCGAACAACGTCCCGACGACGTGGCGATCGCTGTCCCGCTGGGCTCGCATCGATTAGGAACCAAGCGACCTTATCGCGAGATCTCTTTTCGACAGCTTGATCGCGATAGTTCGTCCATTGCTGCCGGCTTGATCCAACGCGGACTGCGACCCGGTCAGCGTATTGCCATGCTGATTCCCTTTAATGCAGAATTCATTACAGTCGTCTTCGCGTTGCTGAAAGCTGGAGCCGCGATTGTGTTGATCGATCCAGGCATGGGACGCAAGCATCTGGTGCGTTGTCTCCAAGAAGCTGAACCGGATGGTTTCGTAGGTACGCCCGTGGTGCATATGATTCGCGGCTTGTTGTCGAAGCGATTCCCGAAGGCGAAGCTATTGATCACGACGGGTCGTAAATTGGGCTGGCCAAGATTTCCAACGTTAAACGAGTTGCGGCAAGCAGCCTTCACCGGCGGCCCGAACTACATGGCCAACTTAGATGATATCGCCGCGATTATTTTTACGACGGGTAGCACCGGGCCACCCAAAGGGGTTCGGTACACCCATCGAATGTTCAATCGGCAAATCGATCAAATTGTAGAGCACTACCAAATTGAGCCCGGCGGCAAGGACCTGTCAGGGTTTCCCTTGTTTGGATTATTCAATGCGGTCATGGGGACCACAACCATCATCCCCGATATGAATCCAACGCGGCCTGCATCCGTTGATCCGGCTAAACTGATCGATGCCATGGAGCAGTGGGAAATCAATCAATCGTTTGGCTCGCCAGCGCTTTGGACGGCCGTCGGTCGGTATTGTGAACGGACCGGCAGGAAGATGCCAACTTTGAAACGTGTTTTATCCGCCGGAGCGCCGGTGCCGCCTCGTGTGCTTGCCTGGGTGCGCAGCGCCATGCATTCCGACGGTGTCGTGTATACACCTTATGGCGCAACGGAGGCCTTGCCCGTTGCATCGATCGAATCGCGAGAAGTGCTTCAGGAAACAGCCGCTCGATCCAAAGAGGGTGCTGGTACTTGTGTCGGTAAAGCGTTTTCCGGAATTCAGTGGAAGGTAATCGAGATTCATGATGGACCGGCGGCGCTGATGTCCGATGTCCGCGAATTACCGCGCGGGCAAATCGGCGAATTGATGGTTACTGGCGATGTCGTGTCCCAACGATATGAAACGCGACAAGATCAAAACGCATTTCACAAAGTCTTTGATGGACAACGCTACTGGCATCGCATGGGTGACATCGGATACCTCGATGAGCAAGATCGCTTTTGGTTTTGTGGACGCAAAGCGCATCGAGTCCTGACGGCCGAACGAATTCTGTATACGATTCCATGCGAAGCGATCTTCAATACCCATCGCAGCGTTCATCGTACCGCTTTGGTCGGCTTTGTCGAAGGTTCCCATCCGGAAAACCAGGGATTCCAAACAGCCGCTCTCGTCATTGAAACTTGGGCCAAGTCTAAACAAAGAGACTTGTCGAATGCCATGGAAGATGAGCGATTGATTCAAGAACTTCGCGAATTGGCGCAACGCTATGAGCACACCAAGTGCATCCAGCATTTTTTTGTCTATCCAGGTCCTTTGCCAACCGATATTCGCCACAATGCCAAAATCTTTCGCGAGAAGTTAGGTCCGTGGGCCAAGCAACAGGTAATGAAACGAAAGTCATAGAACGCTATGGATTTGAAATTAGCAGGTACCAAAGTTGTGGTGGTGGGTGGTGCTAGCGGTATAGGTCTGGCGACTACCAAACTGCTCTTGGAGGAACAGGCGAGCGTTGTTCTCTGGGATATTCGGCCAGATACCGATCAAGTAGCCAAGGAACTCGCCGAAACGTATGCTGGCGACTGTTGCGGTTGCCAGTGTGATGTTGCTAGTGAAGAGAGTGTGCGGCAAGCGGGAGCATGGACTCGAGAGAGAATGAACTACATCGATCATGCTGTCCACTGTGCCGCGATCGGCAGCGGAAAGTTCGGCTTTCCATTCACCAACCTTCAGCCGCAAGATTGGCTCAAAAACCTGCAAGTCAATATCATGGGTATGGTCCACGTCGCGCACTCTCTTGTACCGTTGATTCGCAAACAGCGTTTCGGAGGGATGGTGTTTCTCGGTTCGGTAGCTGGCCAAATAGGCTCTCAAACCGATCCACCGTACAGCGCCTGCAAAGCAGCGAATATCAATTTCGCGCAATGTTTGGCCAAAGACTTGGCTTCTGATGGAATTCGTGTCAACACAGTAAATCCCGGCATGGTACAAACGTCACTCAATCGCAGCGTCTGGCAAGCCTGGTGTGACGCTCAGCCGGAAGAGCAAAAGCGATCCTATGAAGAGTGGGCAGGAGAGAAGGTGAGTAAGGTCGTTCCGCTGGGGCGTTGGCAAACGGTGGAAGATATCGCAGCGATGATCGTGTTTCTACTGAGCCCTCGAGCGGGCAATGTGACAGGCCAGACGATCAATGTCGATGGTGGTTTTGTGATGCACTGGTAATCGTAGGTCTAGCCGCTCTCTGCTTAAGTCACTCTGCGGCCGCAGTCGCGCGGCTGAGGCGCATGCCTTGCTGCGCGATGCACGGATTGGCTAACCATAGACGGATTACTTAGAGCCTATCCGAAACCCCCGAATACCGCGGCCAACTCGAAGGCGATTAATGGCTAATCGGACGGACGCTTCGCTCCTATATGAAAACTGCGGCCAACGCCGTCGGCTAGTGTTATTCCGTCAGGCTTTTGGTGGAGCGGTTAATTTTTCGAGCCACAATCTCAGCAACCACTCCAACTCATTGCCAGTTTCAATCGCTTTATTGTCATGCAGATAGCTGGCCATTTCTTGATCGCTGACCCCCAACACTCGCAGCTGTTCGCGGGCGTCGAGCCAAATGGGCAACCAAACCAGCCGGCGTTTCATCCCATCGATCGAACCGGTGTACCGCAGAAAGTGCTGCAGATCGAGTATGAAAAAGACATGAGGCTGGAAAGGGGATGTATGGTGAAAAACATGATCGTCATCGAGCACAAAATGACCTGGTTGCGGTTTCCAGTCCAGGCCAGCTTTTTTGAGTGATTTAGCCAAGTCGATTTCGATGTCGGTAAAGTGCATGGTCGCATTCACTAGAGTGTTACGGAATCTAAATTCGTTGGCATTTTATCGACATGCCAAGGGGTGTTGTAAAGTGGGCTATGAGCCAGCTGTGAAGGAAGCGATATGAGCCAGAAGTTCGCGAATGTTGCGAGGGTTTTGGCCGAGATCTCCTTTGCCCACGCGCGATCGACTAAACACGTCCACACTGGTTTCGTTTCCGACACGCTTGAGTGTCACCATCACATCATCCTTGTATCGCATCAAACGGGTCGTGCGAACCAGATACACTTTGCGAGTCGATTCATCGATGGGTTCGGTTCGAGCGTAACTCCACAGCGGCTCGGACTCGGAGATGCCCTGCAGTTTTTGCTCTAATTCGTCCAGCGACAGTGCGATACTCAAGGTTCGCAATCGTTGATCCTTGGCAGTTGGAGAAGTTTCGGCCGTATTGGTCGTTAGATCGCGCGACCAATCTTCGATGTAGGAGAATATCCACAGCGTGAGCAACAATGCTACAATACCAATCGCAGGCCCTAAGTAACGCAGAAGGTTGGACATCATGGATCTTTTCGAGAATATGGAACGGGAAAATCGTCGGCAACATGAACCGCTGGCGGCCCGCATGCGACCACGCAACTTGTCAGAGTATATCGGACAAGAACATTTTTTGGGGCCTGGTAAGCTTTTGCGGAGGCTAATGGACGCCAAGCGGTTAGGCTCTATTCTATTGTACGGTCCGCCAGGAACCGGAAAGACCACACTGGCACATCTTTTGGCAAAACATACCGGGGGGGCTTTTCGACAACTCAGCGCCGTGACCAGCGGCGTGAAGGAATTGCGAGAAGTGCTTCAGTGGGCTCAAGATGAGGTGGCTGCCGGTCAACCGAAACCGCTGTTGTTCATCGATGAGATCCATCGCTTCAATCGTTCCCAGCAAGATGCACTTCTTCCCGATGTGGAAGCGGGCATCATCAGTTTGATCGGAGCGACCACCAGCAATCCCTACTTTGCCGTCAACGGCGCATTGCTGAGTCGCAGTCAGATCTTTCAGTTGCAACCGCTCGCCGAGGAACAAGTGATCCAATTGCTCAACCGCGCGATACAAGATCGAGAGCGGGGCCTAGGCAAAATTCCGATTCAAGTTGAGCCAGGTGCACTGGAATATTTAGCACGTATCTGTGAAGGTGATGCCCGACAAGCTTTGGGAGCTTTAGAGGTTGCCGTGCTTTCGTCTGCCGAACGCCCTGTTCCCTTGACCGTCTCCTTGGCTCAAGAATCCGTTCAGCAAAAAATGATTCAATTTGATCCCACAGGCGATCAACATTATGACATGGCTTCCGCTCTGATCAAAAGTATTCGCGGCAGCGATCCCGATGCATCGCTGTATTGGTTGGCTCGAATGCTGGAAAGTGGAGAAGATATACGGTTTCTTTGTCGTCGACTTGTTATTCTGGCAAGCGAAGATATCGGCAACGCCGATCCGCATGCGTTGCCCTTAACCGTTGCTGCGATGCAAGCCTGCGAATTCATCGGCCTACCCGAAGCGCAACTCACGTTATCCCAAACCGTGATTTATCTCGCCTGTGCGCCCAAGAGCAACTCGGCGACTATGGCGATCGGGTTAGCTCGAAAAGAAGTGCGCGAGGGGCAACTGATTCCCGTACCGGTGTATCTGCGGGATGGCCATTACGCGGGTGCCGCCGAACTGGGCCATGCCAAGGGGTATCAGTATTCACATGATAGCCAAGATGGCGTCGCCGCTCAGGATTATCTGGGAGTCGAGCGTACCTTCTATGTGCCGACCGACCGCGGATATGAAGCGGAAATGGGTGAACGTTGGAGGAAGATTCGCGAGAAGCTGAAGTCGAGTCGCGGGTAACATTTTCGCAGAGCATCGCTCAAATGGGGCTGCTCGTCCGCAAATCGCAGCATAAACGTTGAAGTTCCTCTTGAGGGGAGGACGAGAGTTAGACTATACAGTCCGCTAGCTTCGATTGTAGGCAAGTGATCGAATAGGGCTTGAGTTGGTCTTTCGCACGCTTTATGGATGGCATAACCAAGTTGCTCGCAAAGCTATTTGCTAGCAAGTGATTTGAAATTAGGGAGGTTGCTCGCGATGCCGGTGCCGCAGTTTGATCCGACGACTTCCGATGCGCTCCACTTTCTTTTTTTGTGGACGGGTTATGGCAGCTTAGTGGGGTTAACGGCCAAGGCGATTATGCCTGGTCGAGATGGTGGTGGTCCCTTGGCGACCTGGGCACTTGGTTTGGGAGGTGGTTTGGTTGGGAATGTGATCTTAGCCCTGTTGACCGACCAGCCATTTGACCTGATGACGCCCTATGGAATTGTGGCGGCGGTAGCTGGCTCGTTTGGTTTGTTGCTCATTTATCGTTTGAGCGATGGAAAGTTTTGGGAGGATGAACCGGTTCGTGAGCGGGCAAGAGAGTTTGATCCGGAAGCGGTGGATCACGATTTGCCACGTCCCAAAAGGTTGCGTCGTCGGAGCAATTGGTTCAGCGAGCAGCGTAGTGCGACGGAAACGGCTCGCAAGCAGATTCACGAAGAGACTCAGGTTTCACCAGAGTCGCTGCGTATCGAACGGCTATCACGGAAGTTACTCAGCGACAAGTCGCGGTCCCATTCGCAAAAGCGGGATGCAGCTTGAACTGAGGCTATCGAACATTTGAGCTTACATCGACTTTGGCGAGAGTGGGCTAGTATCCTGTCTTCCCTAGCAGTTTTTTGGGGCCATACAACGACCATTGAGAAGGCTCCGCGGGGTTTTCGCTCAGGAGGAATTCAAAATGGGAGAGAAAATTTCTGCCGAATCCTTCCACATTCATTTCAATAAGTCGGCACAGGATACTGGGCCAACAATGAGCGTTGGCTGCTTGATTTTCTGAGGGTTGTTCTGGCGTTGCGGGTTCTTGCGGCTTACTTCGCAGACTATCTCGTAGTATTTCGAGGATTTTTCCTTTCGGATATTTGCTTACCAGAATCAGGAAGCCATCTTCGCCCCAATGATCTTCGAGCAGCGATTTCCAGCGAGGCAGTTCGCTGAGCGAGTACAAGCACGGCAATTGCAGGGCGGTCGGTGTGGGAAGCCAATCAAAGAGAATGCTTGAGGAACCATCGTCGCTGGGGCGATCGAATTCTTTAAGGCGAGAAAAGTCAATTACGAACATCGGTTCGGGTAGAGCGTGACTGAAAGTCGCGAGGACATGATAAGCTCTGACATCATCTGTAAGCTCACCTTCGAAACGCACGATGTCGTCAAACAAGGCTTGAAGTTTTCGGATAGCATTTTTGGGG